>NZ_CP014595.1:0-326000 GCF_001687105.1 Salipiger sp. CCB-MM3
CGTAAAGACCTACCGCTATGACGACGGCTCGACCCGCACCGTCGTGGCCTATGACGACGGCACGACGGTCGAGACGATCAAGGCCGCCGATGGCCGGGTGCTGCGCCGTGCGCGCATCCTTCCCGATGGTCAGCAGGTTCTGCTCTTTGACGACACGCAGCAGGCGCAGGACGTGGTGGTGAGCGAACTGCCGCAGGCCCGTACCCAGCGTCTCAACTTCCGTGATCTGCAGGGTGAGGACCTCGCCGCCGCGCTGGCCGCTCAGGAAGCCGAGGGCGTGAACCGCGCCTTCTCGCTGAACCAGATCCGCAACATTGACCGCGTGCGCCATCTGGTGCCCGAGATCTCGGTGGACACGGTGACCTTTCCGACCAACTCCGCGGCGATCCGCCCCGGTGAGGCCGAGGAACTGGCGGCGCTCGGCAATGCGATGAAGCGGATGATCGAGCAGAACCCGTCGGAGGTCTTCCTGATCGAGGGTCACACCGACGCCACGGGCTCGGCCAGCTACAATCTTGCGCTGTCGGATCGCCGCGCGGAATCCGTGGCGCTGGCGCTGACCGAATATTTCGACGTGCCGCCGTCGAACATGGTGCTGCAGGGCTACGGCGAAAGTGATCTTGCGGTGCAAAGCCAGGGCGACGAGCGTGAAAACCGCCGCGCCGCGTGCGCCGCATCACCACGCTGCTGCAGGGCGACTGACGCCCGACCGAGCACACCAACAAAGCGCCCGCCCGGTTCCCCGTGGCGGGCGTTTTCTATGCGACGAAGCGCTGGCCAGAGACGCTTTAACGCCGTCGCTCCAACTTCGCCGCTTTATCTTCTTCTCTTTGAAAATACGCCGGGGGTGAGCCGCGCAGCGGCGAGGGGCAGCGCCCCCTCAATCCCAGAGCGTCACGCGGTTCAGCCGCCGGTATGGCTCATGTGCCGCGACACGCGCCCGTCCACTGACTGGCGCGAATAGTCGAAATCATGGCCCTTGGGCTTGCGCGCGATGGCGGCGCGGATCGCCTCTTCGAGCGGCGCGTCACTGCCCGGATGGTTGCGCAGCGGCGCGCGCAGATCGGCGTTGTCCTCTTGACCGAGGCACATATAAAGCTCGCCGGTGCAGGTCAGCCGCACGCGATTGCAGCTTTCGCAGAAGTTATGCGTCAGCGGGGTGATGAAGCCGATCTTCTGGCCGGTCTCTTCCAGACGCACGTAGCGGGCCGGGCCGCCGGTGCTTTCGGGAAGATCGGTGAGCGTATACTGCTCGGCGAGCTTGGCGCGCACATCCGACAGCTTCCAATACTGGCCCAGCCGGTCCTCATTGCCGATGTCACCCATGGGCATGACCTCGATCCACGTCAGATCGATGCCGCGCTCGGCGCACCATTCGGTCATCGAGAACAGCTCGTCCTCGTTGAAGCCCTTCAGCGCCACGGCGTTCAGCTTCACCCGCATGCCCACGGCCTGCGCCGCGTCGATGCCGCGCAGCACTTGCGGCAGGCGGCCCCAGCGGGTGATATTGGCGAATTTCTGTTCGTCCAGCGTGTCGAGCGAGATGTTCACCCGGCGCACCCCCGCGTCCCACAGCGGCTGCGCAAAGCGTTCGAGCTGCGAGCCATTGGTGGTCAGGGTCAATTCCTTCAGCGCCCCGGAGTCGAGATGCCGGTCATCGCGCCAAAGAAGGTCATGATGTCGCGCCGGACCAGAGGCTCACCGCCGGTGATGCGCAGTTTCTCGACGCCAAGGCCGACGAAGGTCGAGCACAGGCGGTCAAGCTCTTCGAGCGTCAGAAGCTCCTTCTTGGGCAGGAAGCTCATGTTCTCGGACATGCAATAGACGCAGCGGAAATCGCAGCGGTCCGTCACCGAGACGCGCAGGTAAGAGATCGGGCGGAGGAATGGATCGACAAGCGGGGTCATGGGTCTGAATGTATGCGCGAAACCCTGCCGGGACAAGCCGCTGCGCGATTGTCAGACCGGGGGGTGCGCCCTAATCTTGCACACATGACAGTGAACGTTGCGACACACGCCCCGATCCGCAGCCGCCGCGCCCAAGCTGGCGCTGGCGCAGAAAACTCGTTTAGGCGCGGCGCTTGTCGCGCTTGGTGCCTGCGCGCAGCAGGGCGCGCAGACCCTACCAGCCCTACGCCCGAGGCGCAGGCCCCGACCCAGACCTCGGTGACCACGGCGCGCCGCCCGCCAGCGCGCGTACCGAGAAGAGTTCGACACCACCAGCGTCGAGGAACGCGCCGCCGCCGCCGCCGCGCCAAGCAGTTCCGAGCGTCAGCTTGGCAGCACGGTGGCCTCGCTGGGCGATCCCGCCGAGCCGGGCTTCTGGCTCGAAACGCCGCTGGTCTCTAGCGTGACCAAGGGCAGGGTGGTCTATCCCGGCACCGGCAAGTCGGCACAGGTCGAGCTTCGCCCCATCGACGGCCCGGCATCGGGTGGCAGCCGGATCTCGCTGGCGGCCATGCGCCTCATCGGCGCGCCGCTGACCGATCTGCCGACCATCACGGTCTACGCGGGCGGCGCGGCAAGCTGAGCGCAGCCCAACGGGTCGCGGCGCGGCGGGGGCGGGCGGCCCCCGATCCCCCGCGCGCGCTCTGCGCTTGAAGGGCGACCGGCGCTGGTTTATGTCCCCCGGAACAAACGACAGACCAAAACCGCCCTTTTCCCAGGAAAGACCCGCATGCGCGCCGAGATCCAGAACACCGTCGAGAAAATCAAGAAGTCGGTCGACCTGCTGGAGCAGCGCCTTGACTGGGAGACTGCGGAGTTCCGGCTCGAGGAGTTCAACGCGCGGGTCGAAGACCCGAACCTCTGGGACGATCCTGCCGCGGCGCAAAAGCTGATGCGCGAGCGTCAACAGCTGGTGGATGCCATCGACACCTACAAGTCGATCAAGCAGGAACTGGCGGATCAGATTGAACTGATCGAACTGGGCGAGATGGAAGAAGACGACGAGGTCGTCGCCGAGGCCGAGACGTCGCTCAAGGCGCTGGCCGAGACCGCGGGGCAGAAAGAGCTTGAGGCGCTGCTCGACGGCGAGGCCGACGGCAATGACACCTTCCTCGAGATCAACGCCGGTGCCGGTGGCACCGAGGCCTGTGACTGGGCCGCCATGCTGCAGCGGATGTACGTCCGCTGGGCCGAAAAGCGCGGCTATGAGGTCGAGCTTCAGTCGGAAGAAGCGGGCGCCGAGGCGGGCATCAAATCCTGCGCCTACAAGATCTCTGGCCCCAACGCCTATGGCTGGCTGAAGTCCGAAAGCGGCGTGCACCGTCTGGTGCGCATCTCGCCCTTCGGCAAGGGCACGCGCGAGACCTCCTTTGCCTCGGTCTGGGTCTACCCGGTGGTTGACGACAATATCGAGATCGAAGTGAACCCCGCCGACATCCGCGTCGACACCTACCGCTCGTCCGGCGCGGGCGGTCAGCACGTGAACACCACCGACTCTGCGGTGCGGATCACCCACCATCCCACGGGCATCGTCGTGACCTCGTCGGAAAAGTCGCAGCACCAGAACCGCGATATCGCCATGAAGGCCCTGAAATCGCGGCTCTATCAGATGGAGCTCGACAAGCGGAACGCGGCGATCAACGAGGCCCATGAGAACAAGGGCTCGGCGGGCTGGGGCAACCAGATCCGGTCGTACGTGCTGCAGCCCTACCAGATGGTGAAGGACCTGCGCACCAGCCACGAGACCTCGGACACGCAAGGCGTGCTCGATGGAGATCTCGACCCGTTCATGGGCGCGACGCTGGCGCAGCAGGTCTCGGGCAAGTCCCGCGCCGACGCCCGCGACGACTGATCCTGCCACGCCCGCCCGACAGGATGCTTGCCTAACGCGGTCCCTCCCGGCTTAAATCTCCTGCAAGAGGGGATCGGAGGGAAGGCGTATGGAGCGTATCGGGTCGGAGAGCACTGGCGAGGACAAAGACGCGCGGCGCTTTGGTCCGGATGATCATGCCGAGGCCCCGTTGCACGGGGTGCCCGAGTTTTCCGACGTCACGGTCAAGACATTGCGCAAGGCATTGCGGCAGGGCTGGTCCGATCTGGTCTTCGCGCCCGGCTTCGCGCTGGTCTTTGCCGGCGTCTACGTGCTGGCGGGCCTGTTTCTGGCGTGGCTGACCTTGGCGACCGGCACCAGCTATTGGCTGGTTCTGGCGGCGATCGGCTTTCCGCTGATCAGCCCCTTTGCGGCGGTGGGCTTTTACGAGGTCTCGCGCCGCCTCGAACGCGGCCAGCCCTTGGACTGGATGCAGATCTTCAGCGTCATCCTGCGGCAGTCCAAACGGCAATTGCCCTCGCTCTGCGCGGTGATCGTCATCGTCTTTCTGTTCTGGTTCTTCCTCGGCCACATGATCTTTGCGCTGTTCCTCGGGCTTGCGCCGATGACCAATGTCTCGTCGAGCCTCGAGGTGTTCCTCACGCCAAACGGGCTGACCATGCTGGCGGTGGGCTCGGTTGTAGGGGCGGGCTTTGCCACGCTGCTTTACATGATCACCGTGCTGGCGCTGCCGCTGCTGCTGGACCGGGACGTGGATTTCGTCACCGCGATGATCGCTTCGTTTCAATATGTTGCCGCCCACCCGCTGCCGATGTTCGGCTGGGGTGTGCTGCTGGCGCTGGTGACCTTCGTGGCGATGCTACCGGCGTTTCTGGGGCTCTTCGTCGCCTTGCCCGTGCTGGGACATGCGACATGGCACCTTTACGATCTGCTTCGGGTCGACGGCACGTGATGGATGGCGGATGAGGGGAGTGCTGGGCGGGGCGCCGGGTCTGACGGCACCCCGCTTGTGGTCAGCGGAACGGCTCGTTGACGCGCAGCTGCTGGCGGTGGAAGGGCACAAGCTCTTTCATCGTCCGGTAGCCGGCACCGCGCGCAGCGGCGAGCACCTTGTGGGTGTCATGGCCGAGGTATTCGTAGACCAGCCGCGCCGCACGCCTGCCCGAAGGGTTCTCGGGGGTGGTGCGCACGGTGTAGCCAACCCAGAAATGGTTGGCGAGCGCGGCAGCACGCGAGAGGTAGTTGAACGAGGTGGTCACCGCATCGCGGCGGCTGACCAGCGCGGCGATCCCCTCGGCCTGCGGCATGACCAGCCCGCGATACTCGCGCGAGGCGGCATCGGTGGGCAGATCATACATGGCCAGCGCCTCTTTCGGCTCGAAGCCGCGCAGGAAGGTATAGCCGCCCTGACGAGAAATATGCACGACGCCGACGACGAAACGCTCTTCTTCGGAGAAGGCAGCGCGCGAGAAGCGATAGAAGCCCGAGGGGAAATCATCCTCGACCAGCCCCTTCATTCCGGCACCGACGTAATCGGCGATGAACGGATGGCTCAGCAGATCGCGCGGCTCTTGCCGGATCTCCTCGACCGGTTCGAGCAGAATGCGCGCGTCGACGTTGAAGAAGGTGCAGATGCGGTGCAGCACGTCCGGCCGGGGGAAGGATTCCCCCGCCAGATAGCGATTGAACTGCGTCCGGTTAATTCCGAGGTCGCGGCACAGGGCGGAAATGGAGGGGGCGTGTTTCCCGAGCCTTCGGAGATTCGCGCCAAACACACTGCGCAATTCTGCGGGGCTGGGTTGTGACTGTCTGTCTCCGGGACGGTTTGCCATGCCGCTTTCTTTCTTCTTAGAGACAGTTCCTTCAAGGACAACGCCATCCATGGGCAATTTCTCCCTTTGAACCGATTACCTGTCGCGCTATAGCGTCAGCGTTGATGCCATTGCGCACCAAGCGTTGCGCATATTGTCACAAAAAGCAAGCGTGCGTCACGTTTCGCGCGATGTGCCGAGGTGCTTGAGTGCGTCAGTGTTGTGTGGAGAGACGGTGGGGGGTGTCCATGTCACAGAAAATGTATGGTGTTGTACTTTGGGCCGATCAAACCGAACAGAAAGCGGTCATCTGGTGTGAGGACCATGGTGATCTGGCTTATTGGCACGATTCAAATCCGAGCATTCACGACGGCGCGGAACTGGATGTCGGGGACCTCATTCAATTCGAGGTCACCGAGGGCGAAAGCCTGCGGCGGGCAAGCAATCCTGAACGTCTTGAGTCGCAATCCTACTTCGGTCTTGCTCAGAGTTTGCGCGCTGCGGAGTCTCCCGCAACGCCGAGCATGGTCGATCGTCCGGCTGGGGAGCGGGTGATCGCCTTTCCGGGGGCACGCCGACGTGAAAAGGCTTTTGTCGCCTAGCCACCACTCCGGAACGTCGCGTCCTTGGAACAAAGAAAGGGTCCGCTAAGCGGACCCTTTCGCATTTCTACCCAATATGTTGCGCGTCTTGCGCTCAGTCGTGTCCGCGCGACAGGGCCGCGACGCCGGTGCGCGCCACCTGAACAAGGCCAAGCGGGCGCATCAGGTCGGCAAAAGCGTCGATCTTGTCAGGCGTGCCGGTGAGTTGGAAGACAAAGCTCTCAAGCGTGCTGTCCACCACATTGGCGCGGAAGATGTCCGCAAGGCGCAGCGCCTCGACCCGCTTGTCACCCGCGCCCACGACCTTCAGCAGAGCCAGTTCCCGCTCGACCGAGCTGCCTTCGGCGGTCAGGTCGTGCACGTCGCGCACCGAAACGATCCGGCCCAGCTGTGCCTTGATCTGCTCGATCACCTGCGGCGTGCCGGTGGTGACAATGGTGATCCGCGACAGATGCCCTTCGTGATCCACCTCGGCCACGGTCAGGCTGTCGATGTTATAGCCGCGCCCGGAAAAGAGCCCGATAACCCGCGCCAGAACGCCCGGTTCGTTTTCCACCAGAACGGTAATCGTATGGGTTTCCTGCACGTCCGAGAATGTCGGCCGGAGGTTATAGGCCGAATGTTTGGACGAACCTTTCTTGATCTGTAGCGGCGACATTATTGCAGCTCCTTATTGCAACGCAGGAAGCGGGACGGGCATCTGGGCAATTGTGGCGGATTGTTGACCGCTTGTTGACACAATGTTGCCTAAATTTTTGGAAACCGTTTCGCTCTCTTTTTCGTGTCTCCTGCTGTGCGTCGCAAGGCGCATGCAACAGGAGGAGTTATTGATGTTCGGAATTTTCAGGGGCTTCGGCTCGAAAGACGAAGACCAGCATGACGGTGGCCTGCATGTGGATCTGCTGGCCGACGTGAATATCGGCGGCGATGACGGGATCGATATCGGGGCGATTGCCGATGTGGACCTCGACGAAGACGGGCTCGACACGGATGTGCTGGCCGGGGTCAACGTAGGCGGCGAGGATGGTATCGACGTGGATGCTTTCGTCAGCGCCGATCTCGACGAGGACGGGCTCGATGTCGACGTGCTTGCCGATGCGGATATCGGCGGCGACGACGGTATCAACGTCGATGCTTTTGCCAGCGCCGATCTGGATGAGGACGGGCTGGATGTGGATGCCATCGCCGATGCGGACGTGGGCGAAGACATCGACCTGACCGCCATTGCCGCTGCCGACGTCGGTGAGGACATCAACCTCTTTGCGCTGCTCACCGGCAATGTCGAAAGCGGCTCTGACGAGCATGGCGGCGAGGAATACGCCGACGATTGCGACGACGGGCTGCTCGACATCATTCTGTAACCGGTTTTCACCAAAGACTTTTCATCCGGTATTTCAGCAGAATTTTCAGCAGTTATTTCAGTACCAAGTAAGCGGCGTCCGGAGTGGGGGCGCCGCGTTTTTTTTGCTAGCAGCGGCAGGGCGCGCGCAGGGACTGCGCCGCATTGGCGGGCCGGGTGGCTGGCCGAAGTGATGGCGGCAAAGATCATCCGGCTTCCTCCTCTGACCGGCGCTGCGGAACATGCATGGGGTGGGGGCGGACGGGGCAGTCCCGTCCGCTAATGGCTCAGACCAGCACCGCGCCCTTGCCGGCGATGGCGTTGGTCGCCTGCGCGTCGCCCAGCAGCATCTTGTTGTGTGGCTCGCCCGACGGGATCATCGGGAAGCAGTTCTCGTGCTTCTCGACGAGGCAGTCGAAGATCACCGGCCCGTCGTAGTTGATCATCTCCATGATCGCGTCGTCGAGATCGGCGGGATCCTTGCAGATGATGCCCTTGGCCCCGAAGGCCTCGGCGAGCTTGACGAAATCGGGCAGCGCCTCGGACCAGCTTTGCGAATAGCGCTCGCCGTGCAGCAGCTGCTGCCACTGGCGCACCATGCCGAGCCGCTCGTTGTTGAGGATGAACTGCTTCACCGGCAGGTTGAACTGCACCGCGGTGCCCATCTCCTGCATGTTCATCAGCCAAGACGCCTCGCCTGCCACGTTGATCACCAGCGCGTCGGGATGGGCGACCTGCACGCCGATCGAGGCGGGGAAGCCGTAGCCCATGGTGCCAAGGCCGCCCGAGGTCATCCAGCGGTTGGGATCCTCGAAGCCGAGGAACTGCGCCGCCCACATCTGGTGCTGGCCCACTTCGGTGGCGATATAGCGGTCATGGCTCTTGGTCAGCGCCTCGAGCCGCTGCAGTGCGTACTGCGGTTTGATCGTGGTCTCGGAGTTCTTGTAGGTCAGGCATTCGACCTTCTTCCACTCTTCGATCTGCCGCCACCATTTGGCGATGGCCTCGCGGTTCACTTTGCGGCCGCGCGCCTTCCAGATCTTCAGCACGTCCTCGAGCACATGGCCCACGTCGCCGACGATCGGAATATCGGCCTTGATCACCTTGTTGATCGACGAGGGATCAATGTCGATATGCGCCTTCTTCGAGCGCGGCGAGAAGGCATCGAGCCGCCCGGTGATCCGGTCGTCGAAGCGCGCGCCGATGTTGATCATCAGATCGCAGCCGTGCATCGCGAGGTTGGCCTCGTAAAGACCATGCATGCCGAGCATCCCCAGCCACGCCTTGCCCGACGCCGGGTAGGCGCCAAGACCCATCAGCGTCGAGGTGATCGGGAAGCCGGTGGCCTCGACCAGTTCGCGCAGCAGTTGGCTGGCCGCGGGGCCCGAGTTGATCACGCCGCCGCCGGTGTAGAACACCGGTTTCTCGGCGTTTTCAATGGCCTCGACCAGCTGGGTGATCGTCTCGATATCGCCCTTCACCTGCGGCTGGTAGTGGCCGACCGGTGCCTGCGGCTTGGCGGTATAGGTGCCGGTGGCGAACTGCACGTCCTTGGGAATGTCGATCAGCACCGGGCCGGGGCGGCCCGAGGTCGCCACGTGAAAGCCCTGATGAATGGTGGCCGACAGTTTGTCGGTCTCTTTGACCAGCCAGTTGTGCTTGGTGCAGGGGCGGGTGATGCCAACGGTATCGGCCTCCTGAAAGGCGTCCGAGCCGATCATGAAGGTCGGCACCTGACCCGAAAGGACGATGATCGGGATCGAGTCCAGCAGCGCATCGGTCAGGCCGGTCACGGCGTTGGTCGCGCCGGGGCCGGAGGTCACCAGCGCCACACCCGGCTTGCCGGTCGAGCGGGCATAGCCTTCGGCGGCGTGGATCGCGCCCTGCTCATGCCGCACGAGGATGTGGCGGATGTCGTTTTGCTGAAAGATCTCGTCATAAATCGGTAGCACCGCGCCACCGGGATAGCCGAATACCGTGTCCACACCCTGATCCTTCAGGGCCTGAACCACCATCTTCGCTCCGGTCATCTGACGTGTCATCGCGGTCTCCGTTCCAGACGTCATTCACTTAATTTCTGTCGCGCACAAAAAAGCCCCCGAGGATGTCGGGGGCGCATGGGGGTCCATTATGGTTCCGATTACCGGCCCATGCGCCATGTCTCTACAATGATTACAAGTAGGCCCATAATCCGCAGACTCCCTTCGTGCGTGGGCCGGACCATAGGCGGAGGGGCAGGGGGCGTCAACACCTAACGGCACAGAAAAACTGCGTGCGGCGCGAGAAAAATTTACTTTTGTTGCGCGTGATGTGGGTGCGGATGATCTTTTACGAAACATTGCGCCAGTTTTGGCCTGCTGTGCGCCACGACTCGCGCATGACACGAGACCGCGCGTCAACGTGAATTGTGCGTGCGGGACCTGCGTGAAATACTGAACTGGAGGGTTTACTTATGCGCAGGAGGGAAACATGGCGCATCATCACAGGTTCTATCGTCGGGCGCGGGAGTTTGGCGCGCTGAAGGCCGTCGCGCTGGTGGGGCTGCTCGTCCTGACCCAAGCGCTGGCCAGCATTCAGACCCATCATGCCGCCGAAGAGGCCGCGATCGAGACCGTGCATGTCCCGCAGCTGCTGCCCGCCATGTTCGGAGAGGCCGAGGACGCGGTGGCGAAGATCGGCAAGCTGATCTGAGTGCGGTCTGGCGGTTGAGGCATTTGGGGCGCTGCCCCGTCCGCTGACGCGGACTCCCTGGGATATTTTTGTCTAGACGAAGGAGGGTGGGGGCGCTCAGCTGTTGACGCCGGTGCCCTGCAGCACGCCATGTTCCAGCGCGTAGCGGGTGAGCCCGGCGGTGGAACTAATGCCGAGCTTGCGCTTGATGTTCTTGCGGTGCGTCTCGACCGTGCGCACCGAGATATCCAGCGCCTGCGCCACTTCCTTGTTTGATTTGCCCTGCGCCAGCTGCAGCAGAATGCTCTGCTCGCGGTTGGTCAGCTGCTCGCGCCCGCCCGACATCACCGGCGCCAAAGCGCCCTCGGCACCGGTGCAGAGATAGCGCTCGCCGCGCATCACCGTGTCGATGGCAGTCTTGATCTCTTCGGTCGGCACATCCTTCAGCACATAGCCCGAGGCGCCATGGCCGAGCGCGGTGGTGATATATTGCGGCGTGTCATGCATCGACAGGATGAGGATGCGCGTCTCGGGGCGGCGCTCGAGGATCATCTCGGTGGCCGAAAGCCCGCCGAGGCCGGGCATGTTCAGATCCATCAGGATCACATCCGGCGACAGCTCGTCGAGCCGGTCGATCATGATCTGCCCGTCCGAGACCGTGGCCAGCACGGCAATGTCGTCATAGCTGTCGAGCAGCGCCTCGATCCCTTCGGCGACGAGCGGGTGATCGTCGACGATCACCACTTTGGTGGGCTCTGTGCCCTGCGCGTGCTGGGGGATGGGCTGTGTCATGCGGACGCCTTGCTGCTGGAAGTGGATGCGCCGTCTTCGGGCGGCAGGAGGTGGGACAGCGGGATCTGCGCTTCGATAACCGTGCCAGATTTCGAGGACAAGATCCGCAAGCTGCCGCCAAGCTGATCCATGCGCTCCTGCATGTTGCGCAGGCCGATACCGCGCTGGCCGCGCGCCTTCTCGGGGTCGATGCCGTGGCCGTTGTCCTCGATCCGCAGCGTGGCGCCACGGCGATGACCGCGCAGGTCCATGGTGACCGAGGTGGCGCCGGAGTGGCGCTCGATATTGGTCAGCGCCTCCTGCGCGATGCGGTAGAGGGCGATCCGGCCCTCCTGATCGACGCGGTTGCGGAAGACCACCGTCTCGAGGCGACTGGTGATGCCGGTGCGGGCCTCGAAATCGTCGATGAGTGCGCGCAGGGCGGGGCCGAGGCCGAGATCGTCGAGCACGCCGGGGCGCAGATCGCGGCTGATCCGGCGCACCTCCTGAATGGCCCCCGAGAGCGCCTCGGTGCCGCGGCCCAGCGTATCCATGGCGCGCGGGTCGTTCTGGCTGAGGCGGCGGCGGGTGATGTCGAGCGCGTATTTCACCCCGACGAGGATCTGGCTGATGCCGTCATGCAACTCGCGCGCGACGCGGCGACGCTCGTCCTCCTGCGCGTCGAACACCCGCTGCGTCAGTTCCTTGAGCTTGGCGTCCGCCAGCCGCCGTTCGCGCAGGTTCATCGCCAGCCCCGAGAGGAACACCATCAGCAGCGCGCCAAGGGTGATCCCGCCGATATAAAGGAAGGTGCGGCGGATGCGGGCCTGCACCTCGGTGCGGCTGGCGCTGACCGTGGCCAGCACGTCGTCGATCCAGACGCCGGTGCCCACCGCCCATTGCCAGTCCTGAAAGCCCAGCACGAAGGCGATCATCTCGGCCTCTTCGCCGGTCGAGGGTTTGGGCCAGAGAAACGAGTGATAGCCCGAGCCCTGCCGGGCGATCTCGATCATCGGATCGACGATCGGCGTGCCGGCGCTGTCGGCCAGCCCCGACCAGTTCTTGCCGATCATGTCGGTGCGGCGCGGCGAGACCAGATTGGTGCCGTCGTAGTCGTAGACGAAGAACGAGCCGTCCTCGCCGTAGATCATCGCCGCGAGGATCTGCGCGACCTGCGTCTTGGCGGCCTCGTCATCAGGGGCGGCGGCACCATAGATGAAGTAAAAGCCGTTGCGCGCCTGCGTGACGTAATTGCGCAGCTCTTGCTTCTTGGCTTCCAGAAGTTCGGTTTCGAGCTGGCGAATTTCGCGCTCGGCCAGCATCCGCGACTGATAGGCCACCAGCAGCGCGATGGCGGCGCAGGCGAGGATCAGCGGCACCGAGGCCAGAAGAAAGAGCTTCTGTCCGTAGCTGAGGCTGAATTTCTGCATGAGCGCGCGCATCTTGTTCCAGTTACGCCACGATTCGGGCTCGAGGGAAGCCGGAAGGCGATTTTCCCCCTGAAATTCCGCAACGGAAGGCAAGGGGAAGCTGCCGTTTCGCTGCGTAATCGGCAATTTTATGTCGCGATTTACGTAGTGCTGGGTATTTCGTTTGCGCGCGCACCTGTCTTAGGGTGCCCGAACTGTAACGATCCGCGCGAGGACATGAGGAGATGGCCCGCGCCTGATAATCTATGGGAGGATTTAAATGGATCGTCGTTCCTTTCTGAGGGCGTCCACCGCTGGTGGTGCCGCTGCTGCCGCGTCTGCGCTTGCCGCTCCGGCCTATGCGCAGGGCAAGCGTACCCTCACCATGGTCACCACTTGGGGCCGCGGCCTTGCCGGTGTGCATGACAGCGCGCAATATTGCGCCGACCAGATCACTGCGGCCACCGATGGTCAGCTGACCGTCGAGCTGAAGGCCGCGGGCGAGCTCGTGGGCGCCTTTGAGGTGTTCGACGCGGTCTCCGCCGGTCAGGCCGACATGTACCACGGCGTGGACTACTACTTCCTCGGCCAGCACCCGGCGCTGTCGTTCTTCAGCCAGGTGCCCTTCGGCATGAACTTCATGGAATATGCCAACTGGTATTACCATGACGGCGGCGAGGCGCTCTGCGACGAGCTGTACTCGATCTTCGGCCTCAAGGCCTTCCCGTCGGGCAACACCGGCCCGCAGTCGGGCGGCTGGTTCTCGAAAGAGATCAACTCGCCGGAAGACTTCCAGGGCCTGAAGTTCCGTATGCCGGGCCAGGGCGGCCAGGTGCTGGGCAAGCTCGGCGCATCGGTGCAGAACCTGCCGGGCGCGGAAGTGTATCAGGCGCTGTCCTCGGGCGCGATCGACGGCACCGAATGGATCGGTCCGTGGGCGGACGAGAAGGCCGGTTTCCAGGAAATCACCAAGATTTACTACACCGCCGGTTTCCACGAGCCGGGCCCGAACCTGAACCTGACCATGAACCTCGACGTGTTCGAGGGCCTGAGCGCAGGTCATCAGGAGATCGTCCGTCAGGTGGCGCGCGCGTCGAACCTGTGGACCATGTCGCTGTTCATGGCCAACAACTCGGCAGCGCTGCAGCGTCTGCAGTCCGGCGGCGTGAAGCTGATGGAATTCCCCGACAGCGTCTGGGATGCCTTCGGCGCCGCGGCCAAGGAAGTCATGGAAGAGCCCATGGGCGACGAGCTCTATGCCAAGTGCTACGAGAGCTTCAACACCTCGCTGCGCTCGTCGGCCCAGTGGATCAGCCGCTCGGAAGGCTCGTTCTCGGCACAGCGTAACCGCGTCATGGGTCTTTGATCCCACGCATACCGCAAAACGCGCCCCCGCTTCACGCGGGGGCGTCGCTGCTTCAAGACATCGCCCTGTCTGGGACCGCAATTTCGCAGGTCCGGGGGCGGCATCCAACAAGATAAGAAAAGGGGGCACCGGTCATGGAAGAGACAGCCTCGGGTGGGGCGTTCAGTGCGATACTGGACGCGCTGGCCTGGTTTTTCGGCAATATCGCCATGTCCTTCTGGAATTTCGGCTACGCGCTGACGCATCCGTCAAGCTGGCTGAACTGGGCGGACAACGAGGCGGTGATGCGCTTCGTCTATTACGGCGCATCGGCAGAGTTCTTCTTTGTCGTGCTCACCACGTTCCTCGTGCTCACGGCGATCGGAATTTGGCGCAACAGCTTCATGTGGGGCATGGTGCGCGGGCTCGAAGCCTTCCACAACACCGTCGGGCGCGTCGCCGCATGGGCCGGTCTCATCATGGTGCTGCAGCAGGTGATCATCATCCTCGTGCAGCGCGTGTTCGCCCGGCCGGACCTGTCGTTCGGCTTCGGCGTTCCGGTGACCTTCGACGTCAGTTGGTGGTCGGAAGAGCTTAAGCTTTATAACGCCATCGTCGTGGCGCTCTGCCTTGCCTACACCTTCGTGCAGGGCGGGCATGTCCGCGTCGATCTGGTCTACTCGCCGGTGAAATACTCCACCAAGAAGATCATCGACATGTTCGGCAGCCTGTTCTTCATGATCCCGATGGCCACGCTGATGTGGCTTTATTCGTGGTACTTCCTGTGGCGCCACCTGATCGTGCCGAAGCCCTCGGCCTCCGAAGGCCTCGAGCGGCTGGTGATGAAGGCCCGCGCGCTGCGCTGGAACGTCGAGACCATCGGCTTCAGCCCCAACGGCTTTTCCGCCTACTTCCTGTTCAAGATCCTGATCGTGCTGATGTGCGGCTTCATCTTCCTGCAGGGGGTCACCTTCTTCTGGCGCTCCTACCTCGAATGGAAAGAGGGCCCGGAGAGCGACGGCAAATACCACGATCACGACAAGGTCGAGCAGGGCGAAGAAGCCTACGACCACGCGGAATTCTGAGAGGGACATAGGTAAATGCTATTCGGACTCGATGGCGTCGAGATCGGCCTGATCATCGTCTTTCTCACGCTCTTTTCCTCGATCCTTTCGGGCTTCCCGGTGGCCTTCGCCATCGGCGGCGCGGGGGTCATCTCCTTTGGCATCATCGCCGCGCTCGACAGCGCGGGGCTGCTGATCCATCAGGCCATCGACACGGGCTCTGACGCCTATCGTGCGCTGGTCGCAAGCGGCGTGCGCGAGGACGCCATTTCCATCTTCCGCTATCCGGACCTGCCGCGCTACGCGATGCCGGTCTTTGATCGCGGCTGGGAAGTGGCGCTCGACCGCAACGTGTCGTTCATCGTCAACCGCATCAACGAGCGGGTCATCGCGGGCCAGTCCATCGAGACGCTGCTGGCCGTGCTGATGTTCGTGATGATGGGCATCGTGCTGGAACGCTCGAAGATCGCCAACGACCTGCTGACCACCATGGCGCGCGTCTTCGGACCGCTGCCGGGCGGCCTTGCGGTGTCGATTGTGGTGGTGGGCGCGTTCCTCGCGGCCTCCACCGGCATCGTCGGCGCCACCGTGGTGACCATGGGCCTGCTGGCCCTGCCGACCATGCTGCGCAACAACTACTCGCCCGAGCTGGCGACCGGCGTCATCGCCGCGTCGGGCACGCTGGGTCAGATCATCCCGCCGTCGATCGTGATCGTTCTGCTGGGCACGCTGGCCGGTGACCTCTACGCCACCGCGCAGGAAGACCGGGCGCAGCTTGCGGGCTGTACCGACGCGCTGACGCTGCTCGGCGAGCCTGCTGTGGTTTCCGTGGGCACACTGTTCCAAGCGGCGCTGCTGCCGGGCATCCTGCTGGCGGTGCTCTACGCGCTCTATGCCTTCGGCTTTGCCATGTTCCGCCCGCAGTCCGCACCGCCGGTGCAGCTTGAAGGGTCCACCGGCGAGCCGGTGACCCGCGGCGAGGCCTTCACTTGGTACCTTGGCGTTCCGGCGCTGATCATCGCCGGCACGCTGGTACTGGGGCAGATCGGCATCGTCGGCTCGCAGTCGACGCAGGTCGACAGCTTCTCGGACAGCGGCCAGATGGCCTCGCTGCGCACCAACGTCGGTGAAGAGTGCAAGGCGTCGATGATCGACCTGCACGGTCAGGCGGCATGGGACGCGGCGGTGGCCGAGCAGCAGGCGATCGACGAGGCCGGCGGGGTCGAGCAATCGCACCGTCTGAGCGCCGAAGAGATCGAGACCCTGCGCGCCGAGAAGATCGCCAATGCCGCGCCGATCGGCACGGGCATCGCGGTGATCGCGGTTCTGCTGGGCATCGTGCTGGCATGGGCACGGGCGGTCTCGCCCTCGTCCGAGCCGAAGCCGCTGCTGATCGGGGCAGGCGGTCTGGCGCTTGGTCTGCTGGTGGATGTGCTCTTCATCTCGCCCAGCACCTCGCCGCTGGCCACCGTGCTGATGATGCTCATCCCATGGGCCATCGCGCTCTGGGGCTGCAAGCACGCGGCAGCGCGCCTTGCGCAGAACGATCTCATCCGGGTGGTCTTCCCGCCGCTGGTGCTGATCGTCGCCGTGCTGGGCTCGATCCTCGGCGGCATCACCAACCCGACGCCCGCCGCGGCGCTCGGCGCGGCCGGTGCCATCATGCTGGCGGCCTACCGCAAGCTGGGCGAAGAGGGGCGCTCGCCGAAGATCATCCTGATGTCCACCTTCGCGGTGGCGATCATGATCCTCATCGGGGTGAACTTCGACCTTCGCGTCGGCACCGAGGGCGCGGGCGCCGAAACCTGGATCGCCTTCATGGTGGCACAGGCGGCCTATCTCTACGCGCTCTTCGGTCTGCTCTTCGCCTGCTGGGTGCTGTTCAAAGCGGGCGTGCTGACCCCGGCGGTGCGCGAGACGGCCAAGGTGACCTCGATGGTGTTCACCATCCTCGTGGCCTCGCAGTTGCTCAACCTCGTGGTGATCTCCTTTGGCGGCGAGCACTACATCCAGAGCTTCCTGCGCAGCTTCGATGACGAGCATAAGGTCTTCCTGATCGTCATGCTGGTGCTGTTCATCCTCGGCTTCGTGCTCGACTTCCTCGAGATCATCTACATCGTGGTGCCGATCGTCGGGCCGGTGATCTACGGCGGCAGCTTCGATCCCAAATGGGTGACCATCATGATCGCGGTGAACCTGCAGACCTCGTTCCTGACACCGCCCTTCGGCTTCGCGCTGTTCTATCTGCGCGGCGTGGCACCAAGCTCGGTGACGACGGGGCATATCTACCGCGGGGTGCTGCCCTTCGTGCTGATCCAGGTGGCCGGTCTTGCGCTGCTGTGGTTCGCGCCGGGGATCGTCACCATCGTGCCCGACCTGATCCCGAACTGATCTGTCAGGTGAGAGACAGCGGGGGGCGGGCCGAAAGGTCCGCCCCTTTGCGTTGCGACCGGGCAAATCTCTTCGAAGAGATTTGCAAAAGCCTTGAGAGGCTTTTGGCCGCCGCTTGAGCCGTCTTCATATAAACGATGATTAATATGAGATGGCCTTCACCGCCCGAGATCGCTAGAGACGGCGCAACCAATGCTTGCCACCTCTGGCCCGGAGTCCGTCATGTCCGCTTCCATCCCGACCCGCTCCCCCGTCTTCGACCGTCTCGAGGCGGCCGCGCGCGAGCGCATCCTCATCCTCGACGGTGCCATGGGCACGCAGATCCAGAAGCTGGGCCTGTCGGAGGGCGACTTCCAAGGCTGTGGCGGCGGGGCCTGCACCTGCCACCTGCCGCATTCCAGCGACAAGCCGCAGCAGGGCAACAACGACATCCTCAACCTCACGCGCCCCGAGGCGATCGAGGAGATCCACTACCAATACGCCATGGCGGGCGCCGATATCGCCGAGACCAACACCTTCTCGTCGACCACCATCGCGCAGGCCGATTACGACATGCAGGCGGCGGTATATGACCTCAACTTCGAGGGCGCGCGGCTGGCGCGCAAGGCGATGGACCGGGCCGAGGCCGAGGACGGGCGCGCGCGCTTCGTTGCCGGCGCGCTTGGGCCGACCAACCGCACCGCCTCGATCAGCCCCGACGTGAACAATCCCGGCTACCGCGCGGTGACCTTCGACCAGCTGCGCGAGGCCTATGCCCAGCAGGCGCGGGCGCTGATCGACGGCGGCATCGACATCCTTCTGATCGAGACGATCTTTGACACGCTGAACGCCAAGGCCGCGATCTTTGCCTGCGAAGAGGTGTTCGCCGAGCGCGGCGAGCGGCTGCCGGTGATGATCTCGGGCACGATCACCGACCTTTCGGGCCGCACGCTCTCGGGCCAGACGCCGACCGCCTTCTGGCACTCGGTGCGCCATGCCGCGCCGCTGACCATTGGCCTGAACTGCGCGCTTGGGGCCAATGCCATGCGCCCGCACCTTGCCGAGCTTTCGTCGGTGGCCGACACGCTGATCTGCGCCTATCCCAACGCCGGCCTGCCCAACGAGATGGGCGAATATGACGAGACGCCCGAGCAGATGGCCGAGCAGGTCGCTGGCTTCGCCCGCGATGGGCTGGTGAACATCGTCGGCGGCTGCTGCGGCTCGACCTATGACCACATCCGTGCCATCGCCAAGGCCGTCGAGGGCTACGCTCCGCGCGAAATCCCCAAGCACATCCCGCAGATGCGCCTGTCGGGGCTGGAGCCCTTCACGCTCACCGAGGCGATCCCCTTCGTCAACGTCGGCGAGCGGACCAATGTCACCGGCTCGGCCAAGTTCCGCAAGCTGATCACCAATGGCGACTATGCCACCGCGCTCGAGGTCGCGCTCAATCAGGTTGAGAACGGCGCGCAGGTGATCGACATCAACATGGACGAGGGGCTCATCGACTCCAAACAGGCGATGATCGAGTTCCTCAACCTCATCGCTGCCGAGCCCGACATCGCCCGCGTGCCGATCATGATCGACAGCTCCAAATGGGAGGTGATCGAGTCCGGTCTGCAATGCGTGCAGGGCAAGTCCATCGTCAACTCGATCTCGCTGAAGGAAGGCGAAGAGAGCTTCCTGCATCAGGCGCGTCTTTGCCGCGCCTATGGTGCCGCCGTTGTGGTCATGGCCTTCGACGAAACCGGCCAAGCCGACACCGAGGACCGCAAGGTCGAGATCTGCCAGCGCGCCTATAAGATCCTGACCGAGCAGGTGGGCTTCCCGCCCGAGGATATTATCTTCGATCCCAACGTCTTTGCCGTCGCCACCGGTATCGAGGAGCATGACAATTACGGCGTCGATTTCATCGAGGCCACCAAGCGCATCACAGAGACCTGCCCGCACGTCCACATCTCGGGCGGCGTGTCGAACCTGTCGTTCTCGTTCCGCGGCAACGAGCCGGTGCGCGAGGCGATGCACGCGGTGTTCCTCTATCATGCCATTCAGAACGGCATGGATATGGGCATCGTCAACGCGGGCCAGCTGGCGGTCTATGACCAGATCGACGCCAAGCTGCGCGAGGCCTGCGAGGATGTGGTGCTGAACCGCACCCCGGCCAATGGCGGCTCGGCCACCGAGAACATGCTGGAACTGGCCGAGGAGTATCGCGGTCAGGGCGGCGCCAAGGGCCGCGAGAAGGACATGAGCTGGCGCGAGCTGCCCGTTGAGAAGCGGCTCGAGCATGCGCTGGTCAACGGCATCACCGAGTTTATCGACGCCGACACCGAAGAAGCCCGGCAGGCTGCCGAGCGCCCGCTGCACGTCATCGAAGGCCCGCTCATGGCCGGGATGAACGTGGTCGGCGATCTCTTTGGCGCGGGCAAGATGTTCCTGCCGCAGGTGGTGAAATCCGCCCGCGTGATGAAACAGGCCGTGGCGGTTCTGCTGCCCTACATGGAAGAGGAAAAGCGCCTGAACGGTGGCGATGGTCGCGAGAGCGCTGGCAAGGTGCTCATGGCGACGGTGAAGGGCGACGTGCACGACATCGGCAAGAACATCGTCGGCGTCGTGCTGGCCTGCAACAACTACGAGATCATCGACCTCGGCGTCATGGTTCCGGCGGAGAAGATCCTCGCCACCGCGCGCGAGCGCAATGTGGATGTGATCGGCCTGTCGGGTCTCATCACCCCGTCGCTCGACGAGATGGTCCATGTGGCCTCGGAAATGGAGCGCGAGGGCTTCGACATTCCGCTGCTGATCGGCGGCGCGACCACCTCCCGCGTGCACACGGCGGTGAAGATCCACCCGCGCTACGGCGCTGGTCAAGCGGTGCATGTCAACGACGCCTCGCGCGCCGTGGGCGTTGTCTCGTCGCTGCTCTCGCCGGTGCAGAAGCCCGAATATGTGGCCAACGTCCAAAGCGAATATGCCGACGTCGCCGAGAAGCACGCCCGTGCCGAACTGGCCAAGAAGCGCCTGCCGCTGGAGAACGCCCGCGGCAACGCGCTGAAGCTCGATTTCCAGCCGCAGCACGCGCCGAGCTTCCTTGGCACCAAGGCCTTTGACGATTGGGATCTGGCCGAACTGGCGCGCTACATCGACTGGACGCCGTTCTTCCAGACATGGGAGATGAAGGGCGTCTATCCGAAGATCCTTGACGACGAGAAGCAGGGCGAGGCGGCGCGCGCGCTCTTTGACGACGCGCAGGCGATGCTGAAAAAGATCATCGACGAGAAATGGTTCAACCCGCGCGCCGTGGTCGGCTTCTGGCCTGCAAACGCCGTGGGCGACGACATTCGCCTGTTTAAGGACGAGAGCCGCGCCGAGGATCTCGCGACCTTCTTCACCCTGCGCCAGCAGACCGCCAAGCGCGGCGACCGGCCCAATGTGGCGATGTCGGATTTTGTCGCGCCCGAGGGCACGCCCGATTACGTCGGCGGCTTTGTGGTGACGGCGGGCATCGAGGAAGAGCGCATCGCCAAGGAGTTCGAGGCGAAGAACGACGATTACTCGTCGATCCTCGTCAAAGCGTTGGCCGACCGTTTCGCCGAGGCCTTTGCCGAGCGGATGCACGAGATGGTGCGCCGCGAGCTTTGGGGCTATGCGCCGGAGGAGGCCTGCACGCCCGAGGATCTGATCGCCGAGAAATACGCCGGTATCCGCCCCGCCCCGGGCTATCCCGCGCAGCCCGACCACACCGAAAAGACCACATTGTTCGAGCTGCTGGACGCGACCAATGCCACCGGCGTCGAACTGACCGAGAGCTATGCCATGTGGCCGGGCTCGTCGGTGTCGGGGCTCTATATCGGCCATCCCGAGAGCTATTATTTCGGCGTGGCGAAAGTGGAGCGCGATCAGGTCGAGGATTACGCCGCGCGCAAGGGCATGGCGGTAGAGGAGGTCGAGCGCTGGCTCGCGCCGATCCTCAACTACCTGCCGGGCGGCGTGAAGACCGTGGCGGCGGAGTAAGTCGGAACGATAGCCGGGCGCGCGCCTGCCCGTGGGGTGGCGCCTGGGCGAACGAGGTCTGCGCTTTATCCCGGCCAAGTCCGCAGAATATTCGAACGTCGTGCTCCGCGCACAAAGCGCCAGCCCGCCGGGACGGGCAGGCGCTCGCCCGGCGGCTTCGCCTTGCTTCCGGGCGGATCGCCCTTCGGGCAGTGATAGAAAAGGCCGCCGCGATCTCTCGCGACGGCCTTCTCCTTGTCCGTGACTGAATGCCCTCAGGCCTCGACTTCGACCTTGCCGATGGGATGCGAGCAGCAGGCCAGCACGTAGCCGTCGGCGATATCCTCTTCGGTGATGCCGCCATTGTGCACCATGTGGACCTGACCCGAGGTCTTCTTGATCTTGCAGGTGCCGCAGACGCCGAAAGTACAGCCCGAGGGGATATTGAGACCCGCCGAACGCGCGGTGGCGAGGATCGTGTCGGTCTCCTTGCAGCTCTGGGTGACGCCGGAGGAGGCGAAGGTAACCTCGGCAGAGACGTCGTGCTCGGGCACAACATCGCCCTCGGTCGCATCCTGCTCTTCCTTGGCCAGAGAGGGCTGGAAGCTCTCCTGATGGTACCGGTCCATGTCGTAGCCAAGGCCCTGCAGCGCCTCGCGCACCGCCTGCATGAAGGGCTCGGGGCCGCAGCAGAACACCTCGCGCTCGAGATAGTCCGGCGCGGTGAGGCCCAGCATCAGCTGGTTGAACATGCCCTTGTAGCCGGTCCACGGATGGAACCGGTCGCCTTCCTCGACCACCCAGCGCAGCTCGATCCCGTCGATGCGGCTGGCGATATGTTCGAGCCGCTCGCGGAACACGATGTCCGACGGGCGCTTGGCGCAGTTGATGAACACCACGTCCGGGATTCGGCCAAGGTCGTACATATAGGTGACCATCGACATCATCGGGGTGATCCCCGAGCCCGCCGAGATGAACAGATACTTCTCGGCCGGGTGGTGATGCGAGGTGAAGTGACCGGCTGGACCGATCGCCTTGATCCGCATCCCCGGACGCAGGTTGTCGAGCATCCAGCGCGTGCCGATGGAGTCCGGCTGCGCCTTCACCGTGACGGTGATCGACAGCGCCCGCGACGGCGAGGACGAGATCGTATAGGTGCGGTGCAGCGGCCCGCCCGGCACCGGCAGTTCCAGCGTGACGAACTGGCCGGGCAGATAGTCAAACAGCGCGCCCGATGGGGCCGCGAAACAGAAGGTCGACACATTCGGCGCCTCGGGGATGACCGAGACGCATTCCAGCATCTCGTCATCTTTCCAATAGCGCACGGCGGCGGAGGGCATGTTGTTTGCCGCCGCCATTATTCTGCTGCCATCCGTGCGGGGCTGAGACGCTTGGTCATCGTGTCGCAATACCAGTCGACGAATTGGTTCACGCCATCCTCATGGCTGGCCGAATAGGGGCCGGGCTCATAGGCGGGCGAGTTGATGCCCTGCTGGTTGTCCTCGACCACGACACGGTCCTCGTCGTTGGTGTGGATCCAGACGGTGGTGAGGTTCTCCAGATCGTAATCCACGCCTTCGACCGCATCCTTGTGCACGAGCCAAGTGGTCTGCACCTCGGTCTCGGTCGGGCTGATCGGGACGACGCGGAAGGTGATCGAATGATCCGACAGGAAGTGGTTCCAGGTGGTCGGATAGTGGAACTTCAGCAGCGTGCCTGCATCGTTGAACGGGATGCTGCCGAGGCGTTTTTGCACCGCGATCTTGCCGTTCATCGTATAGCTTTCGGCCCCATCCAGCAGCGGCATGCGCGCAAGGCGGTACTGGCCATCGGCACCCATCTGGAAACGCGAGGGCGCGCCAGCGGCTTCGAGACGGCTGAAGTGGCTCTCGACGATGGGGGGGAAGGTGCCGTCCTGCGACACGCCGGTGATCGTCGGATCCTCGGGGTAAGTGCGGCACAGCGACGGGTGGTTGCCGGCGCAGTGGTAGCACTCGCGGTTGTTCTCCCACACCAGCTTCCAGTTGCCGTTCTCGACGATGGTCGACTGATGCGCGACCTTGGCGTTGCTGAGGTCGTGCACGGCGAGGAAGGGCTCGGCCATGGCGGCGAAGGCGTCGAAATCAGGTGCTTCATCGGCGAGGCAGATATAGACGAGACCCGACAGCACGCGGCAGTGCACCGGCTTCAGCCCATGCGACGAGGCGTCAAAATCGCTGCCCATGTCGCGCGCCCACAGCAGGCGGCCATCAAGCTCGTAGGTCCACTGGTGGTAGGGGCAGACCAGCTTGGCGACCTGACCGGAGGCGGCCTTGCAGATCACCGAACCGCGGTGGCGGCAGGTGTTGTGGAAGGCGCGGACAGACCCATCGGGGCCACGCACGATGACCACGCGGTAGGGGCCGACCTTCTGGGTGACATAGCTGCCGGTCTTGGGCAGCGCGGCGACCGGCGTCGCGAAGAGCCAGTCGCGGTACCAGATCTGCTCCATGTCCTGAGCGAAGATCTCGGGGTCGGTGTAGAAGGCCTGCTGCAGCGAATGGCCGGGCTTGCGGCGGCTCAGCAGGTCGAGGGTCTTGGCGTCAGCGGTCATGGCCGAACTCCGTAGGCCGGGCGCGGGGCCCGTGATCTCTGGTGGAGAAGGGGGCGCCCCGGAAGGCGACACCGCCCTCCGCGGTGGTGCGCGCTGCCGCTTCCGCTCCGAACCGCACCGCCGAAATGCGACGCAGGCCATGGATCATCCGCGACAATCTGAGGGTAGAAATATCGCGCCCGCGACGATTCTGAGGGCTGGATGCGACATGGTGCGTTTCGAAACAGACTTGCCGCGCAATTCCGCGCAGTCTGTCGCGCGCCTGCCACCGGAGGTTGCCTAGGGATTGGGCAGAATTGAATCGTTTTCCAACTGCAGCAGGGTCTTGCGCAGTGCCGGATCGCTGAGCACCACCTCACCGGCGCCAAGCTCGGCGGCGCGCTGCAGGGCACGTCCGGTGAGCTGCTGCGCCATCTCCACAGCGTCAGGCAGGCTGCGCCCGCGCGCCAGCGCCGCAGTCAGCAGCCCGGCATAAAGGTCTCCGGTGCCGGGCAGCGCGATGGGCAGATGCGGGGCGGGGTGACGCGTGACCTCAGGCCCACTCAGGATGACGCTTTCGATATGGCCCGCGGGCGTGTCCTCGAGCGCGCAGCCGGTGGTGATCAAGCGCGCGCCCTCGGCCAGCCGCAGCGCGGCCCGCGCGTCGCGCATATCGTCCAGCGTCCGCAGATCGCGCCCGGTGAGCCAAGACAGCTCGAACGGGTTGGGCGTGGCGAGATCGGCCAGCGGCAGCAGCTGGTCGCGGTGGATCTCGGCAATGCTGCCGGGCACGTAAAGCCCCGGTCCCGCATCGCCCATGACCGGATCGCACAGATAGGTGAGGCCGGGGTTCAGCCGCTTCGCCTCGGCGATGAAACCCGCCGTGAGTTCAGCGACCTCCGGCGACCCGATATAGCCTGACACGATATAGGCCGCGCGCTCTGGCAAGCCGCGTTCCTTGGCGCCGAGCAGCAGCTCGGCAAAGAAATCCGCGGGCAGGGCGCGGCCGCGCAGCGTGGGGTAATCGGGGGTGTTGGAAAAGACCACCGTGGGGATCGCCGCCACCTCCAGCCCCGCCGCCTGCATCGGAAACAGCGCGGCGGAATTGCCCACATGGCCAAGCACGACCTGGCTTTGGATCGAGATGACGAGGGGCGGGCGGGACATGGCGGCTCTCCGGAGTCTGGCGCCGGATGCCTGCGCCCTGCGCCGCCGAAGGTCAAGCGCTGCGGCGGTGCCCTACGCTCAGAGACGCATCCGGGGCACGTCGTTGGGATCGAGCCGCAGTTCGATCAGCAGCGGGCGGTCGCGGGTCTCGATGGCGTCGATGGCGGTCTGCAAGTCGTCCTCGCTTTGCACCAGCAGCCCCTTGCCGCCGAGCGAGGTGGCGACCTCGGCGAAGCACGGCCAGTCGAATTGCGTCAGGCCCGGATCCATCTTGCGGTCGATGAACTGGATATGCTCGGCGCCATAGGCGCTGTCGTTGCACAGGATCACGATAAGATCCTGCCGCAGCCGCACGGCGGTGTTGAACTCGCCCAGCCCGCCCATCATGAAGCCGCCGTCGCCGGAGAACAGAACCACGGGCCGCTCGGGCGCTGCCACCGAGGCGCCGATGGCCTCCTGCAGGCCAAGCCCGATGGCGCCGAAATTGGCGGTGACGACAAAGCTGCGGGGATCGGGGGCCGACACCCGGCACCAGACCTCCGTCATGAAGCGCCCGCCGTCGGTGACAAGGATGCGGTCCTGCGGCAGCGCCTGCTCCAGCCGGTCGAGCGCGCCCACGTAGTTCACATAGCCTTCGGGCATCTTGGTGCTGCGGGCCGGGGGATGGCGGCGCAGGCTGCCCGGCTCAAGCTCGCGGGTGAAGCCGCTGGCGGGGATCTCTGCCTCATCGAGCCAATGCACGATATTGTCCGCCGTCAGCCCGGCGTCGGCAATGAGCCCCGCATCGGGATGCACGTTGCGCCCGATGGCCCGGCTGTCGCTGTCGATCTGCACCAGCCGCTTGCCGTTCAGCAGCGCGCCCTTGTCGGTGGTGAAATCATGCAGCCCTGCGCCAAAGCTGACGATACAGTCGGATTTGCCGATCACCTCATAGGCGGCGGGCGTGCTCAGCGTGCCAAAGATGTCCATGTCGTGCGGATGGCCGCGGAACAGCCCCTTGGCCTTGAGCGTGGTGGCCAGCGGCGCTTCGAGCCGGTCGGCAAGCGCGATGATCTGGTCGCGCGCAGTGCGGGCACCGGCCCCGGCAAGGATCACCGGGCGACGGGCGCTTGCGATCATCCCGATCGCCTCGTCGAGCGCATCGCCCTCGGGCACGAAACTGCGGGTCTCGAACACATCCAGCACGCAGGGCGCATAGGGCGCATCCTGCCACATGAAATCGGCTGGCATGTTGAGCACGATGGGCCGCCGCTCGACCTGCGCGCGGTAGAAGGCGCGCGCCACGTCGCGGACGGCAAGCTCGGGCGAGCGCATCTGTTCGAACCCGGCGCCGGTGGATTTCACCACCTCGCGCTGGTCGATGCCCTGCAGGTGGCGCGGGTTGGCGACCGGCGTGTCCCCGGCAAGCAGCACCATCGGGATCTGCCCGCGCGCGCCTTCGGTCAGCGCGGTGACGCAATTGGTCAGCGCCGGGCCATGGGTGACGGTGGCGACGCCGATACGGCCCGCCACATGCGCATAGGCCAGCGCCATCAGCACCGAACTGCCCTCATGTGCCGCCGGAACGAAGCGCCCGCCACAGCCGCGCACGAAGTGATCGGCGATAAAGAGATTTGCGTCGCCCATCAGGCCGAACATCGTGTCGATCCCGTGATCCCGCACCGCCTGAGCGATGGCCTGATGCACATGGGTGGGGGTGGTGTCGAACATTGCGGCCTCCTGTTGTCTGATCTCAGGATAGCGCGAGGGGGCTGCACGTTGTGTGCAATCGCATGCGGTTGGGCGTGATTGCTTGCGTGAAACGTGCATGGTTTGCGTTCTGTGTGCGTGTTATGCGTAGCTGATGTGAAATGAATGCATGAGGTTTGCCCCCTGTGGCCTTCGACCGTTTTGACCGTCTCATCCTTGACGCGCTGCAGCGTGACGGCGCGCTGACCAATGCGCAGCTGTCGCAGGTGGTGAACCTGTCGCCCTCGCAATGCTCGCGCCGCCGCGCCGCGCTCGAGACGGCAGGGGTGATCGAGGGCTATCGCGCGCGGCTTGACGCGGGGCGGCTCGGGCTCGGGATACGGGTGGTGGTGCGGGTGAACCTGCGGGTGCACGACAAGACCACCGACAGCGATTTCTCGCGCTGGATCGACCGGCAGCCCGAGATCCAGTCGGCCTTTTCGGTGTCGGGGGATGCCGATTACGTGCTGCACGTCCGCGCGCGCGATCTCGAGAGCTTCTCGACCTTCCTGCACGAGCGGCTGCTGCAGATGCCGCAGATCTCGCAGGTGCGCTCTGACTTCGTGCTGAAGACGCTGAAGGACAGCGATGCCATGGACTTGTCGGGGCTGGTGGGCTGATCGCCCCAGCCCCGACGGTTCGGCTCAGATATGCAGCGCGCGCGCCTGCGTCAGCGCCGAGGCAAGGCTGCGCGCTGCGCTCTGCCGCGCGTCGCCAAGGATGATCGCCTGCGGCTGCAGGGACGAGCGTCCGGCGGCATCGGTGGGGCACCAGTGGTCGGCGCCGGTGAGCCCAGAGGCCCGTGCAAGCGTTGCCGCCCCCTGCGGCGGGATGAAGTTGACCACATCCGCGTGCAGCCGTCCGGCGGTGGTCTCGATCCAGCCGTCGGGCGCAGAGAGCGCGGTGACCATGCCGCCCTCGCGCGGGCCAAGCCAGTGCGCCTCGAGCCCCTTGGGGACCAACGCGTGAAAGGTCGCCGCAAGCCCCGCAGCCGCGCCGCCGTCGAGCACCGTCAGCCGGGCCGAGGGGCGGTGCTTTGCAAGGTGATCGGCCAGCGTCAGCGCACGCGACAGCGCGATCTGTGGATGGCTCAGGCCCGATGCAGGCAGGCGCAGCACCACGTGGCCGTTCTCGGGCAGCGCGGCAAGCTGGGCCGAGAGCCGCAGCGCCTCGCGCCGATTGCCCCATGCGGCGGGCAAGCGGTGGCGCGCGGCGGCGTCAAAGCCGGGGATCTCCTCGGGCAGCGCGGCGATGCCGGGCGCGATGACAAGCTGATCGAACCCGGTGCTGCGCCCGCTGAAGCCCTGCAGCTCTGCGCGTTGCCAGTCGATTTCGGTCACCTCGTCGATCATGATCTCGACCCCGGCGGCCTGCAACTCCGCCAGCGTCGGCCCGGCCTCGGGGCGGGCGAAGGCCGGGCTGGCGGCGCGGGCCAGGCGCGTGGGATCGCGCTCCACCAGCACCACCGACGCGCGCGGCGCGCTGCGGGCGAGGGCGAGGGCGGCGCTGGCCCCGGCAGGGCCGCCGCCGACCACAAGTGCACGGGCGCGGCCCGGCAGGGTGAACGGGGCGAGCGCGGCCCCGCAGAGCAATGCGGCGCCAAAGCCGCGGCGCGTGAGGCGCGTCATGATCCGTCTCCTTTTTGCTTTTTTTCAAGCAGTTCCGCCTCGGGGTGAATGGGGCGGTAGATCTCTACCCGGTCGCCGTCCTTCACCGGCTTGTCGAGTTTCGCCACCGTCCCGAAGATGCCGACCTTCATCTCGGCAAGGTCGATCTCGGGGAATTCCCCAAGCAGGCCCGAGCGCTCGATCACGTCGCGCACCGTGGCGCCCTCGTCGATCTCGAAGCGTTTCCACACCTGCGCGGTGGGTTTGGCATAGGCGCATCCGACGTTCATTCGCTCTCTCCCATTTCTCCCATGTCGGGCTCGGGCTGCAGCACGCCCACGGCGGTGAACACCCGCGCCGGGTCGGCGCTGCCGCGCCCCGCGGCGCTTTGCGTGCTGCGCCGGTCGAGCAGCGCCTTCAGCGCCAGCAAGCCGCCCAGCACCAGAAAGCCGCCCGGCGGCAGGATCATCAGCAAAAACCCTTGATAGCCGGGGATCACCGTGGTCTCGAGAAAGCCAAAGCTCGGCCCGAGCAGCACCGAAGCCCCGGCAAAGATCGTGCCCGCGCCGAGGATTTCGCGCAGCGCCCCCAGCAGCACCAGCGCGGCGGTGAACCCGAGCCCCATCATCAGCCCGTCCCAGCCCGCAGCGATCGGGTGCTGGCGCGAGGCGAAGGCCTCGGCGCGGCCAAGGATGGCGCAATTGGTGACGATCAGCGGGATGAACAGGCCAAGCTGCCGGTGCAACTCATGGGCAAACGCGTTGAGCCCCATGTCCACCGCCGTCACGAGGCAGGCGATGATCAGCACGAAGGCGGGGATGCGGATGTCGGGGGTGATCACATGGCGCAGCAGCGAGACCGCCAGACCTGAGGCGATCAGCACCGCCGTCGTCGCCAGCCCCATGCCGAGCCCGTTGGTCGCGGTGCCGGTCACCGCCAGCAGCGGGCAGAGCGCAAGGAGCTGGCCAAAGACCACGTTGTTGTCCCACAGCCCGTCGCGGGCGATGCGCGTGTAATCGGTCATGGCTTGGCTCCTTCTGCTGCGGTGAGGATCGCCGCGCGCTGCCGCTCGTACAGCGCGAGGCCGCGGGCGACGGTGGCCACCACCGCGCGCGGGGTGATCGAGGCGCCGGAGAACTGGTCGAAGATCCCGCCGTCGCGGGCGATGTGCCATCCCTCGGGCGCGGTATTGGCGAAGCTGCGTCCGGTAAAATCCTGAACCCATTCACTTTTGGCGGCCTCGATCTTGTCGCCCAAACCCGGAGTTTCCGCATGCGACAGCACCCGGACGCCGCTTAGCGTGCCGTCCGGGGTGATCCCGATCAGCACCCGGATCGCGCCGCCATAGCCGTAGCCGGTCAGCTCGAAAGCGGCGCCGGTGACCTCTCCGTGAAGGGTGGCACGATGCACGTTCAGCGGCCCCTCGGTGGGGTCCGCCAGCGCCAGCGGGTTCTGCGCCGGGTCGTTGTCATGCGCCATGGTCAGCACCTGCGAGAGCGAGGCGCGCATGTCCTCGGCCTCGCGCGCCGCAATCGGGCCCATGGTCAGCTGGTCGGTGAGCGCCAGCGTCATCGCGCTGCCAAGGCCGAAGAGCCCCAGCGCAAGCCCGGCGGCGAGCGGCGTGTCGCGCAGCGCCCGCAGGCGCGGGGGTTTGGGCTGCAGGGTGTCGCTCATGCCTTCTCTCCCAGCTTGTCGGTCAGCGGCAGCGGCTTGCCCGCGCGGGTGCGGCCAAAGACACGCGGGCGCACATAGGTGTCGATCAGCGGCGTCACCGCGTTCATCAGCAGCACCGCGAAGGCCACGCCTTCGGGAAAGGCGCCCCATGTGCGGATGACGAAGATCAGCGCGCCGACGCCGATGCCATAAATCGCCTTGCCCGCTCCGGTGACTGGCGAGGTGACGTAATCGGTGGCGATGAAGAAGGCGCAGAGCATCAGCCCGCCCGAGGTCAGATGCAGCAGCGGCGGGATGAAATGCTCGGGGTTAAGCGCATGGCCGATGGCGGCAAGGATGAAGACAGATCCCAGCACGGTGAGCGGGATCACCAGCGTGATGATCCGAAGGAGCACCAGCGCGATGCCCCCGCCAAGCAGCAGATAGGCCGAGGTCTCGCCAAGGCTGCCCGAGATCATCCCCTGCGCGTGGGTTTTCAGGTCCGGCAGCCCGGCGAGGATCTCGGCCATGGGCACCCCGGCGTCGAGGCTGCTTTGCACGTGGTTGAGCGTCGAGGCGCTGCTGACTGCGTCGAAGCCGGTGCCGCCGCCAAAGGTGATCGCCGCCGCCTGCGCCAGATCGGGACCGGCACCGCCAAGCGGTGCGACCCATGTGGTCATCTGCACTGGCAGGGCGATCAGCAGCATGGCGCGGGCGACCATCGCGGGGTTGAAGAGGTTCTGCCCCAGCCCGCCAAAGGCGTGTTTGGCCAGCAGGATCGCGATGCCTGCCCCGGTGACGCCCAGCCACCACGGCGCCCAGGGCGGCAGCGACAGCGCCAGCAGCCAGCCGGTCAGCACCGCCGAGCCGTCCGACAGCCCGCGCAGCAGCGGTTTTCCCGCGAGCGACAGGGCCAGCGCCTCGGACAACAGCGCCGACAGCAGCGTCACCGCAAAGAGCAGCGCGGCGGGCCAGCCGAATTGCGCCATACCAAAGAGCGTCGCGGGGGTCAGGCAGACCATCACCGCCACCATGGTGCGCGGCACGTTGAACATCGAATGGGTGTGCGGCCCGGCAATGATGCGAGGAAGGCTCATTTGGTGACCTCCGTATCCGTGGCGGCGGCTGCGGCTGCGGCCTCCTTGGCGCGCTTCTTCTCGGCGTCGCGCTTTTTCTTTTCGGCCATCTCGGCCTTGCGCTTGGCCATGGCGGCGCGTTTGGCCTCGGCCACGGCCTCTTCGCGGGCGGTGCGCTCGGCGGCGAGGCGCTTGGTGGCCTCCTGCTGGTGCTTGCGGCTCTGGCTCTCGGCCAGCGCGCCCTTGGCGTAGTTGAAGGCCTGCACCAGCGGGATCGACGAGGGGCAGATATACGAGCAGGAGCCGCAGGAGACGCAATCCATCAATCCGACACCCGCCGCGCCGTCGAGGTCCTCGGCCTGAATGCGGGCGTTCATCTCGAAGGGCATCAGCCCGCAGGGGCAGACCTGCACGCAAGAGCCGCAGCGGATGCAGGGGTGCGGCTCGGTGGCGCGGGTCTCGGCGCGGGTGAGGGCGAGCACGCCGTTGGTGCCTTTGACGATGGGCACGCGCAGGTTCTGCACTGGCTGGCCCATCATCGGCCCGCCCAGAAGCAGCCGGTCCGGCTCGCCCTGCAGGCCGCCGCAATGCTCCAGCAGATCCGCCACCGGCGTGCCGATCAGCACCCGAAGGTTGGCGGGCTGACCGACGCCGCGCCCCGAAACGGTGACCACGCGCGAGATCAGCGGCTCGCCGTAGCGCACGGCGGCATGCACCGCCTGCGCGGTGGCGGCATTGTGCACCACCACGCCCAGCTCGGCGGTGAGCGCGCGGGCCGGGGTCTCCATCCCGGTGACGGTCTGCACGAGGTGCTTTTCCGAGCCCATGGGATATTGCGTCGGCACCACTTTGATCTCGAGCCGCATGCCCATCGGTAGGTTGTGGCGCTGCAGCGCGTCGGCGGCCTCGGGCTTGTTCGACTCGATGGCGACGATCAGCCGCGAGACCCCCAGCGCCCGCGCCATGATCGCCGCGCCATCGGCGACTTCCTCTGCCTGCTCGCGGATCAGCCGGTCGTCGCAGGTGAGGTAGGGCTCGCATTCGGCGGCGTTGATGATCAGCGTGTGCAGCTGGTATTTCGCGCGCAGGTTCAGCTTCACCGCTGCGGGGAAGGTGGCCCCGCCCATGCCGACGATCCCGGCCTCGGCGACGCGGGCGGCAAGATTCTCGGGGCTGGCGGTCTCGGGGCGCAGGCGCGGCAGGCGCGGGCCCCATTCGTCGGCGCCATCGGGGCGCAGGGTGATTGTCGGCACCGGCAGACCGGAAGGATGCGGCGCGGTGAAATGGCCCACCGCGATGATCTCGCCCGAGGTGGGCGCATGAACATTGGCCGACACCGGCCCGCGTGCGCGGCCGATCAGCTGGCCCTTGAGCACATGGTCGCCGCGCCGCACCAGCGGCTCGGCCTCGGCCCCGATGTGCTGCTGCAGCGGGATGCGCAGGAGCTTGGGCATGGGCAGCGGCTCGATCGCGCAATGGGCGGCAAGGAACTTGCGGCCCTCGGGGTGCACACCGCCGCGGATGCCGAAAAGCTGGGCCGGTTTGCGCAGGGCAGAGAGCGACAGAAAGCTCATGCCAGCCTCCGGACGGTCTGGGCGGTCTGGGCTGTCTGCGGTTTCTCCCAGTACCAGCTGCGCAGGGTGCGGGGCTTCTTGCGCAGAAGGATCGCTTGGGTCGGGCAGACCTCGACGCATTCGTTGCAGCCGATGCAGGCGTCGGGGATCACCGTGTGGATCTGCTTGGCCGCGCCGAGGATGGCGTCGGTCGGGCAGCGTTTGAAACACTTGGTGCAGCCGGTGCAATGGTCCTCGAAGATGAAGGCGATGCGCGGGGTCGTGTCGGCCATGTCGCCCGGCGCGGGCGGCGCAATGCCGGTGATCTCGGCCAGCTGCAGCACCACGTCGCGCCCGCCCGGCGGGCAGAGGGTGAGCGGCGCGCCGCCTTCGGCGATGGCTTCCGCCGCGCCCGAGCAGCCGGGAAAGCCGCATTGGCCGCAGTTGGTGCCGGGCAGGGCGGCGGTGATCTCTTCGACGATGGGCGGGGCGTCCACCTGCAGGCGGCGGGCGGCGACGCCCAGAACAAGGCCCAGTGTCACGCCAAGGGCAGACATGGTGGCGGCGGCGGCAAGCATGGTCGTATCCTCCGAACGTGGCGGATCAATTGGGCACGAGACCGGCAAAGCCCATGAACGCCATGGACAGCAGGCCCGCGGAAATGAAGGAGATGGGCACCCCGGCAAAGGCCGCGGGCACCGAAAGCTGGGCGAGTTTCTCGCGCAGCCCGGCAAAGATCACGAGCACCAGCGTGAACCCCAGCGCCGAGCCGAAGCCGTAGAGCAGGCTCTGCGCGAAGTTGTGCTCTTCTTGAATGTTCAGCAGCGCGACGCCGAGCACCGCGCAGTTTGTGGTGATCAGCGGCAGATAGATGCCAAGCGCGCGGTAGAGCACCGGGGACATCTTGCGCATCACCGCCTCGGTGAACTGCACGATGGCGGCGATCACCAGAATGAAGGCGAGGATGCGCAGATATTGCAGGCCCAGAGGCAGCAGCAGCGCGGTTTCGATCACCCATGAGGCGGCGGCGGCGAGGGTCAGCACGAAGGTCGTGGCAAGCCCCATGCCGATGGCCGCGTCGGTCTTGCGCGAGACGCCCATGAAGGGACAGAGCCCGAGGAACTTCACCAGCACGACATTGTTCACCAGCGCGGTGCCCAGCAGGATCAGGAAAATCTCGCTCATCTTGGTCTCCTCTGCCGCGTCTCTGCCTCTGCGGGGCGGCGGTGGAGAGGGTGAAGCAAGGCCCGTGCCAAGCGGATTTCGCGCGTCGTTTCCGTGTGGTTTCCGTGTGGTTTCCGTGTGGTTTCTGTGGGGTGGCTGGCATTCGTGGCGCCTGCGCGTCGCCGCTGTCGCAATGGCTACAAAATGTCGGACAGGGGGCGGATGGGCCCACGGGGCGCGGGGGCCGGCGCTGAAGGTGCAGGCGCTCACAGACTTGGCACGGCACTTGCTTGGCTTTGAGGCACACGCCGTGACACGCGCGCCGCCAGAGGGAGACCCGCGCCATGACCAAAGGAAGTCTGACGTTCACCGATGTCGATCTGACGGTGACCGTGCCTGCGGGCACGCGGATCATCGAGATCTCGGAAAAAGTGGGGGCGGGGATCGTCTTCGGCTGCCGCGAGGGCGACTGCGGCACCTGCATCACCCATGTGCTCGAGGGCTCTGAACATCTGTCGGACCCCTCCGCGCTGGAGCTTCGGGTCCTGCGCGAAAACTTGGCCGGGCAATCCGACCGGCTGGCCTGCCAGTGTCAGGTGCTGGGCGGCGCGGTGAAGGTGAAGCCGGGCTGACGGTCGGCGGTTGGGCGAAATGTCAGAAGTTGGAGGGCCGAAGATGGATACCACCGAAAGCAATAGCCCCAGCGATACGCCGGGTTTCCTGCGCGAGACCCTGCGGGTGATCGGCGCCCGCGACGGTCAGATCGAGCTGGAACTGCGACGCACCGCCGGATGCGCCGCCTGCGCGGTGCGCGAGACCTGCGGTCCGCACGCGCTGACCGAGATGGCCGCCGCGCGCAAGACCCATCGCACCGAGCGGCTCGTGCTGCCCCACGCGGGACCGGCACAGCCCGGTGACAGCGCGGTGGTGGTCATGCCGTCTGCGGCCTTTCTCGGGGCGGCGGGGCTGATGTACCTTCTGCCGGTGCTGATGCTGGTCCTCTGCGTCAGCCTGTGCAGCGCGCTGGGGATCTCGGACGCGCTGGCCGCGGCGCTCTGCATCCCCGCGCTTGCCGTCTCCTTCCTGCCGTTTCGCGCCAGCGAGCGGCGCGGACGGCTGGCAGCGGGGATCAGGATCGAGCGGATCATCCCGGCCAGATCGCGCGCATGAGTGCCCGCGCCCTGCGACTGTGGGCGCTGGCGGTGCTGCTTGTGGCGGCGCTTGGCTTCGGGCTGCGAACGGGGCGCGGCGGCGAATATCGCGAGACGGTCTATGTCTTCGGCACGCTTGTCGAGATCGTCATTCAGGGCGAGCGGCCCGCGCGCGCACGGGCGGCGGCGGGCGACGTGGCGCAGCTGCTTCAAGGGCTGCACGGCGCTTGGCACGCATGGCAATCGGGCGCGCTGAGCGATCTCAACGCCGCGCTGGCCAGCGGAGAGCCTGCCTCGGTGCCGCCAAATCTGGCCTCGGCGCTGTCGCGGGCGCGGGACCTCTCCTGTGCCAGCGGCGGGCGGTTCGAGCCCGCGATTGGCGCGTTGATCGGCCTCTGGGGCTTCCATCAGGACACGCCGCCGGAAGGCGCGCCACCGGACCCAGCGCGGATCGCCGCGTTGCGGGCAGCGCAGCCAAAGATGACCGATCTCATTCTAGACGGCACACGCGTTCGCTCGACCAACCGGGCCGTGCAGCTTGACCTCGGCGGCTTTGCCAAGGGCGCGGCGCTGGAACAGGCGGTGGCCGTGCTGCACGCGCGCGGGATCGAGAACGCGGTGCTCAACGCGGGCGGCGACGTCACGGTGAGCGGCGGCAATGGCGCGCGGCCCTGGCGGGTGGCGATCCGCGATCCCTTTGTCTGGGGAGCGGTCGCCTCTGTCGCATTGAAACCTGGAGAAAGCCTATACACATCAGGAAATTACGAGAGATACTTCGAGTACTCCGGCACACGTTTCGCGCATATCATCGACCCGAAGACAGGCTGGCCGGTCCAGCAGATCGTCTCGGTCACGGTGCTGGACAGCGACCCAAGCCGCGCCGATGCGGCGGCCACCGCGCTGTCGGTTGCCGGGGCGCAGGACTGGCCGCAGGTCGCCTCTGACATGGGCGTGGATGCGGTGCTGCTGATCGACGAGGCCGGGCGGATGTTCGCGAGCCCTCGGATGCGCGCGCGGCTGTCGCCGGTCGGCGATGGCTTTCCGGCAGAGATCACCGAAGTGCCGCTGCCGCCCGCGATTGCGCGCCACTGCGCACCGGCTGGCATGAGTTTTGCTGAAATCCGAAAGAGCGGCCCTTCGCGGGTGGCCTTCCTTCCACACAGCAAGTGAGCACAGCCATGGCCAATATCACCTTCCAATCCCCGATCATGCAACGCGACAAAACCGTCTACGCCGTCGCCGGCAACACCGCGACGATCCTCGCGCTCGCCAAAGAGCATGAGATCCCGATCCCCTTTGATTGCGGCGATGGCGACTGCGGGTCGTGCCTGATCGAAGTGACCTCGCTCGAGGACAAGCCCGCGATGGGCTTGGCCCTGACCGAAAAGGAAAAGGCGCGGCTCAAGGAGCTTTCGAAGCTGACCCCGGCAGAGATCGAGAACGCCGAGGTCAACGACATGCCGCCGCGCTACCGGCTGGCGTGCCAGTTCATCGCGCGCAACGAGGATGTGCTGGTGCGCTTCAGCGGCGCGCCGGGCGGCTCGGACTGAGCCACGCACGACCCAAACACCCAATCACAGGAGCGACAGATGAAAACCAACATGAAGCTGCCGAATGTCACCTTTCGCACGCGGGTGCGCGACGAGAGCGTCGGCGGGCCCAACCCGTTTCGCTGGCAGGACATGACCACCGCCGATTACTTCAAGGGCAAGCGGGTGATCCTCTTCTCGCTGCCGGGGGCGTTCACGCCCACCTGCTCAACCTACCAACTGCCCGGGTTCGAGGAGAATTTCGCCCGGTTCCGCGACCTTGGCATCGACGAGATTTATTGCCTGTCGGTCAACGACAGCTTTGTGATGAACCAATGGGCGCGCGCGCAGGGGATCGCGCATGTGAAGGTCATTCCCGACGGCTCGGGCGAGTTCACCCGGCGCATGGGGATGCTGGTCGGCAAGGACAACCTTGGCTTTGGTCAACGCTCTTGGCGGTATGCGGCGATCGTCAATGACGGCGTGGTCGAGGCGTGGTTCGAAGAGCCCGGCCTGATGGACAACTGCCCCGACGATCCTTACGGCGAGAGCTCGCCGGACACTCTGCTTGCCTATCTCGAGACCGCAGCGGTGGCCGCGGAGTAGGGCGCGCGCCGCCCCCCTTTTGGAACCGCCTTCAACACCCCGCCCATGCTGGCGGGGTGTTCGCGTCTCAGGGCGGCGAGGGCCACTTGGCACGCGGCTTGCTGGATCAGGGCAGGCGCAGTGCCGCCCCGCGCGGCGGATGGGTGCTGCGCGCATCCGACATCCAGACAAAGGAATGCAGCCCATGGCCAAGATTGGCATCTTTTTCGGAACCGACACCGGCAACACCCGCAAGATCGCGAAGCAGATCAAGCGCCAGTTCGACGATGAGCTGATGGCGAAGCCGCTGAACGTCAACCGCACCGAGGTCGATGACTTCATGAGTTACGACTTCCTGATCCTCGGCACGCCGACGCTGGGCGACGGGCTCCTGCCCGGCCTCAGCGCCGATGCCGAGAGTGAAAGCTGGGAAGAGTTCCTGCCCAAGCTCGAGGAGCAGAGCTTTGAGGGCAAGACCATCGCGATCTACGGGCTTGGCGATCAGGTGACCTATCCGCTGGAGTTCATCAACGCCGTCTTCTTTCTGCATGAGTTCTTTGAAGAGCGCGGTGCCAAGATGGTCGGCTACTGGCCGACCGAAGGTTACGGCTTCGAGGAGTCCATGGCGGTCGACGGCGATCACTTCCTTGGGCTGGCGCTCGATCTCGACAATGAATCCATGCTGACCGAAGAGCGGCTCGCGGGCTGGCTGGCGAGCATCGCCGAGACCTTCGGCCTGCCGGCCTCTGCGGCCAGCGACGCGGCCTGATCCGGCCTTTCCCTCCAACACCCGTTATGGCGCGGCTCCGATGGTTCGGGGCCGCGTCCTTTTTGGGGCAGTGCGAATATGGGGTGCGACTGTCGGTCTTTGTCGGCTTTTGTCGGCTTTGCTCCAAGCTCCAAAAATCTTCGTAAGCCTCTGATTGTAAACCACCTTCGTGATTTCTTCGGCTTGGCACGCTCCCTGCTTCTTACTCATCGAGCGCGGTCGCGCACCGTCTCGACCATGACACCGAACGAAGCAACCAAAGGAACCGATTATGAGCGAACTTCGTCAGATCGCCTTCTACGGCAAGGGTGGGATCGGCAAGTCCACCACCTCGCAGAACACCCTCGCAGCGCTGGTCGAAATGGGTCAGAAGATCCTGATCGTCGGCTGCGACCCCAAGGCGGACTCCACCCGCCTTATCCTCAACTCCAAGGCGCAGGACACCGTGCTGCACCTTGCCGCCGAGATGGGCTCGGTAGAGGACCTCGAGCTCGAAGACGTGCTCAAGGTCGGCTATCAGGACATCAAATGCGTCGAGTCCGGCGGCCCCGAGCCGGGGGTCGGCTGTGCCGGTCGCGGCGTGATCACCTCGATCAACTTCCTCGAGGAAAACGGCGCCTATGACGATGTCGATTACGTCTCTTATGACGTGCTCGGCGACGTGGTCTGCGGCGGCTTCGCCATGCCGATCCGCGAGAACAAGGCGCAGGAAATCTACATCGTCATGTCCGGCGAGATGATGGCGCTCTATGCCGCCAACAACATCTCGAAGGGCATTTTGAAGTACGCCAACTCCGGCGGTGTGCGCCTTGGCGGCCTGATCTGCAACGAGCGTCAGACCGACAAGGAACTGGAACTGGCCGAAGCGATGGCCGCCAAGCTGGGATCGAAGCTCATCCACTTCGTGCCGCGCGACAACATCGTGCAGCACGCGGAACTGCGTCGCCAGACGGTGCTGCAATATGCGCCCGAGTCCCAGCAGGCCGACGAGTACCGCCAGCTGGCCAAGAAGATCCACGAGAACTCGGGCAAGGGTGTGATCCCGACCCCGGTCACCATGGACGAGCTGGAAGAGATGCTGATGGAGTTCGGCATCATGCAGTCCGAGGAAGAGCGTCTCGCAGCCATCGCTGCCTCCGAAGCGCAGGCCGGCTGAGACGGCCCGACCCCAGAGCCACCGGAGGCCGCGCGCTGCGGCCTCCATCCCCCCGGAAATCAGTGAGAGGAGCCAAAAGGATGGCCAAGGATCACGCAAACGGGCCGGAAGATTATGAGGCGATGATCGAGGAAGTCCTCGAAGCCTATCCGGCCAAGGCGAAGAAACGCCGCGCCAAGCACCTGACGGTGTCGAAGCCTTCGGAAGAAGAGCCCGATGCCACCACCGGGATCGCGTCGAAATGCGACACTCAGAAATCCAACGTCAAGTCCGTGCCGGGCGTGATGACCATCCGGGGCTGCGCCTATGCGGGCTCTAAAGGGGTGGTCTGGGGACCGGTGAAGGACATGGTGCATATCTCGCACGGCCCCGTGGGCTGCGGGCAGTACTCGTGGTCGCAGCGCCGCAACTACTACATCGGCAAGACCGGCGTGGACAGCTTCGTGACGATGCAGTTCACCACCGATTTCCAGGAAAAGGACATCGTCTTTGGCGGCGACAAGAAGCTGGCCAAGACCATCGACGAGATCAACGAGCTGTTCCCGCTGTCGAACGGCACCACGATCCAGTCGGAATGCCCGATCGGCCTCATCGGCGACGACATCGAAGCGGTCGCCCGCCAGAAGAAGAAGGAAACCGGCAAGACCATGGTGCCGGTTCGCTGCGAAGGCTTCCGCGGTGTGTCGCAGTCGCTGGGTCACCACATCGCCAATGACGCGGTGCGGGACTGGGTGTTCGAACAGGAAGAAAGCGACGCGGTAAAGGCCTATGAGCCCGGGCCTTACGATGTGAACGTCATTGGCGATTACAACATCGGCGGCGACGCTTGGGCCTCGCGCATCCTACTCGAAGAGATGGGCCTCAACGTGGTCGGCAACTGGTCCGGCGACGCGACGCTGGCCGAGATCGAGCGCGCCCCCAAGGCCCGGCTCAACCTCATCCACTGCTACCGGTCGATGAACTACATCTGCCGCTACATGGAGGAGAAGCACGGCATCGGCTGGATGGAGTACAACTTCTTCGGCCCGACCCAGATCGCCGCGAGCCTGCGCGCCATCGCCAAGAACTTCGACGAGACCATTCAGGAAAACGCCGAGAAGGTCATCGCCAAGTATCAGCCGCTGGTCGACGAGGTGATCGCCAAATACAAGCCGCGCCTCGAAGGCAAATCGGTGATGCTCTACGTGGGCGGGCTGCGTCCGCGCCACGTGGTGACGGCCTATGACGATCTGGGCATGGTCATCGCCGGCACCGGCTATGAGTTCGCCCATGGCGACGACTACAAGCGCACCGGCCACTACGTGAAGGAAGGCACGCTGATCTATGATGACGTCACCGGCTACGAGCTGGAGAAGTTCATCGAGCGCGTGCGCCCCGATCTCGTCGGCTCGGGCATCAAGGAGAAATACCCGGTGCAGAAGATGGGCATCCCGTTCCGCCAGATGCACAGCTGGGACTACTCCGGCCCGTATCACGGCTATGACGGCTTCGCGATCTTCGCCCGCGACATGGACATGGCGGTGAACTCGCCGGTCTGGAACCTCTATGACGCGCCTTGGGAAGCCGGTCAGGCCATCGCCGCCGAGTAACCCTTCGCGTTTTCCCAGCGCCGGGGGGCCATTGCTCCCGGTCCCCCGGCGCCCCTCCCACATGATCCCCTCAACAGGCGCGTCTCGGAATGCGGACGGCCAACAGAAGGAATACATCCATGCCCCAGTCCGGCGACAAGGTGCTCGACCACGCACCGCTCTTCCAGCAGCCCGAATACAAGGAGATGCTGGCCAACAAGAAGATGAAGTTCGAATGCGGCCATCCCGACGAGCTGGTCACCGAGATCGGTGACTGGACCAAATCGTGGGAATACCGCGAGAAGAACCTTGCCCGCGAGGCGCTGACGGTTAACCCCGCCAAGGCCTGCCAGCCGCTCGGCGCGGTGTTTGCCGCCGCAGGCTATGAGCAGACGCTGTCCTTCGTGCACGGCAGCCAAGGCTGCGTCGCCTATTACCGCTCGCATCTGTCGCGCCACTTCAAGGAGCCCAGCTCCTGCGTGTCGTCCTCGATGACCGAGGATGCGGCGGTCTTTGGCGGGCTGGTCAATATGGTCGACGGTCTGGCCAACGCCAAGGCGCTCTACGATCCCAAGATGATCGCGGTCAGCACCACCTGCATGGCCGAGGTGATCGGCGACGACCTCAACTCCTTCATCATCCAGTCGAAGGAAAAGGGATCGGTCCCCGAGGATTTCGACGTGCCCTTCGCGCATACCCCGGCCTTCGTCGGCAGCCACGTCGATGGCTATGACAACATGCAAAAGGGCATCATCAGCCACTTCTGGGAAGGAGAGGAACGCACCGAAACCGACAAGATCAACATCATCCCCGGCTTCGACGGGTTCGCCGTCGCCAACAACCGCGAGATCACGAAGATGCTGGATGCCATGGGCGTCGAGTTCAGCTTCCTGTCGGATGTCTCAGACGTCTACGACACGCCCTCGGACGGCGAGTTCCGCATGTATGATGGCGGCACCAAGCTCGACGAGGCCAAGGCGGCGCTGAACGCCAAGGCGACGATCTCGATGCAGGAATACTGCAGCCCCAAGACGCTGGAATATATCGCGGGCAAGGGGCAGGAGACCGCCGCGCTGCACTATCCGATGGGTGTGCAGGGCACCGATGAGTTCCTGATGAAAGTGCAGGAACTGACCGGCAAGGAGATCCCCGAGGAACTGCGGCTCGAGCGTGGCCGTCTGGTGGATGCCATCGCCGACAGCCAAGCGTGGCTGCACGGCAAGACCTTCGCGATCTACGGCGATCCCGATTTCGTCTACGGCATGACCCGCTTCGTCATGGAACTGGGCGGCGAGCCGGTGCACTGCCTTGCCACCAACGGCAACAAGAAGTGGGCCGCCAAGATGGAAGCGCTTCTGGCCTCTTCGCCCTTCGGCAAGCAGGGTCAGGTCTGGGCGGGCAAGGACCTGTGGCACATGCGCTCGTTCCTCAACACCGAGCCCTGCGACATGCTGATCGGCAACAGCTACGGCAAGTATCTCGAGCGCGACACCGGCACGCCGCTGATCCGTCTGGCCTTCCCGATCTTCGACCGCCACCACCACCACCGCTTCCCGACCATGGGGTATCAAGGCGCGCTGACGGTGCTGGTCAAGCTGCTGGATACGGTGTTCGACAAGCTCGACGACGACACCATCGTACCGGGCGAGACCGACTACAGCTACGACCTGACCCGCTGATTAGGGGCAGGGCGAACAGGACACCGGCCGCGGGAGACCGCGGCCGGTGTTTTTCTGGCGTCGCCCCGACACGCCCGTGATCAAGGCGAAGCCGCCGGGCGAGGCACCGCGCCCCTTAGGGCCGCACGTAGGCGTAGCCGTCTTCCTGAAGCTCGATCAGCCGCACCACGCCCGAGGGCACCACGCTGGCCTCTTCCAGCAGCACGACTTTCTCGCCGGTCTTCTTCTCCATCCCGGCGATCGTATTGGCGCAGGCCGAGAAGGTGATCGGCAGTTCCAGCGACATGGTCTCGATGCGGTCCTTCACAGGGCTCTTGCCCTCGACCAGCATGTGCAGGCCGGGCCCGTAGGCGACCATCTCGATGACCACCTCATCACCCACCTCGGCATAATAGGCCGCGAGATTCTGGGCGTTGTTGAGCGCCATATTGAGCACATGCGGCTCGTTCTGATCGACGTGGATCGCCACGTGATGGGTTTTTCCTGCTGCCATGGCCATTGCAGGCGCAGCCGCCAGAATGGCGGCGAGCGCGGTTCTCCTGATCATGTTGGTCTCCTCCCTAAGACACTAAAATCATACATTCGAATGCATTGTTTTGATAGCGCCTTCTGCGCGGCCTCAGGATAGTGCCCAGCGTTTCGGATGCCCCATTGTCGGGAAAGCTACAGGCGCTTCACGCCCCGGTAAGGCCTCGCGTGCCCTTGAAAACAGAGGCCAATGGCGGATGGCACGGCGCTTGCTTGGATACCTCGAACCCGCGCGAGGAGACCCCAAGATGGCCGATGCCCTGAAAGACAAGATCGCCGATGTCTTTGACGAGCCCGCCTGCGGCACCAACGTCTCGAAGTCCGAGCAGCAGCGCAAGAAGGGCTGCGCCAAGCCGCTGACCCCGGGCGCGGCGGCGGGGGGCTGCGCCTTTGACGGCGCCAAGATCGTGCTGCAGCCCATCGTCGACGTGGCGCATCTGGTGCATGCGCCGCTGGCCTGCGAGGGCAATGGCTGGGACAACCGGGGCGCGGCCTCTTCGGGATCCGAGCGCTACCGCACCGGCTTCACCACCGACATGAGCGAGCTCGACATCGTCATGGGGCACGGCGAGCGCAAGCTCTTCCGCGCCATCCGCGAGGTGATCGAGGCCGAGGCGCCGCCGGCGGTCTTTGTCTATGCCACCTGCGTGCCGGCGCTGATCGGGGATGACATCGACGCGGTCTGCCGCGCCGCCACCGAGAAATTCGGCACGCCCTGCATTCCGGTCAACGCGCCCGGCTTCGTCGGCTCCAAGAACCTCGGCAACAAGCTGGCGGGCGAGGCGATGCTGGATCACGTCATCGGCACGCTGGAGCCCGAGACGCTCACCCCCTACGACATCAATATCGTCGGCGATTACAACCTGTCGGGCGAGCTGTGGCAGGTCAAACCGTTGCTCGACAAGCTGGGGATCCGCATCCTCGGCTCGCTGGCGGCGGATGCGCGCTACAAGCAGGTCGCCTATATGCACCGCGCCAAGGTGACGATGATGGTCTGCTCCAAGGCGCTGATCAACGTCGCCCGCAAGCTCGAGGAACGCCATGGCGTGCCGTGGTTCGAGGGGTCTTTCTACGGCATCTCCGATACTTCCGCTTCGCTGCGCGAGATGTGCCGCATCCTTGTGGAGCAGGGCGCCGACGCCGAACTTCTGGACCGCTGCGAGGCGCTGATCGCCGATGAAGAGGCGGCGGTCTGGGCGCGGCTCGAAGGCTTCCGCGCGCGGGTCGAGGGGCGGCGGGTACTGCTCTACACCGGCGGGCACAAGTCGTGGTCGGTGGTGGCGGCGCTGCAGGAGCTGGGGATGGAGGTGATCGGCACCTCGGTCCGCAAGGCCACCGAAGAGGACAAGGCCCGCGTCACCGAGATCATGGGCGACGACAAGCATATGTTCGACAATATGGCGCCCAAGGACATGTACCGGCTGCTCAAGGACGCGGGCGCCGATGTGCTGATGTCCGGCGGGCGTAGCCAGTTCGTCGCGCTGAAGGCGCGCATGCCCTGGGTCGATGTGAACCAGGAAAAGCACGAGCCCTATGCGGGCTACATGGGGATGGTCGATCTGCTGCGCGCCATCGACCGCGCGGTGAACAACCCGATGTGGGAAGAGCTGCGCGCGCCCGCGCCATGGGAGACGCCGCTGACCGAGACCCGCACCCTGCCGCCGCTGAGTGGAGAGTGCCCGGTCACCGGGATCGCCGGAACGGGCAGGGCGGTTTCGCTGGTGCCGCCGCTGCCGCCCTCGGGCGCTGCCCTGGCCGCGCCGGTGGAGGTCGCAGGCTTCACCTCCTCCACCACCGATTTCGAGGATTGCTGACATGGCCAAGCTGACCCATCCCAAGCGCGCGCTTTCGACCATGCCGCTGAAAAGCTCGGCCCCGCTGGGCGCGGCGCTGGCCTATCTCGGGATCGACCGGGCGATCCCACTGTTTCACGGATCGCAGGGCTGCACCGCCTTTGCCATGGTCCACCTCGTGCGCCACTTCAAAGAGGCGGTGCCGCTGCAGACCACGGCGATGAACGAGGTCTCGACCATTCTTGGCGGCGCCGATCAGATCGAAGAAGCCATCGAGAACCTGCGCAAGAAGAGCGCGCCGGAGTTCATCGGCATCGCCTCGACCGCGCTCACCGAGACGCGGGGCGAGGATGTGCCGGGCGATCTGCGGCTGATCCTGCAGCGGCGCGAGGATTTTGCAGATACTAAAGTGGTCTATGCCTCGACGCCCGATTTCGACGGCGCGCTGCAGGATGGCTGGGCCAAGGCGGTGGAAGCCATCGTTTCTGATTTGGTGCCGCGGGTGACCGAGCGCGACGTGGATCTGCGGCAGGTCACCTTGCTTGCGGGGGCGCATCTGACGCCCGGCGATATCGACGAGCTGACGCGGCTGATCCGTTCCTTCGGGCTCGAGCCGCTGGTGCTGCCGGACATCTCGGGCTCGCTCGACGGCCATGTGAGCGACGACTGGTCGGGCGCCACCCAAGGCGGCACGCCGGTGGCGCGCATCCCCGAGGCGGCGCGCAGCGCCTTCACGCTGGCCATCGGCGAGAGCATGCGCAAAGCGGCGCAGATCATCGAGGATCGCGCCATGGTGCCGTATCGCGTGTTCCAGTCGGTCACCGGGCTAAAGCCGGTGGACGCGCTGGTGCGCACGCTCATGGCGCTTTCGGGCGTTGCCGATCCGCCGCCCTCGGTAAAGCGCGACCGTGCGCGGCTGGTGGATGCGGCGCTGGACGCGCATTTCCACACCGGCGGCGTGCGGGTGGCCCTCGGGGCCGATCCGGACCTGCTGTTCTCGCTGTCGACCGCGCTTACCTCGATGGGCGCCGAGATCGTCGCGGCGGTCACCACCTCGCAGCATTCGCCGCTTTTTGACCGGATGCCCTGCGACGAGGTGGTGCTGGGTGATCTGGGCGACCTCAGGCGCGGTGCCGAGGCGGGCGCGGCGCAGATCCTGCTCACCCACAGCCACGGCCGGCATCTGTCGGAGGCGCTGCATCTGCCGCTGATGCGCGTGGGCTTCCCGATCTTCGACCGCATCGGCGCGCAGGATGTCTGCCGCGTCGGCTATCGCGGCAGCCGCGCCTTTCTCTACGAGTTCGCCAACATCATGCAGGCGCAACATCACCGTGCGACGCCGGAAGACTTTGGCGCCGCCCCCATCCCAGAGGAGTTCGATCATGTCCCGCACATTGCGCGTCATTGACAGCGCCACTTCAGACGGACCTGCGCCGGGCGAGACGCCCCTGCGCATCGCCATCGCCACCAACGACATGGAAACCCTCGGCGCGCATTTCGGCAGCGCCAAGAAGTTCGCGATCTACGAGGTCTGGCAAAGCGGCTTTCGGTTCATCGAGGCGCATGCCTTCGACAATGTCACCGGCCAGAAGGGCAAGCACGACGATCAGGATGACAAGATCACGCCCAAGGTCGAGGCGCTTGAGGGCTGCGCGCTGCTCTTTGCGCTGGCCATCGGCGGGCCCTCGGCGGCCAAAGTGGTGAAAGCCGGGATCCATCCGATCAAGCGCAAGGACCCCGAGCCGATCAGCGACGTGCTGGCCCAGACGCAGGAGATGCTGCGCGGCACCCCGCCGCCATTCCTGCGCAAGATACTCGGCACGTTTCAGAAACCCGATTTCATGGATGAAGAGGAGTGGGCCTGATGGTCTCGGATACCCTAGAGGCCCCGCGCGGGGGCGACATGGTGCAAAGCGAATTCCTGACCCAGCTCGCCGCGGTGATCCGCGCCGAGGACAGCTATGGGCAGTGGGACGGCAAGTCCGATGCCGAGCTGATGGATGAGTTCATCGTGACCCGCGAAGAGCGGCGCGAAATCCCGATCATCGGCGATCCCGATCCCGACGTCATGTGGCGCATCGGCAAGTTCTACGATGCGGTCGGGCTGATGATCGAGAAAAAGACCGGCTGCATGGCCAGCCAGATGCAGAAGATGAGCCACGAGGGCTTTGGCCGCATCGTGCTGATCGCGGGCAAGCTGGTGGTGGTCTCCAAGCATCTGCGCGACGTGCATCGCTTTGGCTTCGAGACATGGGCCAAGCTTGCCGAGGCGGGGGAAAAGCTGGTCGAGAGCGCCGCCGAGATCATCGACACCTATCCCGACGCCGCGAAGGGCTGAGGCGATGATCCGCATCGCCCCGCTGCCCGCCGCGAAACCCGTGGTGAACCTGCCGCCGCTGGTCGCGCGCCGCCCCGCCGGACGTACGCCTGCCTCGCGCTTTCTGCGCGGGCTGACCCCACCGAAAGGACCCCAGAACGAACCCCAGAAAGGATCAAAAGGATGACCGTCGAAGATCTGGAAAAACGCGTCAAGAAACTGTCGATGCGCTCGACCGACGCCAAGATGAACCTGCACGATCTGGCCGAGGAACTGCCCACCGACTGGCAGAAGATCCCCGAAGTGGCCGCCGCGACCTATGAGGTGTTCAAGGAACTGACCGAGGCGCGCAAAGAGCTCAAGTCCGCCAAGAAAGCGGCGGAGGAAAGCGCATGACACGCACGGCGCTCACCCGGGGCGGCACGGAATATGTGCCCGAGTTTCTCATGGCGATCGACCCCGAGAAATGCATCGGCTGCGGGCGCTGCTACAAGGTCTGCGGCCGCGGTGTGATGACGTTGCACGGGCTGACCGAAGATGGCGCTCTCGTGCGGCCGGGCACCGCCGAATACGATGATGTCGAGGATGAGATCATCAAATCGGTGATGACAATGGTCGCGCCCGATCTCTGCATCGGTTGCGGGGCCTGCGCGCGGGTCTGCCCGTCGGATTGCCAGAGCCATGCAGCTGTTGACTGATCTTCCCGCGGTGCAGGGCGCGCTTGCCGCGGCCATGCTGTCGCGCTCGGATTTTGCCTGCATCCTTGACCATGCGCTTGCCGAACGTGAGGCCGGGCAGGGGCCGCTGACCGAGCGGCTTGGCCTTTCGGGGGCCGAGATCGTGCGGCTGCGGGATCGCTGGTCGCCCTCGGCGGAGCTGCCGGACCTGAGCCTGCCTGCGCCGCAATATTCCGCCGACCAGCAGGCAATCGCCACGCTGATCCTGTGGCGCGCGGGCGCCACGGACGATGAGGCGCGCTGGCTTGCCGCGATCCTCGCCCGGCGCGCCATGGAGCGGCGGCACCTGTGGGAAGACTGCGGGCTGCCCTCGCGCGTGGCGCTGAGTGGGCTTATCGCGCGGTATCTGCCGGGGCTCGCCGCCGCCAACAGCCAGAACATGCGCTGGAAGAAGTTCTTCTATCGGCAGATCTGCTCGGATACGGCGTTCTCGCTGTGTCTGTCGCCCACCTGCGACGATTGCGAAGAACGGGCGGATTGCTTTGCCCCAGAGTGACAGGCACGACTTGCTGGCCGGAGCCGAGGCGCCGCACAGCAACCCCGAGGAGGGGGCCGAGGTGATCGCCGCGGCGCTTGAGGCTGCGCCCGATGACGCGGAAGTGCGGCTCGCGGCCTATCGCTTCTATTACTACACCCATGATTACGCGGCTGCGCGGATGCAGGCGCATGTGCTGCTGGGCCATGTGGCGCGGCGGCTCAACGTCTCGCCCGACTGGCGCGAGGTGCGCGCCACGGACGCCGATTTCACCGCCCATGAGTTCGCGCCGGGGATGTTCCTGCAGGTGCTCGTGGCGATCGGCTATTGCGCCGCCCGCACCGGCCAGAGGTCCGAGGCCGAGGACGTGCTTGCCAAGGCCGCCGAGCTTGATCCCACGGATCGTTTCGGCGGGCGCTGGATCCTCGATATCCTCGCGCAGTCGGGGGACGACGCCTAAGCCCCCCTGGGTAAGCCCCACTGGGACTGTCGGCTTTTGTCGCACCTGTCGCAAATCATTCATTGTCGCGACATGGTTTGACGAATTTCCCATAAAATCAATGGATCACATGGCGCGCGCAACTTGGCACGCTGCTTGCTTCATCTCTTCCGATGCCACCTCAGCACCGCACAGGAGAGCAAGATGATCGAGATCACCGAACCCGCCCGCAGCGCCATCAAGACCGCCATCGACGGCGCCGGGCAGCCCGTCGCGGGCCTTCGCGTCATGGTTCAGGGCGGCGGCTGCGCCGGGATGAAATACGGCATGGCGCTGGAACTCGAAGCCCAGCCCGACGACGCCATCATCGAAGCTGGCGAGGTCACCGTGCTCGTCGATCCCGAAAGTCAGGCGCACCTGACCGGCACCAAGATCGACTTCGTCACCGGGATCGAAGGCTCGGGCTTCGTTTTCGACAACCCCAACGCCCAGTCGTCCTGCGGCTGCGGCAAATCCTTCTGCTAAGGGAGCGGGCGCGATGTGGGACTACTCGGAAAAGGTCAAGGAATACTTCTTCAACCCGCGCAACGCTGGCGCTCTGCTCGATGCCAACGCGGTGGGGGAAGTGGGCTCGCTGTCCTGCGGTGACGCGCTGAAGCTCATGCTCAAGGTGAACCCCGAAACCGATGTGATCGAAGACGCCAAGTTCCAGACCTTCGGCTGCGGCTCGGCCATCGCTTCGTCCTCGGCGCTGACCGAACTGATCATCGGCAAGACGATCACCGAGGCGCGGCGGCTGACCAATCAGGACATCGCCGACTTCCTCGACGGTCTGCCGCCCGAGAAGATGCATTGCTCGGTCATGGGCCAAGAGGCGCTGCACGCCGCCGTCGCCGCCTATACCGGCGAGGCGCTGGACGAGGATGACCACGAAGAGGGCGCGCTGATCTGCAAGTGCTTTGGCGTTGACGCCGGAATGATCGAGCGCGCGATCCGCACCAACAAGCTGACCTCGCCCGAGATGGTGACCTTCTACACCAAGGCGGGCGGCGGCTGCAGCTCGTGCCGCGAGCCGCTCGAGGAACTGCTGGCCGACACCAATGCCGCGATGGTGGCTGAAGGGGTGATCGCCGCCTCCGAAGCCTTCGTGTTCGGAGCGGCCCCCGCTTCGGCGCCGAAGAAGAAGGCGCAGGGCTTTGTCATCCCCGACCAGCCGCCGACGCCCAAGGCACCGCCGCAGCCCTCGGCACCTGTGCAAATCGAACCCGTGCAGATTGAACCTGTGCAGACCGCTGCGCCGTCCCAGATCGCCATGCCCAATGGCGCGGTGATCTCGGCCACGCGCGATGCCGCCGCCGAACAGATGCCGCGTCCGGCCGCGCCCACGCCCGCCGCCGCAGTGGCCCCCGAAGTTCCCTCGGGGCTCAGCCCCGCCAAGGAGGCGATCATCTGCGCCAAGATCATCGAGGAGCTGCGCCCGATCTTCCGCCGCGACGGCGGCGACGTCGAGATGGTGGATATGGAGGGCTCGCTGGTCCTCGTCCATCTCACCGGCGCCTGCTCGGGGTGCCAGCTGGCGTCGCAGACGCTGGGCGGCATCCAGATGAAACTTTCCGAGGCACTTGGCCGCCCCATGCGCGTCATGCCCGTCGCCAAGACCTGAGGAGGCCGCACGATGGAACCCGTTTACCTCGACAACAACGCCACCACCCGCGTCTTTCCCGAGACCGTCGCGAAGATGCTGCCCTATTTCTCCGAGCAGTTCGGCAATGCCTCGTCGATCCATGCCTTCGGCTCGGAGGTTGGCGGCGCGCTGCGCAAGGCGCGCAAGTCGCTGCAGGCCCTGATCGGGGCGGAGTTCGATCACGAGATCATCTTCACCTCGGGCGGCACCGAGTCCAACAACACCGCGATCCGCTCGGCGCTGCAGGTGATGCCGGGACGCAACGAGGTGATCACCTCGACCGTCGAGCATCCGGCGATCCTGTCGCTCTGTGACTGGCTGGAAAAGCACGAGGGCGTGGTGGTGCACCGCATCCCCGTGGACAAGCTCGGCCGTCTCGAGATCGACGCCTACCGCGAAGCGCTGTCGGAGAAGACCGCCATTGTCAGCTTCATGTGGGCCAACAATGAGACCGGCACGATCTTTCCCGTGGATGGTCTGGCGGAGCTGGCGCATGAGGTCGGCGCGCTGTTTCACACCGATGCGGTGCAGGCGGTGGGCAAAGTGCCGATCGACCTCAAGAGCACCGAGATCGACATGCTCTCGCTCTCGTCGCACAAGTTCCACGGGCCGAAAGGGCTGGGCGCGCTCTACCTGCGCAAGGGCACGCGGTTCCGTCCGTTGCTGCGCGGCGGGCATCAGGAACGCGGGCGCCGCGCCGGGACCGAGAATGCCCCGGCGATCATCGGGCTTGGCCATGCGGCAGAGATGACGCTGCAGACCATGGCCGAGGATGGCGCGCGGATGGCGGCGCTGCGCGACAAGCTCGAGACCGGGCTCATCGAGAGCATCGGCCATTGCTTCGTCACCGGCGATCCGCACGACCGGCTGCCCAACACCGCCACCGTGGCGTTTGAGTATATCGAGGGCGAGGCGATCCTGCTCAAGCTCAACGCCGCCGGGATTGCTGCCTCGTCGGGGTCGGCCTGCACCTCTGGCTCGCTGGAGCCGAGCCATGTGCTGCGGGCGATGGACATCCCCTTTACCGCCGCGCATGGCGCGATCCGCTTCTCGCTCAGCCGCGAGACCACCGAGGCCGAGATCGATCATGTGCTGAAGGTGATGCCCGAGATCATCGCCGGGCTGCGCACCATGTCGCCCTTCTGGTCCGAAGCGGGCGCCAAGCCCGACGGTTTCAACCCCGAATACGCCTGAGGTGCCTGCCATGTCCTTCCTCTCCTCTCAGCCACAGGTCGCGATCTGCGACACCACCCTGCGCGATGGCGAGCAGACCGCCGGCGTCGCCTTCACCCTGACCGAGAAACGCGACATCGCCCGTGCGCTCGACCGCGCCGGTGTCGCCGAGATCGAGCTGGGCATCCCGGCGATGGGCTGGGACGAGGTGGCCGACATGCGGGTGCTGGCGGCGGAGCTGACCCGCGCCGAGCCGGTGGCCTGGTGCCGCCTGCGGATGAGTGATCTGGACATGGCGATGAAGACCGGGGTGCGGCGGGTGCATTTCGCCGTCCCCACATCGAAGAAGCAGCTTGATGGCAAGCTCGGCCGCAGCCCCGACTGGCTGCTGGCCGAGACTGCCGCGCTGGTGTTCTGCGCCGTGGACCGCGGGCATGTGGTCTCGGTCGGAGCCGAAGATGCCAGCCGTACCGATCCCGAGTTCCTCGTGCGGCTCGCCGAGGTGGCGGCGGCGGCAGGGGCGGTGCGCTTCCGCATCGCCGACACGCTGGGTCTGCTCGATCCGATGGGGGCCTATCGGCTGGTGGCGGCGCTGGCCGAGCGCATCACGCTGCCCATCGAGATGCACGCGCACAATGATTTCGGCATGGCGACCGCCAACACGATGATGGCCTATCACGCGGGCGCGCCGTTCCTGTCGGTCACCGTGAACGGCCTAGGCGAGCGGGCGGGCAATGCCGCGCTGGAAGAGGTCGGCGCGGCGCTGGAGGCGAACGGCATCGCCACCGGCATCGACCTGACCGCGCTGCCCGCGCTTTCGGCGGTGGTGGCGCGCGCCTCGGGGCGGGCGCTGCCGGTGGCCAAGCCGATCACCGGCGATCTGGTCTTCGCCCATGAGGCGGGGATCCATGTGGACGCCATCCTCAAGAGCCCCGACACCTATGAAGACCCGCGCTGCGCGCCCTCGCGCTTTGGCCGCGAGCGGCAGATCGTGATCGGCAAGCACTCGGGTCTGGCAGGGCTGCGCGCGGCGCTGAGCGCCGCGGGCTTGCCTGCCACCGACGGTATCGCGCTGGCGCTGAAGCCGCATCTGCGCGCCCATGCGCAGCGGTTCAAACGGCCCGCCACGCCCGAGGATCTGCGCCGCATGGTGGCGCGCGTGTCGGGGCTGGCGCTGGTGCCGGATGCGGGGCAGGCGTCATGAGCCTGCGCCGCCTCATAAGCGCCGATTTCGCCGCCATCCGGCAGCGCGATCCGGCAGCGCGCGGCAAGCTGGAAACCGCGCTGACCTATCCCGGCCTGCACGCCACGGTGGCGCATCGGCTGGCGCATGGGCTGTGGCGGCGCGGCTGGCGCTTCTGGGCGCGGCTGCTGTCCTACGCGGCGCGCGCCGTCACCGGCATCGACATCCATCCCGGCGCTCAGATCGGGCCGGGGTTCTTCATCGACCATGGCGCCGGCGTGGTGATCGGCGAGACCGCCGAAGTGGGCCGCGACGTGACGCTCTATCACGGGGTCACCTTGGGCGGCGTGTCGTGGTCACCGGGCAAGCGCCATCCGACGCTTGGCGACGGGGTGATGGTGGGCGCGGGGGCCAAGATCCTCGGGCCGATCACCGTCGCCGCCGGGGCCCGTGTCGGGGCCAATTCGGTGGTCGTCGAAGCGGTGCCGCCGGGCGCGACTGTGGTCGGGATTCCCGCGCGCATCGTGCGCAGCGCGCCGCGTCCCAGCGCCGATCCCTATCGCGTCGACCTCAATCATCACCTGATCCCCGATCCCGTGGGCCGCTCGCTGGCCGGCCTGGCGGACCGTGTCGCCTTTCTCGAGGCACGGCTCGCCGCGCGCGACCGCGACCTGCAGCACCATGAGGCCCGCTGCCACGCCCCGGACGGGCGCCTGCAAGATGTGCCCACGGAGCGGCCGAACTGATTTCACCAAACCAAGCCACCCAACCAAGCAACAAGGAGAGAGACCATGCCCAAGGATTTCGAAGAGACCGGCGTTCTGGACCACATCGGCAAACTGTCCTCGGCGGAGGATATCTTTACCTATCTGCTGCTGCCCTTCGAGCAGGAGGTGGTCAACGTCTCGCGGCTGCACATCATGAAGCGCTTTGGCGGCTATCTGCGCGACGCCAGCTTTGACGGGCTGACCGAGGAAGAGGTGTTCCTGCAGGCGCGCGGACTGCTCAAGCAGGCCTATGCCGACTTCCTCGAAAGCACACCGCTGAAGGAAAAGGTCTTCAAGGTGTTCCGCGACGAAGAGGCGAAGATGAAGGCGCGCTTCGTCGGCCTCGACACGCTCAAGCTGGGCGCGCAATGATCCGCGCGGCGCGCCTTCTTGCGGTGCTGGCCGCCTGCGTTCCGGCGCTGGCGGCGGCCGATCCGATGGTGCTGGCTGCGGCCTCGACCAGCCGCGCGCTGGATGCGGCGTTGCAGGAAAGCGGCATCGCGGCGGTCACCAGCTACGGCGCCTCTGGGATGCTGGCGCGGCAGATCGAGCAGGGCGCGCCAGCGGATATCTTCGTCTCCGCCAACCCCAAGTGGATGGCCTATCTCATCGAGCGCGGGCTGGTGGCCGAGGCGGATGTCTCGGTGCTGATGTCCAACCGGCTTGTGCTGATCGCGCCCGCCGGGGCAGCTCCGCTTGCCCCCGAGCAGATCGGCGCACGGCTTGCCGGTGAGAATTTCGTCATGGCCGATCCCGAGACCGCCCCGGTGGGCAGCTACGGCAAGGCCGCGCTCGAGACGCTTAAGGTCTGGGACAGGATCGCTCCGGCCTTCGTGCCGACACGCAACACGCTCGCCACCGTCGCAGCGGTCGCCTCGGGCGATGCGGCGTTGGGGCTGGTCTATGCCTCGGATGCCGCCGGTCAGCCGGGGGTGCAGGTGGTCTGGGACATCCCCGAAGAGAGCCACCCGCCCATTCGCTACCTTTTGGCACCGCTGGCGCAGGGCGAGGACGCAGAAGGCGGCGCGGCGCTGCGCAGCTATCTTGGCAGTGCCGAGGCGGCGGGGGTGCTGGCCGAACATGGCTTCATCGCATTGGAGGGCGGCACATGATGCTCGAGCCCGCAGAACAGGCGGCGCTGCTGCTGTCGCTCTCGGCCTCGGCGCGCGCGGTGCTGTGGTCGCTGCCGCTGGCGGTGGGCCTTGGCTGGCTGCTGGGCACCCGGCGCTTTCCCGGCCATGCGGCGCTGAACGCGCTGGTGCATCTGCCGCTGGTGCTGCCGCCGGTGGTGCTGGGCTATCTGCTGCTGCTGGCGTTGGGGCGGCGCGGCCCCATCGGCGCGCCGCTCGAGCAATGGTTCGGTCTCCGCATCGCCTTTTCCGAAAGCGCTGTGGTGATCGCCTGCGCCGTGGTGGGCTTTCCGCTGATGGTGCGCGCCATCCGCCAGTCCGCCGAGGCGCTCGACCCGCGCTTTGCCCGCGCGGCGCGCTCGCTGGGCGCGTCGGAGGTGAAGATTTTCGCCACGGTCACCCTGCCGCTGATGGCGCCGGGGATCCTGACCGGGCTGACGCTGGCCTTTGCCCGTGCGGTCGGCGAGTTCGGCGCCACCATCACCCTTGCGGGCAATATTCCGGGTCGCACCCAGACCCTGCCGCTGGCGCTGTTCACCGTCACCCAAAGCCCCGGCGGAGAGGCCGCGGCGACCCGGCTTTGCCTGCTGTCGCTGGCTCTGGCGGGGGCGGCGCTGCTGGCATCCGAGGCGGTATCGCGGCGGCTCACATGGCAACAGGAGGCACGGGCATGATCATGGGGTCCTCGCACCGCAGGCGGCGGCACGCGCGTCCGGGGCTGATCGAGATCAGCCTCAAGCACCGGCAGGGCGATTTTCTGCTCGACGTTGATCTGCTGCTCGAAGCGCGCGGCGTGACCGGGCTCATCGGGCGCTCGGGGGCGGGCAAATCAACACTCTTCTCCTGTCTCGCCGGGCACATCCGGCCCTCGGGCGGCTATATCAGCCTCAACGGACGCAGCCTTTTCGACGCGGCGACGGGCCTGTCGGTCGCGCCCGCGCGGCGCGGCATTGGCGTGGTGTTTCAAGATGGCGTGCTGTTCCCGCATATGAGCGTCGGCAAGAACCTTGCCTATGGCGCCAGCAACGTCGGCACGGGTTTTTGGGATGAGGTGATCGACGCGCTGGAGCTACGCCCGCTGCTGCGCGCCCGGCCCGGTCGGCTGTCGGGCGGAGAGCGGCAGCGCGCGGCGATCGCGCGGGCGCTGATGGCCGAACCGGAATTGCTGCTCCTCGACGAGCCGGTCTCGGCGCTCGACCTGGCGCTGAAGGCGCGCACTCTGGATCTGATCGCCGAGGTGCAGGCCCGCACGCAGGTGCCGATGATCTTCATCAGCCACGCCCCGCAAGAGGTGCGGCGCCTGTGCAGCAAGGTCATCACGCTTTGCGATGGGCGGGCCGAGGTTGCGCCGGTGCCGGTGGCGGGCGCGGTGCATGATCTGGTGCCGCTGCGTCTGGCGTCGGTGGGGGCTGGGGCACGCGCGGGTCTGGCGACCGGCGGCTGAGGGCGAAGCGCAGCGCCGAGGGGGGCGACGATGATCCTATGTTCCTGCACCTGCCTCGATCAACGCGCGGTGCAGGCGGTCGTGCGCGAGATGCTCCACGAGGACCCGTGGACGGTGATCACTCCGGGCCGGGTCTTTCACCGCGCCGGGCGGCGCATGGAATGCGGGCGCTGCTGCCGGCTCGTCAACACCGAGGCGCAGCGCTTCCGCCACAAGCTGGGCTACGGCTCGGATGAAACCACAGAGACGAAAACCGCAATCAGGGAAGGTACATTATGAAGGGCAATGCAAAGGTCATCGATTATCTCAACAAGGCGCTGCGCTCCGAGTTGACGGCGGTCAACCAGTATTGGCTGCATTACCGGCTGCAGGCCGATTGGGGGCTGCAGAAGATGGCCGCCAAGTCGCGCGAGGAAAGCATCGAAGAGATGGGCCACGCGGACAAGCTGATCGACCGGATCATCTTTCTCGAAGGTCATCCGAACCTGCAGGTGCTCGACCCGCTGCGCATCGGCGAGACCCCGAAGGAAACGCTCGAGGCCGATCTCGAGGCGGAATACGGCGCACGCGCGCTCTATAAGGAAGCCCGCGAACTCTGCGAGGCCGAGGGCGATTACGTCAGCAAGAACCTCTTCGAAGAGCTGATGACCGACGAGGAGGGGCATATCGACTACCTCGAGACCCAGCTCGAGCTGCTGGGCAGCATTGGCGATGCGAATTACGCGCAGCTCAATGCCGAGCCGTCGAACAGCGTGCCCGAGGAATGAGCGGGCGTGCCCCATCTGGCGTGGTGGGCGGTGCCGGAGACGGCACCGCATTTATCACCCGCGCCCGCCGTCGCCGCAGATTTGCGCAGGCGAGCGTTGCGACGTCGCGGCAGATGGGGCGCAGCGCAACCGTAGCGGCGGCAGCGTGATAGGAATCAAGCCATGGAACTGGTCCAGACGCTTTCGACACGGCAGACCATGCAGATGGGGGGGCAGATGCTGCACTCCCTGTCGATCCTCGGCATGGCGTCCGAGGACCTCTCGGAGCATCTGGCCGAGCGCGCCGAGACCAACCCCTATGTCTCCTATCGTCCGCCCGCCGCCTTTGTCGCGCGCGGCGGCGATGATTTCGACGCGGTGGCGGCGCTGGCGGCGGATCGGCCAAGCCTGATGTCGCATGTGGTGGGGCAGATCGAACTGGCCTTCCCGGCGCCGCAGGACCGGATGATCGCGCTGCGCTTTGCCGAGGCGCTGGAGCCCACGGGCTGGCTGGGGCAGCCGGTCGAGGCCGTGGCGCTGCAGGCCGGGGTGCCCAGCCTTCGCGCCGAGCAGGTGCTGCGCGCGCTGCAGGGGATCGAGCCTGCGGGGCTGTTTGCCCGCAACCTTGCCGAATGCCTGCTGATCCAAGCGCGCGAGGCGGACCTGCTGACATGGGAGGTCGAGACGCTGCTGGCCAATCTCGATCTGGTCGGCGAGGGGCGCATCGCCGAGCTTGCGGTGCTGTGCGACTGCGAGCCCGCGGATGTGCCCGACATCCTGTCACAGCTCAAGGGGCTGGACCCCAAGCCGGGACTGGCCTTCGATCACGTGGCGGTGCCGGTCTTCCCGCCCGATATTCTTGCCGCCCGCGGCGAAGACGGCTGGACGGTCGAGCTCAACCGCGCCACCACTCCGAAGATCACCGTTCAGGAAGAGCGCGGCGTCGAGGGCGACACCGCCGAGGCCCGCCGCGCCAACCGCAAGGCGCTGTCGGAGGCGCGGGCACTGGCGCTGGCGCTGGAGCGGCGCGGCGACACCTTGCTGCGCACCGCCGCCGTGCTTGTCGCCAAACAGGCCGCCTTTCTTGATCGTGGCGCGGCAGAGGATCTGGTGCCGCTCACCCTCGAAGACGTGGCCGGAGAGCTTGGGCTTCACGCCTCGACGGTCTCGCGCGCCATCTCGGGGCGGATGATCCAGACCCCGACACATGCGCTGCCGCTGAAGGCGTTCTTCTCGCGCGCCGTCTCATCCATGGCAGGGGCGCCCGCCGTCTCGCGCGACAGCGCGCTTTGCTTTGTCGAAACCACCGTGCGCAATGAGGACAAGACGCAGCCGCTCTCGGATGACGCGATTGTCGAGCTTGCCGAGCGGGCCGGTCTGCGGATCGCCCGGCGCACCGTGGCCAAATATCGCTCCATGCTGGGGCTCGCCTCGTCTTACCAGAGGCGGCGTGCCGCGGTGGCTGAGTAGGGGGCCGAGTAGGGGGCCGAGTAGGGGCGGCCGAGTCCGGGTGCAGTGATTCTGTCGGGTATCCGTGAGATGTGACCTATTGATGACCCGAACCGCTTTGAGCTGCGTTTTTCTGACGGAAACGGCGCGCGGCTGCTGCAAGCTTGGGCATCGGGCGGGCTGCTGCGTGGGCGAGAGGTATCCTGTTGCCGCTGCCGTGCGAAAGCCCCTCGGATTCTGCCTTCAGTTGATAGAGTGCTCGAACGGACGCCGGGGAGAGGAGCCCCGATACGCGCCCGTTGAAGACGACATCTGGGAGGACGTCACTTCAGGAGAGGGCTCGACATGATCTCTACGACCACGCACGACCCAAGAAATTCCGAGGCGACACACATGCCTGCTGGCCGTGGCGCGGCCGAGCGGCACGCGCTCGATGCGGTCTTCGAGATCGCCAAGTCTTTTGCAACGGCGCCCGATCCGATCGACGTGGTGCCGGACATTTTAAATGTTCTTTCATCTTTCCTCGATCTGCGACACGGGGTTCTGGCCTTGCTGGCAGAGCCCGGCAGCGCGCCGCCCCCCGGCACGGTGAACCCCTATCATATCGCCGCCACCGCTTTCGTGCATGACGAGAGCATGCCGATCGCAGAGGTGATCCCGGACAAGGTGGTGCAGATGGTGTTCCGCTCGGGGGTGACGCTGGTCTCTTTCGATCTGGCCGATGAATACGGGCCGGACGCGGTGCCCACGCGGCTGCGGGACTGCGGGCAGACCTTGGTGGCCGTGCCGCTGCGCGACCCCGAGCGCAGCCAGTTCGTGCTGGGGGTGCTTTGTGCCTTCCGCAGCCATGACAGCGATCTCACCGGCGCCTCGGATCTGGATGTGCGGGTGATGACGATGGTGGCCGCGCTGCTCGAACAGGCGCTGCGCTTCCGCCGCCGCATCGCCCGCGACCGCGAGCGCGCGCTGACCGACACGCGGCGCATGCTGCAAAGCGTCACCGACGGCCGGACCCGGCAGCGCCCGCCGGTCAACATCGACGGCATCGTCGGCGACAGCCCGGCCATTGCCGATGTGATCGCGCAGGTGAAACGGGTGGCCGGAACCCGTGCCCCGGTGCTGCTGCGCGGCGAAAGCGGCACCGGCAAAGAGCTGTTCGCCCGCGCCGTGCACACCGCCTCGGACCGGGCGCGCGGGCCGTTCGTGCGGGTGAACTGCGCCGCGCTGTCGGAAACGCTGTTGGAGTCGGAGCTTTTCGGCCATGAGAAGGGCGCGTTTACCAGCGCCGGGGCGCTGAAGAAAGGACGGTTCGAACTGGCCGACAAGGGCACGCTGTTCCTTGACGAGATCGGCGAGATCTCGCCCGCGTTTCAGACCAAGCTTCTGCGGGTTTTGCAGGAGGGCGAGTTCGAACGGGTCGGCGGCACCAAGACGATCAAGGTCGACACGCGCATCGTCGCCGCCACCAACAAGGATCTCGAGCGCAGCGTCGCCGAGGGCAGTTTCCGCGCCGATCTTTATTTCCGTATCTGCGTCGTGCCCATCGTGCTGCCGCCCCTGCGCGACCGCAAGAGCGACATCCGCCCGCTGGCGCAGCTGTTCCTCGATCGGTTCAACCAGATGAACGGCACCAGCGTGGTGTTCGCGCCCGATGCCTTCGAGACGATCTGCAAATGCAGCTTCCCCGGCAACGTGCGCGAGCTGGAAAACTGCGTGAACCGCGCTGCGGCGCTGTCGGATGGCGTGGTGGTGCTCGGGCAGGAACTGGCCTGTCAGCAGGGCACCTGTCTGTCGTCGGAATTGTCGCGGCTACAGGAAGGCGCGGCCTCGCCGATTGGCGGGCTTGGTGTGGGGCGGGTGGTGACACCCACCGTGCGGCGCACACCGCCGCCGCCGCCCGCACCGCCCGTGGCCAGCAGCCCCGACGACACCTTGGGGTATCCGCGCCGCAAGACCGCCAATACCGCCCGCGAAGATCTGATCGCGGCGATGGAAGAGGCGGGCTGGGTGCAGGCCAAGGCCGCGCGGCTGTTGGGTATGACACCGCGGCAGGTGGCTTACGCGCTGCAGAAACACGGCATCGAGGTGCGCAAGATCTGATCCCTCCCAAGCGCGCCTATGGCGGCCCGGTCCGAAACGGATCGGGCCGTTTGCGTTCGCCAATCCCTGCCTAACCACGCGCGTTTGTAGGGCCACGGCGCTTGGGATGTTGCAGGCTTTGTGCCCTTAGCGACATCCGGCGCGACAATCGCCCGCCGGAATGTCGCAAAACCCAAGGCCCCGGCGTTTGGCACGGCGCTTGCTGAAAGACATGGAAACGCTCCGAACCTCCAGCATGAAGGAAACGCGCGCATGTCCAATGTCATTTCGATCGGCGACCTCTCGGTCGGCTCCAAGGATACGCTCACCAAGGCGATGGAATCCGAAGGCTGCTCCTCCTCGGCCTGTGGCTCCTCCGATGCGCCCGAGGATATGGACCCGGCCACTTGGGAAAAGGTGAAGGATCACCCGTGCTATTCGGAAGAGGCGCATCACTACTTCGCGCGCATGCATGTGGCCGTGGCGCCCGCCTGCAACATCCAGTGCAACTACTGCAACCGCAAGTACGACTGCGCCAATGAATCCCGCCCCGGCGTGGTCTCGGAACGGCTGACGCCGGAAAAGGCCGCGCGCAAGGTGATCGCCGTAGCCAATGAGATCCCGCAGCTTTCGGTGCTTGGCATCGCCGGGCCGGGTGACAGCGCCTACGATTGGAAAAAGACCCGCGAGACCTTCCGGCTGGTCCATGAGCAGTTGCCCGACATCAAGCTGTGCCTCTCGACCAACGGTCTGGCGCTGCCCGATCACGTGGATGATCTGCTCGACATGAACATCGACCATGTGACGCTGACGATCAACATGATCGACCCCGAGGTCGGCACGAAGATCTACCCGTGGATTTTCTGGGACCACAAGCGCCGCACCGGGCTCGAAGCCAGTCAGATCCTGCACGAGCGGCAGATGCAGAGCCTCGACATGCTGCACGAGCGCGGCATCCTCGTGAAGGTCAACTCGGTGATGATCCCCGGCATCAATGACGAGCATCTTCTTGAGGTGAACAAGGAGGTGAAGAAGCGCGGCGCATTCCTGCACAACATCATGCCGCTGATCTCGGCCCCCGAGCATGGCACGGTCTTTGGCCTCGAAGGCCAGCGCGGGCCGACCGCCGCCGAGCTGAAGAAGCTGCAGGACGCCTGCGCGGGCGGGGCCAACCTGATGAAGCACTGCCGCCAGTGCCGCGCCGATGCGGTGGGCTTGCTGGGCGAGGATCGCGGGCAGGAGTTCACCATGGATCTGGTGCCCGACGAGGTGACCTATGATCCCTCGAAGCGCGAAGCCTACAAAGAGTGGGTCGCCGAAGAGCGCGGCGAGCGCCGCGCCGCCGCCGAGGAAGCCAAGGCCGAAACGCAGGCCGCGGTGGCGGGCGATGCCGGTGCGATGCTGATCGCGGTAGCCACCAAGGGTGGCGGGCGGATCAATCAGCACTTCGGACATGCCACCGAATTCCAGATCTTCGAGGTGGATGCGGACGGCGTGCGCTTTGTCACCCACCGGCGCTGCGACAATTACTGCGTCGGCGGCTACGGCGAAGAGGACAAGCTCGATCTGGTGATCAAGACGCTCGAAGGGATCGACACGATCCTCGTGGCCAAGATCGGCGACTGCCCGCGTGAAGACCTCGAAGCCGCCGGGATCGAGGCCATTCAGGACTACGCCTATGAGTACATCGAGACCGCGGTCTCGGCGGTCTACCGCACCAAGGCGGGGCTTCCCGCCGCTGAAATCGCCTGACCGCAAGTTCCCCCGGAGGGCGCAGCCCGCGCCCTCCGACAGCCGTTCGCATCAGGAGTGAGCACGCCATGGCCCTGACCATCGTCCAGAGCAATTGCACCGTCTGTGGTGCCTGCGAGTTTGAATGCCCCAACGCCGCGATCCGCTTCGAGGATGACACCTACATCATCGACGCCGACCTCTGCACCGAGTGCAAGGGGCACTACGATATCCCGCAATGCGCCGAGATCTGCCCGGTGCCGGAAACCTGCGTGCCGGCCTGAGCATGCCCGATGGACCAGAGCCTCTCGACTGGCAGGGCGCGCCGCTTGACTGCACGGACTGCCGGTTTCGTGCCCGGCTGGCACCGGGGCGCTGCGGGCTGGGTTGGTCCTGCCTGCAGGACCGTTATGCCAAGCGGATCGAGCGGTTCTTTCTGCTCAACCGCGATCTGGCCGACGAATGCCTGACGCACCCTTACTTCGAGGTGCGGATGAATGCCGCAAGGGTGGCCTCGGTCTTTCGCCTGCCGCGGATGCTGTCGGACCCGGATGCCGGGGTGCGCGCCATGGCGATCCTGCGCCTGCCCAGCGTGCAGGCGGCGCGGCGGGTGCATGATCCGGACCGGCGGGTGCGCATCGCCGTGGCGCATCGGCTCGATGTGGACGCGCTGGTGGCGATGGCTGACGACGCCGACAGCTACGTGCGCAGCATCGTCGCACGGCGCGCCGCGCCGGGAATGCTGCCGGTGATGCTCGGCGATGACGACCCCGAGATCCGCCGCATCGTCGCGCGGCGCATCGGCGAGGGCTGGCTCGACCGGCTGCGGCTTGATCCCGACCCGCTGGTGCGCCGCGAGGCGGCGGCGCGCTGCCCGGCGCCCTTTGTCGGGGACGCGGACATGCGGGTGCGCCACACGGTCGCCGAAAATGGCACCACCGCCGAGGCCGAGGCGCTGCTCGACGATCCAGAGGAAATCATCCGCGAGACCGCCCGCGCGCGGCTCGCCCAGCTGAAGGAGAATGCCTGATGTCTACCGATGACCGCGAGATCGAGGTCTACCGCGACCCGGCCTTCGAGCCGGGCGACAAGGTGATCTCGAAAAAGAACGTCAAGAACGATGGCACCATGGCCGGGGTCGAGATCGGCGAGACCGTGGTGCGCAAGGGCGACGAGGGCTACGTGCGCGATATCGGCGTGTTCCTCCAGCAGTTCTATATCTACGCGGTCGATTTCGTCGGGCGCGGCAGCATCGTTGGGATGCGCGAACGCGAGCTTATTGCGGCCGACCCGGACGCGTCGCGCCGGGTGGACGACCCAAGCGCGCTGCAATCCCACATCGTCACACGCACCAGCAGGGAGGCGGCAGAATGAAGGTCATCATCCGCGAAACGCCGAAGGGGCTCGAGGCCTATGTGCCCAAGAAGGACCTCGAGGAAATGGTCGTCGAGACCGAGAACGAGGGGCTCTGGGGCGGCTGGGCCCGGCTGTCGAACGGCTGGGTTTTTGCCATGCCCGCCTTTGACGAACCGCCACGTCTGCCGATCACCGTGGACGCGCGCCGCCTGACCACCGCCGAGGAGGAGTGAGCCATGTCGCCCTATGACCAGCTTGAACAGGCGATGATCGAGGTCGCCGCCGGACGTCGCATCGCCTATCTCGGCCCCGAGGTCTCGGCGCTCTCGGGCGGCAGCGCGCCAAGCTCTCCGGCTGCGCTCTGTGCGCAGATCGAGGCGCAGGTGCGTGCGCCGCGCCGGGTGCAGGGCAACCTGTGGTCGGTTGCGCAATATGTCGAGAGCCGCAAGTTCCGCGCCACGCTCGACAAGCTGGTGCAGGACGCCTTTGCCGGAGATACGCCCGGCTCCAATCCGGTGCACGACTGGCTGGCGCGGGTACGCCCCTCGATGGTGGTGGACACATGGTATGACGACGGGCTGCTGCGCGCCTTCGATGCCGCAAGCCAAGGCACCGAAGATTGGGGGCTGGTGCAGGGCGTCAGCCGCAATGGCGAATGGATCGACATCTTCACCCGCGCCTATGACAACACTGGCGCCGAGGTCGAAGCCGCCGATCCCGCGTGGAAGACCTTGATCTACAAGCCGCACGGGCTGGCGCGCAAGGGTGGCTCGATGCTGATCTCCGACAGCGATTACGTCGAGGTGCTGACCGAGATCGACATCCAGCGCCCGATCCCCGAGGAGGTGCAGCGCCGCCGCACCGGCACGCCCTTCCTGTTCCTCGGCTGCCGGTTCGATGACCAGATGCTGCGCATCTTCGCGCGGCAGATCGCCAAGCGCTCGGGGCAGGGGCATGTGATCGTCACCCCCGGCCCGCTGAGCCGCATGGAGGCGCGCTTTGTCGAGGAGATGGGTGCCACATGGCTCGACCTGCCCGCCGAAGCAGTGGCCGAGGCGCTGTCGGTGCCCGAGGGCTGAACAGCGCCCGCCCGCTTGGGCCCGGCCCCCGCATGCGCGGCCTTTTGAGCTGTTGCCTTCAGCCCGTGTAGTCCGCGTCGGAGACCTTCTCCAGCCATGTCACCGGGGTGCCGTCGATGCTTTCCTGAATGGCAATGTGCGACATGGCAGTATCGGGCGATGCGCCGTGCCAGTGTTTCTCGTCGGCGGGGAAGAAGACCACGTCGCCGGTTGTGACCTCTTCGATCGGGCCGCCTTCGCGCTGCACCCGGCCGCGGCCAAAGGTGATGATGATGGTCTGTCCCGCCGGATGGGTGTGCCACGCGGTTCGGGCGCCGGGCTCGAAGGTGACATGGGCACCGCTGGTGCGGCCCGGCGCGTCAGCTTGGAACATGGGGTCGATCCGCACGGTTCCGGTAAAGTAGTCCTCGGGACCGGGGGCGGAGGGCGTGCTGCCAGCTCGGATGATCTTCATGGAATGTCTCCGTTGGTGAGGCGGCGGGGCCGTGGCCGCGCCGCGGGATTTCAGTCTGCGCGGCTCTCGAACACCTGCCGCGCCACGGGCATCGCCGAGAACACCTTGGGCCAGCCCGCATAGAAGGCAAGATGCGAGAGCATCGCGCCTGCCTCGTCCTGCGTCAGCCCGTTGTCCATCGCGCGGTTCAGGTGAAAGGTCATCTGCTCGGCTTGGCCGGCGGTGATCAGCGCGGCGACGGTGACCATGCTGCGGTCGCGGGGCGCAAGGGCCGGGCGCAGCCAGAGGTCGTTGAACAGCAGCTCGCGCGTGGTGTGGACGACGCCGAGGCTAACATTGGCGAAATTGGACTGAACCGTCTCTTCCCGCGCGGCTTCGGCCTCTGCGTCCAGCGGCAGGAGATCGGGGGCGAGAGCGGGCAGCTCTTCGGTGGTCACGCCGCGCGCGTCATAGACCGGGGCCATGGCCTCGGCAGCTGCGGTGGCGTTGCCCCAGCCGGTGTAGAACGCGAGATGGGTGATGGTTTCCGACAGTTCCGCCGGGGTCACGCCCGCGTCGAGTGCCAGTTCGGTGTGAGGGCCGAGCGTGTCCGCCTCTTGGCGTGTGACCAGCGCCGCGAAGGTAACGAGCGCGCGGTCGCGCATCGAGAGCGTCTCATCGGTCTAGACCGAGCCGAAGAGGTCTTCGGTGGCATAGGCGGCGAGGGCCGGAGCCACCGCATCGGCGGCGGCAGGAAGGGTCCGGGCAATGTCCTGCGCCGCGGCGGTGGTGCTGGCGAAAGCGAAGGCGGAGGCAATGATCTGGGTTTTCATGGGAGCATCCTTAGTATCGGGGACTTGGCGAAGTGGCGGGGACCGGTCGCACCGGTCTCCGGTTGCAGGCATTCGGTCTCAGCTGCCGTAGTCCTCGTCGGTCACGAGCTCCCCCCATGTCACCGCGGAGCCGTCCTGAACCGCCTGGATCGCGTAGTGGGTGACAGAGGTTCCTGCTGTCGCGCCGTGCCAATGGTTTACGCCAGCCGGAGCGAACACCACATCGCCGGTGCGCATCACCTGTTTGTCCGCACCTTCTTCTTGGTACCAGCCGGTCCCTGCGGTCACGACGAGATATTGGCCCACCGGATGCGTGTGCCACGCCGATCGGGCGCCGGGCAGGAAGGTCACTTCACCTGCGCTGACATCGTTCATCTCGGGGCCGAAAACCGGCGCGACGAAGACCGTGCCGGTGAAGGTCTCGGGGCTGCCGATCTGGCCGCCCCGCTCCAGAGGCGTGGTCTGCGTCATCTGCTGGGCGAGGGCTGCGGGGGCGGTGAGGCTCAGTGCAAGCGCGGCGAGGGTCATCTTCATTGGGGCGTCTCCTTGATCGGGAAAGGGGCGATGAGACCTGCCCCACATTCGGGGGCAGGCCCGGGGACTTACGCGAGATGGCCTTTGAAAAACGCCTGAAGGCGGTCGAAGGGGATGATGTTCTTCTGGTCGTAGAGATCGCAGTGATCCGCACCGTCGATGATCACCAGTTCCTTGGGGTCGCGCGCCGCGGCATAGGCGTCTTCGCTGAAATAGCGGGAATGCGCCTCGGACCCGGCGATGATCAGCGCCGGACGCGGCGAGATTTCATGGATGTAGGTGAGCTGCGGCATGTTCATGAAGGACATGGCCGAGGTGACGTTCCAGCCGCCGTTCGAGTTCAGCGAGCGCGGGTGATAGCCGCGGTCCGTCTTGTAGTAGGCGTGATACATGGCGATTACCGGGTTATCGATGCCGTCCAGCGTGTCGGGCAGACCACCGGCCAGCTTCGGAGCCTCCTCCGACGCGGCGTCTTCCCAGCGTTGCAGGCTCATGGCGGTCAGCGCCTCGGTGCGATCTTCCTCGGTCATCGCATCGAAATAGCCGCGGGCGTTGACCCGGCTCATGTCGTACATGGACGTCACAGCCACTGCCTTGACCCTCTTGTCGGGCGAGGCGGCGTTGAGCGCCATGCCGCCAAAGCCGCAGATGCCGATCATACCGATGCGGTCGCGGTCCACCGCGTTCTGCAGGCCAAGGAAGTCGACCGCGGCCATGAAGTCCTCGGTGTTGATGTCGGGCGACGCGACGTAGCGCGGCGCTCCGCCGCTTTCGCCGATGTAGGAGGGATCGAACGCCACGGCGGCAAAGCCGCGCTCGGCCATCTCCTGAGCATAGAGGCCCGCGGCCTGCTCCTTGACGGCGCCGAAGGGGCCGGCGACCGCAAGGGCCGGAAGAGGCGCGTCGCCGCGGTCTTTCGGCAGGTAGAGATCGCCCACCAGCACGATGCCGTAGCGGTTGGTGAAGCTGACCTTGCGGTGGTCGACGCGGTCGCTCTGCGGGAAGGTCTTGTCCCACTCGGTGGTCGCCTGCGCCAGTACGGCTTCGGCGCTCAGCGAGGCCATGCCAAGAGCGGCGGCGCCCATTCCGGCAGTCAGCAGCAGCTCGCGGCGGGCGGGGTTTTGGGGATCGGTCGGGGTGGTCATCTTGAGAACTCCGGTTCGGATGTGTCGTCTGCCCTCCAATCTGGAGCTGCCCCCGGGGCCGGATAAGGTCGCTTGGCCTTATCGTTGCTATGAGCTGGATTCATGCTTGGGCGGCGCTTTTCCTTTGCGTCAGGCTGTTCGTTGCCCCAGAACACCGCGAGCAACAGAAGGAGCGCGCCATGGACCGTGAATTGCTCGGCGATCTTTCGACCCTGCTTGCCGTCACCGAAGAGGGCAATTTCACCCGTGCCGGGCACCGTCTCGGCGTGTCGCAATCCGCCGTGAGCCACACGATCCGGCGGCTCGAAGACAAGATCGGCGTGCGGCTGCTCAACCGGAGTGCGCGGAAGGTGACCCCCACCGATGCGGGCGAACAGCTTCTCGCGGCGCTGCGCCCCAGCTTTCAGCAACTCGGCAACCGGATCGAGGAAATCCGCACGCTTGGCGAGCGTCCCTCCGGGCTGGTGCGGGTGACCTCCAGCGTGCCCGCCACGCGCGACATCCTCTGGCCGGTGGCCTCGCGACTGGTGCGCGACTATCCCGACGTGCGCATCGAGATCAGCAGCGAAGGCCGGCTTTCTGACCTTGCCGAAGACCGCTCTGACTGCGCAATCCGGCTCGGCGAGCACCTAAGCCCCGACATGATCGCGGTCCCCGTAGGGCCGCAGCTGGAAATGGCAGCGGTCGCCAGCGCGGACTACCTCGCGCGGCGCGGCACGCCGACGCACCCCGACGATCTTGATGCCCACGACTGTATCCTGATGCGGCATCGATCCGACGGGCCGGTCTATGACTGGGAGTTCGAGATCGAAGGCACTGAGGTGGTGAAGAAGCTGACCGGTCCCTTCATCCTGAACGACCCCGGCCTCGTGATGGAAGCGGTGCGGGCTGGTCACGGGTTCGGCTACCTGCCGCTGCCGGAAGTCCGCGCTGACCTCGATACCGGACGTGTGCGCAGGGTCCTGGCGGACTTCTGCCCGCCCTTCGACGGCTACCATCTGTGCTACATGGGGCGGCGGAATCTTAGCTCGGCTCTACGGCTTTTGATCGACCGGCTACGTTCGGCACGATCATGACGTGTGCTCATGGAAGTGATCTTCGGGTCACCAGAAATGACGGCGTCGTTTGGCTGAATGCGAGGGTGCGACGCCGAAACGCTGCTCGCTGCCAGCACTGGCGCTCAGGGGACATTGTAGCAGATCAAGCCGTCTGATCTCTGCAGCGAAGCGAACCGGCGAAAGGCATCTGGCGTGGGCTTCGCTGCCTACAGCACAAATGATCGCTCACGGCCTAAATGTGGGGCGTGACCCTGCAACTCATAGGTCAGGGAATACAGACCTTGAGTAGGCAGATGGAGAATGCCGAGGGCGCCTGAGCGGTATTTTCATTGGCCTAAATGGTGCAGGGGAAAAGCGTTGCACCGGATGTTGGACCTAAGCCCCCTTCTGTTCCCTCATCTACACCGAGACGTTTGCGCTTGATGCCTTTGAGACATCTCCGGTGGTCTCATCACAGCGCTCTGCAATGGACCAGGATCAAAGTCTCCGGGCGCTGTTGTGCGCCCGGAGCGGCTAGAGGCACCGCTTTAGGTGAAGATCATATCATCGTCGGTGCCGTCGATCTGGACCACGAAGTCCGTGTCAGGAAGTCCGGCGGCAACGTCCCCATCCTCCGTCGGGCCAGTTTCGGTCGCGCCGAGGGTGAAGGCCAGTTCGAAGTCGTCAACGTCGATCGCCTGTTCGACCGAGATATTGTTGATCCGCAGCTTGTCGTTGCCGTCGAGACCTGCGATTGCGAGATAGATCTCGTCAAAGTCGATGCCCGGATCGATGAGAGCAGTCTTAACCGTGGTGAACGGGTCCAATTCAAATATGCCCGTCGCGAAATCCGGATCCGAGTCCGGGTCGGGACCATCCGGTCCATAAGCCTCCCACACCATATAGAGCGGCGCGGTGTTGCCGATGCCACCGCCGACCGGATCAAGCTCAAGCGAGAATGCCGAAACGGTTCCGGGGCCGGGGGTGGTGATCTTGATGGCTTCAAGCTGCTCTATGTTGCCGTTGCCGACACCGATGCCGCCCGCATTGTTGGGATTGAGGAAGTAGGAGCCGTCTCCGAACTCTGTGTCCCATGTGCCCGCCAGATCAGCCAAATCATTAACCGATCCACCGTCAAAGATGATACCTGAAGGCTCTTTGGTTTCTTCGGGCCCGCCGGGGTTCACTCCGCCACCGAAGTCCAACGGGATCAGGTCTGTCGGCGCATCCTGCAACAAGGTGAATAGATAGCTTGCCGTGGGATCAGTGTCGTTGATCTCCAACGTGTAAAGCGACTCGCCATCGAACTCCCCGCCGCTGATGGTGCCGGTCACGGTCATTGTCGCGGCATCATAGCTCGATGACACTGTGACCTCGCCGCCAGCGCTGTCGCCGTTGGTATCATACCAAGTAAAGTCCGAAGGCACGCTGGTCACGCTTAGCGTGGAGAGATCGGCCCCGGGGTAATAGTCGAACGTATCTGTACCGGTTGCGCCGTAGACGAGTTGCAGAACGCCTTCGATCGGGTTGTCGACATCGTTGTCGTTGTCTTCATCTGGGGTTGGCAAGTCTCCGAGGAACGGATTGTCATCCATCACGTCGATGGTCACCGTCAGGGCCTGGGAGCCGCCGTTGCCGTCAACCACATAGAGGTTAAAGATGTCCTGAGGTGAACCGCTGTTGTCGTCATGGTCAGCCGGATTGGTATGCAGATAGGTCACCGTGCCATTGGCGTTCAACGTCAGTGTGCCGTAATCTCCGCTCATCGCGCTGGTGTTGGACCCGGCGGCGTCTTGTGCGAGATAGGGGCTGTCGCCCGTGTCGACGTCAGCGATATTCAGGTCGATCGTCTGCGAGATGTCGCTGTTCCCCCCGATGTCCGGAATACCATTCGGTTCCGGCTGCGTACCCGTTGCCAGACCGCGCTCCCAGACTGTGGCTGATCCGTCCGTGCCGGTCGGGTCATCGTTCTCGCCTTGGATTTCGATAACCACAAGAGCGTCGTCGCTGGAACTCAGGGCTCCGTCAAAGGCGGTATATTCAAAGGCGACATAGGCAGAATCTCCAACCGAAAGGTAATTGAAACTGCCTTGCGGGTCGTAGCTGAAGCTGCCGTCGGAATTGAATACGATGTCTCCGGTTCCGGTGGCATCAGAGTTCGCTTCTGCCACTCCCGAGGCGTTGGAGTGGTAGACGTCGGTCTTGAGAACCGCGCCGAGAATGTCATTTTCTGGATCGCTGTCATTGTCCAGAACCCCAATGCCGCCGCCGGGCGTGTCATCGGCATTGAACAGTGTCAGACCGCCTTCTTCTGAAACGGTATAGCTGTCATCCGTCGCCGTAGGTGGCGTATTCGTTGGACCGACAACCACGGTGACCGTCGCTGTGTCGGTTGCACCCCACTGATCGGAAATCGTGTAGGTGAAGGTGTCCACGCCAATGAAGCCGGCATCAGGATCGTAGCTTACAGTGCTGCCATCCGTCGTGACACTGCCGTTGGCACCATCGGTGGTGCTCATGATGTGGATTGTGTCGCCACCGCTATCAGCGTCGTGATCCGTCTCGTTGTCGAAAGTGTCTATGTCGAAGTCATTGGCCAGCACGTCGATCACGGTGGGGCCTGAATCATTGTCGATCACCGAGCCGAAGGTGTCATCGACCGCCGTAGGATCATCGTTGACCCCGGTAATGGTGATCGTCACAAGTTCGGAAGTGGTTCCTTCGCCAGTCGTGTACTCGACGGTGAAAGTGTCGGTCACTGTCGCGCCCCAGGCGAGGGAGTCAAAGCCATATGCGAGCAAGATGTCGTCGCCATCGTCCGCATTCCGGATCTCATCACCCGTGTTGTCGACATAGAGCGGCAGGAGATAGTTCGTGTCGTATGTGAAGATCCCGTTTGCCTTGAACTTGAACAGCGGGTTCACAGGGTTGCTGGTGACAAAACCTTTTTCCCCCGGCCCAAATTGAACATTCAAGTTTCCGGAAAAGTTCTCAGATACGCCTATGTTTGGGTTACCAAGTGCCATGCCGATCTCCAATGGAAATGCTTATGGAAACTGGCGGCTGCAGTAAAGCGCGTTCTCATTCGACATTACCTCAGGGTGAGGTGCGAATAATGGTGATTTAATTTTTCATGATATTGAGATTAGCGCACCCGAGAATTACCGCGCCGACAGGTTCTTTTGAAATTGGGTTAAGTGGAATAAATTTGGCCTCCTGCAATAATTCTTTGCTACCGGTCTCGAATGAGAATAGGTGCTAAGAGCGGTACTCGCCGGTTGGAAACTAGAACGAGTAAAGCTCTTATAATTCTGGAAAAGGAGAAAATTGCGCTGCTCGTCGGTCGAAACTGCGAGCTGCGCAGCACCATGAAAGCGTCGCGCAAAGAAAATTCTTACGGTCAAATTAACTCCGGCGGTGACAGATAAGCTGACCATAGAGAATTGGGTCTGCGAACGACTCACCAATCTGAGGTCTTACTTTTAACATAAAGTGTCTGGATTTTCACGTGGTTTCGCAAATTTATCGAGTGTCTACCTTGAGTTGTTTGGCGCAATCATATTGCAGCTTTTAGGCCGGGCATTGACTTTCTCGACTGTGGAGCTTTCAAGCAGTGTTGGCGTGTCGAAATCTTCATCGCAATCGACAAAACGCCTGCCTTGCAGCCTGGGAAGCAGACTACTCGAAGGGACGAGCCGGGCCAGGTGGAGTGTCGGTGTTCTGTCAGCGCAGATGTGCTACACCGTAGCGATCCAGTATCGAAATTCCCGGTGAACTTGGGTAAACCCCGGAAATCCACGCATCGCGTGCTAGAAGGGGCTCGCCCGGAGTTGAGGTCAAGGTGTTGAAAAATAGAGTGGAATATGCAGCCCGTTTGAGCGTCGCGCCCATGATGGATTGGACCGACCGGCACTGCCGGTATCTGCACCGTATCCTGTCGCGCGAGAGCCTGCTTTACACCGAGATGGTCACGTCGCCGGCGCTGGTGCGCGGCGGGGCGTTGCATCTGCTCACTTATGATCCGTCGGAGCATCCGGTGGCGCTGCAGCTTGGCGGCTCGGACCCCGAGGAGCTTGCGCAGGCGGCCAAGCTGGGGGCCGAGGCAGGCTATGACGAGATCAACCTCAACTGCGGCTGCCCTTCGGACCGGGTGCAGTCGGGCACTTTTGGCGCGGTGCTGATGAAACACCCGCAGTTGGTCGCCGATTGCGTCGCGGCCATGCGCGAGGCGGTGGACGTCGAAGTGACGGTGAAATGCCGCATCGGTGTCGACGAGCAGGAGCCGCGCGAGGTGCTGCCCGAGTTTCTGGAAAAGATCGCCGCAGCGGGCTGCACGCGGGTCACCATCCACGCGCGCAAGGCGTGGCTGCAGGGGCTCAGCCCCAAGGAGAACCGCGATATCCCGCCGCTCGATTACGAGCTGGTGCATGAGATGAAGGCCGCCTTCCCGCAGCTCCATGTCTCGATCAACGGCGGAGTGCGAAGCCTCGATGAGGCCGAGGCGCATCTGGCGCGGGGCCTCGACGGGGTGATGATTGGCCGCGCGGCCTATCACCAGCCGTGGGACGTGCTGGCCGAGGCGGATGCGCGTATCTTCGGGCGGGACGTGGAGACCGTATCGCCGGATGCGGCGGTCGCCGCCATGCTGCCCTATATCGAGCGCCATATCGCGTCGGGCGGGAAGCTGCATCAGATCACACGGCACATGCTGGGGCTCTATGCGGGGCGTCCCGGCGCGCGCAAATGGCGGCAGGTGCTGTCCGAAAAGTCGACGCGCGACGGCGCTGGCCTTGAGGTGATCGGAGAGGCGCAGGGCCGGATGCGCGACGCCGCCGCTTAAGCCTCGCCGCTGCGGCGTCCGGCGCGGCCGCCGCGGCGCTGGCGCAGCAGCGCCTTGCGTTCGGGCAACGCGTCCATGATGGCGCGGCGTTCCTCCGGCGTGTAGCCGCCCCAGCCCGCGATCTCGTCGAGCGTGCGCAAACATCCGGTGCAGAGCCCGGCCGCGCGATGCACCACGCAGATATTGATGCAGGGGCTTTCTATGGGGCTCTGATTGCGCGCATCGCCGGTCATCGGCTCAGGCCTCGCGGATGTGGCGCAGCCGGTCCAGCGCGCCCTGCAGGATGAAGCTCGCCGCCACATGGTCGATCAGTTCGGCGCGCTTCTTGCGCGAGGTGTCGGCCTCGAGCAGCGCGCGTTCGGCGGCGACGGTCGACAGGCGCTCGTCCCAGAAGCTGATCGGCCCATCCCAGAGGTTCGACAGGTTGCGCGCGAAGGCGCGTGTCGATTGCGCACGCGGGCCTTCGGAGCCGTCCATATTGCGCGGCAGCCCGAGGATGATGCCGCCGACCTCGCGATCCCGCACGATCTTTAGCAGCGCCTCGGCGTCGAGGGTGAATTTCTTGCGTTTGATCGTCTCCACCGGGGTGGCGACCGAGAGCAGCCGGTCCGAGAGCGCGACGCCGATGGTCTTGGTGCCAAGGTCGAGCCCGGCAATGGCCCGCATCGGCGGCAGGGCGGCGGCGAAATCGGCGATGTCTTCGTGGATCATCTCGGGGCGTCCTGTGGTGGTTTCGCGCTGTTTAGGCCAGCTCGGGCGGTGAGGGAAGGGAGGGGCGCTGCCCCTCTTGGCCTGTCGGCCAATTCACCCCGGCGTATTTGGAAAGAGAAGAAGGGCCCCGGAATCGTCAGTCGGTGAGACCGGCGCGGGCCGCGCCTTGGCGCACCGTGGCGAGCGCCTCGGGGCGGGTGGCGAAGACCTGCTGCGCTTCGTCCCAGATGGATTGCGCGCGGTCGGTCTGGCCGAGCACGCCGAGCGCGGTGAGCAGGCGGGCCCATTCCTCGGGGCTGCCGCCCTGATCGGCCAGTCGCTGCGAGAGATTGTCGACCATCCCCTCGATCATCGCCTGACGGTCGGCTTCGGACATCTTGGAGGCCGCCTGCATGTCTTCTGTAGTTGGGCCGGGGAGCGCACCCGGAAGATCGGCGCTGGCCATCTGCGGCAGGGTGTAGTCGTTGATCCCGGCGCGCTGCGCCATCTGCGGCATCTGCTCGGCGATGGCGGGCACCCAAGGCGCGCCGGCGTCGCTGTCGCGCAGCAGATTGTCCCAGATGCGGAAGGCGCTGTCCGGGCGGCCGGTCTGGGCCATCATCAGCCCGCCGTAGTAGCGCGCCACGCCGTTTTCGGGATCGCGCTGCATAACCTGATCGAGCACTTTTTCGGCCTCGGGCGAGACGTAGCCACCCGCGGCTAGAACCATCATATCCGCCAGATCGGCATAGTCTTCGGCACCGGCAGTATCGGCCTTGAGGTCGATCACCCGGCGCTGCGCCGCATAGGCGGCGGCGTAATTGCCAAGCGCCGCCTCGGAGCGGGCGAGCAGCATCTGGCCCTGCAGATCGTCCGGGCGCTCTTCAACCGCGCCGCGCAGGCGGGTGACGAGCTGGGCGTATTCCTCGGGCGCGTCGCTGGGCGGGCTGGCGGGCAGGGCGGCTTCGGCCTCCTGTTGCGAGGGGCGGGTCTCGCGCATCTCTTGCGCTGCGGCGATACGGTCGCGCAGCGTCAGATCGCCATAGCCGGGTGCGCCGAGCGTCAGATAGAGCGCATAGCTGCCGCCGATCAGCGCGAGCAGCAGCAGCGCGGCACTCACCCGGCGCGGCCCGCGTGCGGCGCCGCTGGCGGGCGCGGCACCGGCTTGATGGGCGCGGCTGTCGGCGGCGAGAATGCGGCGCGACACTTCGGTGCGCAGCCGCTCGGCCTCGGCCTCGCCGATGGTGCCACGGGCGCGGTCGCGGTCGATCTCGGAAAGCTGGTCACGGTAGACCTGCAGGTCGGAGGCCTCGGCCCCGGTGATCTCGCGGCGCGCGCGCAGCAGCGCCACCACCATCGGGGCGGCCACGGCAAGCACCGCAAGGCCGGTCACGATCCAGAAAATCATCATCCCAAGCTCTCCTTCTGCCCTCCATGTATATGCCCGCGCGCCGGGAAAAAAGGGCAAAGCCCTGCAGCTCTTTGCCGCGTGTTCACCGCGCGGCAAGACAGGCGGTTGCACCGCGCGCCGCCGCGTGCAGGAATTGCAGCAGCCAGTGGATTTTTCACAAAGCGGATTCGAGACCCATGAAACGCTATTCGGTATTTGCCATCGCCCGTGAGGCCGCCCGCTACCACACCGGCTGGGCGCGCGCCTGGCGCAAACCCGAGCCGAAGCGCCGCTATAGCGTGGTGATCATCGGGGCGGGCGGACATGGTCTGGCCACCGCCTATTACCTCGGCAAGAATTTCGGCATCACCGATGTGGCGATCCTCGAGAAGGGCTGGCTCGGCGGCGGCAACACCGGGCGCAACACGACGATCATCCGCTCGAACTACCTGCAGGACCCTTCGGCGGCGATCTATGAGAAGGCCCGCTCGCTCTATGAGGGGCTTAGTCAGGACCTCAATTACAACGTGATGTTCAGCCCGCGCGGCGTGATGATGCTGGCGCAGACCGAGCACGAGCTGCGCGGCTATCAGCGCACGGTTCACGCCAACCGACTGCAGAACATCGAGACCGAGATGATCGGCCCGCGCGAGGTGAAACGCCTGTGTCCGATCATGAACATCGACGGGCCGCGCTATCCGGTGCTGGGCGCGCTCTGGCAGGCGCGCGGCGGCACGGCACGCCACGATGCGGTGGCCTGGGGCTATGCGCGGGCCTGCTCGGACATGGGCATGGACATCGTGCAGAATTGCGAGGTGACCGGCATCCGCTCGGAGGGGGGCAAGGTGCAGGGCGTCAGCACCACCCGCGGCGAGATCGACTGCGACAAGCTTGGCATTGTGGTGGCGGGCCATTCCGGCGTTCTGGCCGAGAAGGCGGGCTTCCGGTTGCCAATCGAGTCGGTGGCGCTGCAGGCGCTGGTCTCCGAGCCGATCAAACCCTGCATGGATGTGGTGGTCATGGCCAATACGGTGCACGGCTATATGAGCCAGTCGGACAAGGGCGAGATGGTGATCGGCGGCGGTACCGACGGCTTCGTCAACTACACCCAGCGCGGCAGCTTCCAGCATATCGAAGAAACCGTGCGGGCGCTCACCGAGACCTTCCCGATGATCAGCCGCCTCAAGATGCTGCGGCAATGGGGCGGCATCGTCGATGTGACCGGCGACCGCTCGCCGATCCTGTCGAAGACCCCGCTGGAGAATTGCTTCCTCAACTGCGGCTGGGGCACCGGCGGCTTCAAGGCGATCCCCGGCTCGGGCTGGGGCTTTGCCGAACTGATGGCCAAGGGGCACTCATCTCTCACCGCCGAGTTCGGGCTGGACCGGTTCCGCGAAGGCCGGTTCATCGACGAAAGCGTGGCGGCGGGGGTGGCCCATTGAGTGCCGCCACGAGCCCCTTCAGAGGCGCCGCTACCCGCGCCTCAGCGGCCGAGCGCGCTGCGCGGCAGGGTGACGGGCAGGGGCGCGGCCAGCCCCATCAGCCCGGTCTGCGCGCCTTGGCCCGCGTTGCAGGGCGGGTGCCAGCTGTCGATGAACTCGCGGGCGATCATCTGCCGGTCCTCGGGGCGCGACAGCGCCACGGCACCCACGGTGTCGAACCCCATTTCGGCGGCGCGGGACCACGGGCCGTTCTCGCGCTTGTCGGCCTCGAGCTGCGCGCCAAGCGCCTCGGCGTCGCCCACATAGAGGATCTGCGCCTGCACGGCGCGCCCCTCGGGCAGGCGCATCAGAAGATACACCGCGCCTTCGTCGGCAAAGGCGGTGTCGGCGGTGAAAAGCTCAACCGGGTAGCGGCGACCGCGATGGCTGGTCAGGGTCAGTGTCAGAAGTCTGCTCATGGGGCCTCCTTGCGTGGCTTCTTGTCTTCCGGTTCGGGCCGGCGTTTCCTCACGGTAGGTCGGGGCGGTGACCAATCATTGACCAAGCGCAACGCAGCGCTGAATTCCGCGTGTATCCAGCGTGTACGCCCGCAAATCAGGCGCGCGCAGGGGGGAGGTGCCCGCACGATGAGCGGAAAATGGATCATTGCCGCATTGCAGCGGAACGGAACCGCCCGGCTGCGCGTTGCGGTCACGCAACGCAGCACCCAAGGAGAGCGCCCATGGCAGGCCACGCCACGCCGCATGACACACCCGCGGCAGAGGCCCGCGCCGCAGATCGCGCAACTGGCCGGGACGCTCCCCGCAAGAGCCGCTCATCGGCGCGCAGTGGCCTCGTGGCGCTGCTCTCCCTGCTTCTGGGCGTGGCGCTCGTGGTCATTGCCGTTGTCCTCTGGGCGCTCTTTGGGGCCGGACCAGAGGCGGGTGCAGGCGACCAAAGCAGCGCTGCCGCCAGCGCCGACAGCCAAAGCCTTGTGGAAGCGGTCGAAGGCGAAAGCGGCACGCTTCAGGACACCGCCGAGCCGCCCGCCGCTGCGGACTGACGGCACCGCTCTTCCTCCGATCCGCCAAATTCCCGCCCCCGCCGCTCCGGCGGGCTGGCGGCGCTCTGCCATGCCCCTGTCTTCCCCAAGCAAAGGAGAGGTCGCATGCTGATCCTCACCTGTCCCTGCTGCGGCCTCGAGGCTGCAGAGATCGAACTCGCCCCCGGAGGCGAGGCGCATTTGCGGCGCGAGGGCCCCGGCAGCTCCGATGCCGAACTTGAGGCCTATCTCTTCAACCGCCACGCGGCGAAAGGCCCGGTGCTGGAACGCTGGCGCCACGCCTATGGCTGCGGCAAGTGGTTCCTTGCGGCGCGCGACAGCGTGACGATGGAGGTCTACGGCACCTACAGCGCCCGCGCGCCCGAACCGCCCGAAGAGATCCTCGCGCGGATCCGCGCCCGCCACCCGGACTGGCAGGTGCCCGCATGAGCTTTCACCTTTCGGCAAATACTCCCGCCGGAGGCTCCGGCGCGTTCCAGACAGCGAGGCACCGCATATGAGCACCCGTCTGGCCAAGGGCGGTCGTTTCATCGACCGCTCCAAGAGCATCCGCTTCACCTTCGATGGCACATCGATGAGTGCCTATCCCGGCGACACGCTGGCCTCGGCGCTCATCGCCAACGACCGGCTGCTGATGGGGCGCAGCTTCAAATACCACCGCCCGCGCGGGGTCATCGCCTCGGGGGCGGAAGAGCCGAACGCGCTGGTCGGGCTTGGCACCGGCCCGCGCTTCGAGCCGAACCAGCGCGCCACGACCACCGAAGTCTTTGACGGGCTCACCGCCGAAAGCCAGAACCGCTGGCCCAGCCTCGAGCATGACATCGGCGCGGTGAATGCGGCGCTCTCGCGTTTTCTGCCCGCGGGGTTCTACTACAAGACCTTCCTCTGGCCGCGCGCCTTCTGGAAGCATCTCTACGAGCCGGTCATCCGCCGCGCCGCCGGACTCGGCAAGGCGCCGCATCCGGAAAGCCGCGACGCCGATGGGTACGAGCATTTCCATGTCCACACCGACGTGCTTGTGGTCGGCGGCGGCATCGCGGGGCTGCAGGCCGCCAAGACCGCCGCGCGGGCCGGGGCCGAGGTGTTGCTGATCGAACAATCGCCGCATTGGGGCGGGCGGGCGCCGGTCGATGGCGGAACGATCGACGGCATGACGCCCGAGGCGTGGGTCGAGGCGACTCTGGCCGAGCTTGACGCGCTGCCGAACCTGCGCCGCGTCGCGCGCTGCATGGGCGCGGCGGTGCAGGATCATGGCTATGTGCTTGGCTACGAGCGGCTGACCGATCACGCGCCGGGCGCGGCGGGTCCGCGTCACCGGCTCTGGCGGATCCGCGCCAAGCGCATCATCACCGCCACCGGCGCGATCGAGCGACCGCTGAGCTTTGCGGGCAATGACGTACCGGGGGTGATGCTGGCCTCGGCGATGCGCGACTATGTGGTCAACTATGGCGTCACGCCCGGAGAAAAGGTGGTGATCGTCACCAACAATGACGACGCTTATCGCACCGCGCTGACGCTGGTCGATGCCGGTGTCATCGTCGAGCGGGTGCTCGACGCGCGGCCTATGGGCGGCGGCAAATTGATGGAACTGGTGCGCGAGCGCGGTGTGCGCGTCGATCCCGGACGCGCGGTGGCGAAAGTCACCGGCGGGGCGCGGGTGGCGACGGTGCACAGCTGTCTCGCCGATGGCACCGGCAATGTGCTCGAGGATATTCCCTGCGATGCGCTTGCCATGTCGGGCGGCTGGTCTCCGGTGGTGCATCTCTGGTCCCATTGCGGCGGCAAGCTGCGCTGGGACGAGGATGGCGCCTTCTTCAGACCCGATCCCGCGCGGGCCGCCAGCAGTGCCGATGGCATGGCAAACGTGATTGCGGCAGGCGCGGCTGATGGCGAAATGAGGCTGAATTATGTCCTGCAAAGTGCTGATAAGGCGGGTCGAAAAGCCGCTCTTGAAGTGGGGTGTGAAGACGCGCAAGGTATCGCTGCGACGGGCGAGGACCTTGGCGAGACCCCGCTTCTGGCCACATGGATCATGCCGAGCAAGGCGACGCCCGATCTGCGGATGAAGGCCTTCCTCGACTATCAGAACGACGTGAAAGTGTCGGACCTGCAGCTTGCCGCCCGCGAGGGCTATGAGAGTGTCGAACACGCCAAGCGCTACACCACGCTTGGTATGGCGACAGATCAGGGTAAGCTAAGCAATATCAATGGTCTGGCTGTTCTTTCTGATGCATTGGGTGAGGCCATTCCTCAGGTCGGCACCACCACGTTCCGCCCGCCTTACACGCCGATCTCTTTTGGCGCGATCACCGGCGAGGCGCGGGACGAGCTGTTCCAGCCGCTGCGCCGCACGCCGATGGATGCGTGGCACGAAGCGAATGGTGCCACCTTCGAACCGGTGGGCCAATGGCGGCGGCCCTATTGCTACAAGCGCCCGGGCGAGACCACCGAGATGGCGGTCAATCGCGAGATTCTTGCGACACGTCAAAGCCTTGGGCTGCTGGATGCATCCACGCTGGGCAAGATTGTCCTCAAAGGGCCGGATGCGGGCAAATTCCTCGACATGCTCTACACCAACATGATGAGCACGCTGCCGGTGGGCAAATGCCGCTACGGGCTGATGTGTACCGAGAACGGCTTTTTGATGGATGACGGCGTTGTGGTTCGGCTGGCCGAGGACACTTGGCTCTGCCACACCACGACGGGCGGCGCCGAGCACGTGCATGCCCTTATGGAAGATTGGCTTCAATGTGAATGGTTTGACTGGCAAGTCTACACCGCCAATGTAACCGAAGCCTACGCGCAGGTCGCCGTGGTCGGCCCGCAGGCACGGTGCCTTCTGGAAAAGCTCGGCGGCATGGACCTCAGCAAAGAGGCGCTGCCGTTCATGAGCTTTGCCGAAGGTACGCTCGGCGGCTTCCCGGCGCGGGTGTTCCGCATCTCTTTCTCAGGGGAGCTCAGCTATGAGGTGGCGGTTCCGGCGAGCCTCGGGCGGGCGTTCTGGGGGCGTTTGCTGGAGCTTGGCGCGGAATGGGACGTCACGCCCTATGGCACCGAGGCGCTGCATGTGATGCGCGCCGAGAAGGGCTTCATCATGATCGGCGACGAGACCGACGGCACGGTGATCCCGCAGGATCTGAACCTTGGCTGGGCGATCTCGAAGAAGAAGGAAGACTTCCTCGGCAAGCGCGCTCAGGAGCGGGTGCATATGGCTGATCCGACCCGCTGGAAACTGGTCGGGCTCGAGATGGACGACGGCGGTGTGCTGCCCACGGGCGCGCTCGCCATTGCGGCGGGCAAGAACGCCAACGGCCAGCGCAACACCGAGGGGCGGGTGACGTCCTCTTATTTCTCGCCGACGCTGGGCAAGGGGATCGCCATGGCGCTGGTGCGCGGCGGCCCGCAGCGGATGGGCGAGGAGCTGACCTTCACCACCGATGACTATGATCCCGCAGACGAGGCCAAGACCACGCTGAAAGCGCGGATCGTCAGCCCGGTCTTTTACGATGCCGAGGGGGCAAGGAACGATGTCTGAGATCACCATGGAGCCGATGAGCCCGTTGATGGGCGCCGTGGCCGAAGGCGCGATCACCCTGCGCGAGATGGGGCCCTGCGGCATGGTTTCGTTGCGCGGCGCGTTCGATCATCCGGCCTTTGCCGGGCCGGTCGAGGTGCTGGCGGGCTGCGCGCTTCCGGGGCGCTGGCAGGTCTCGGGCACGGCGGAGCGGGGGCTGCTGTGGATGTCGCCTGATGAGCTGCTGTTGCTGCTGCCGCATGGCGAAGCTGCCGAGGCGGCGCGGCGGCTGCAGGCCGAGCTTGATGACGCCGGGGCGCATGCGCTGGTGCTCGACGTGTCGGACATGCGGGTGCGGCTGAGCCTGACCGGCGGCTGCCTGCGCGAGACACTGGCGCGGCTCACGCCCACCAATATGGCGCCCGCTGCGTTCCCGGTCGGGGCGCTGCGCCGCACCCGGCTTTCGCAGGCAGCTGCCGCGATCTGGCTGGTCTCGGAAGAGGAGGCGCAGATTTTCGCCTTTCGCTCGGTGGCCGATTACGTCTTTCGGCTGCTGGCCGGCGCGGCGAAAAATGGCCCGGATTTCGAATATTTCTAGGGCGAAGCTCATTGCACCTTTGGCCCGGCACCCGTAGCGTCGGCAGACGTACCGCAAGGGAGAAGGGCGATCGGATGAGGTTTCAAGCGCATACCATCGCCCGCATCGCCCTGCGCCAACTGGGTGTGGCGGCGCAGATCGGTGCGCTTGCGGGGCCGGTTGCGCTGAGCGCTCAGACGCTTTGGGCGGGCGGAGCCCCCGCCGCGCGGCAGGATCGTGCGTTGGACGCGCCGGCGGCGGAGGTGGTGCCGCTGGTGATTCCGGCAGGGGCGATCGGATATTTATGCCGTATTCATGTGCCCTACAGTCAGCGCTGGATTCCGCCCGTGCTGTTCATCGCCCATGATCCCGAAACTGGCCGCGTGATCATCTCGGACCCGATCGCGCTGAGCTATAACTTCGGCCTGCCGGTGCTGGGCAAAGTGGCCAGCGACAGCACGCGCAGGATCAGCTTTACATGGGATTATCCGGTCGGATCAGGGGCGCAGCAGACGCGGCGAATGCTCTACCGCGCAGGGTTCGACAAGCGCAGCGGAGAGGTTGTCGTCACCGCGATCCCGGCGGGATTTGACCGGGTGTTTCAGGCCAGTGGCATCTGCGAAGGCGCACCGCTGAACGAGCTTGCCGCACAGCCCTGAGTGCAATGGTACACGGAACTTAGCTTGACCTCGCGTGTAGCAGGTCTAGGAATACACTCAAACTCACAGACAGGCGAAAGGAAACGCATATGTCCTTTGAACTTCCCGACCTTCCCTATGCCCACGACGCGCTGGCCTCCAAGGGTATGTCCAAGGAGACGCTGGAGTATCACCACGACATCCACCACAACACCTACGTCACCACGCTGAACAAGCTGATCGACGGCACCGAGTGGGCGGACAAGTCGCTGGAAGAGATCGTCAAGGGCACCTACGAGTCCGGCGCTGTCGCCCAGTCCGGCCTGTTCAACAACGCCTCGCAGCACTGGAACCACACCCAGTTCTGGGAAATGATGGGTCCGGGCGAGAACGCGCTTCCGGGTGAGCTGGAAAAGGCGATCACCGAGTCCTTCGGCACCTTCGACAAGTTCAAGGAAGACTTCTCGGCCGCTGGCGCTGGCCAGTTCGGCTCGGGCTGGGCCTGGCTGGTGAAAGACACCGACGGTGGCCTGAAGATCACCAAGACCGAGAACGGCGTGAACCCGCTGTGCTTCGGCCAGACCGCGCTGCTTGGCTGCGACGTGTGGGAGCACTCCTACTACATCGACTTCCGCAACAAGCGTCCGGCCTATCTGGCGAACTTCCTCGACAACCTGGTGAACTGGGAAAACGTGGCCTCGCGCCTCTGATGTCCTGACCACAGGTCGAGATTTGATGCCCCGTACCGCAAGGTGCGGGGCGTTTTCTTTGTGGGGCTGGGGGAGCCGCGAGTCTTCTTACAGGCGGACCAGAGGCCAGGGGGCGACCGCGGGCTGCCGCTTGTGGCGCTTGAGGGGCAGCGCTTTATCGTGCCGCACCGCTGAACCGCCGAGCGCGCGGTAACGTCAAAGAAGCGGCCGCCCGGGGGGGCGGTCGGCCGCTGGCCGGCGGCGCTGCGCGCCTTGCTCCGGCTGGGAAAGTGCCTGGACGGGCCGGAGCCCGCCGGGTGAACGCCGGCCCCTGTCGCGGCAGCGCCGTCTTGCACCGCTCCCTTCCGCAGCGTAGCAGGGGGCGCACCGCTCATTCCGCTCACGGAGGCCCCATGTCCGGCTTTGTCAGTTTCGTCTCTTCCGGTCCCGGAGACCCCGATCTGCTGACCGTGCGGGCGCTGAAGTGCCTGCAGGCCGCCGATGCCGTGCTCTATGACGATCTCGCCTCCGGTCCGATCCTCGAGCTTTGCAACGCGGGCACCGAGATGGTCGCCGTGGGCAAGCGCGCGGGCTGCCCTTCGCCAAAGCAGGAATACGTCAGCGCGCTGCTGGTCGAACATGCGCTGTCGGGGCAACATGTGGTGCGGCTGAAATCGGGCGACGCGGGCATTTTCGGACGGCTCGAGGAAGAAATCGCCGCGGTGACCGAGGCGGGCATTCCCTTCGAGGTGGTGCCGGGCGTGACCTCGGCCTCGGCTGCGGCTGCGGCGGCGTCTATGCCGCTCACCCGGCGGCTCACCGCGCGGCGGCTGCAGTTCGTCACCGGCCATGACGTCACCGGCGCGCTGCCCGAAGAGATGAACCTCCCCGCGCTGGCCGATCCCGAGGCGGTCACCTGCGTCTACATGGGTCGGCGCACCTTTTCGAAGCTGGCAGAGCGGCTGATCGCGGCGGGGCTGCCGCCCGAGACGCCGACGCTGATGGCCGAGAACGTCAGCAAGGCCGGGCAGCGCATGGTCGCCTCCACCGTGGCGGAACTGGGCGAGACGCTGAAGGAAGCGCCGAGCCGCGCCGTGGTGATGATCCTCTATGGCGCGCTTGGCAGCCCGGTGATCGAAGCGGCCACGCGCGAGGGCTGACGCAACGTCCCTCCGCCCGCCTGCTGGACGCGGGGCCTTGGCTGCGGTCATCTCGCGCCCGAGGAGAAACTGGAGGATTTCATGCAGATCGACGAAAATGTCGTGGCCGTGGTGTCGGGCGGCGCTTCGGGGCTTGGCGCGGCGACGGCGGTGCGGCTCGCGGGGCTTGGCGCCAAAGTGGTGCTGCTGGACAAGGATGCCGAGCGCGGGCCGGTGACGGCAAGCGATATCGGCGGCAGCTTTATCGAGACCGATGTCACCGACCCCGAGAGCGTCGCCGCCGCGCTGGCGCAGGTCAGCTCGGCGCAGGGCGCGCTGCATGTGGCGGTCAGCTGCGCCGGGATCGCGCCGGGGGCCAAGACCGTCTCGCGCGGCGTGGCGCATGATCCGGCGCTCTTTGCCAAGACCATCGCCATCAACCTCACCGGCACGTTCAACGTCGCCTCGCAGGCGGCGGCGCTGATGGCGCAGAACGCGCCGCTGGACAAGGACGGCAACCGCGGCGTCATCGTCAACACCGCCTCTGTGGCCGCCTATGAGGGGCAGGTCGGGCAGGTGGCCTATGCCGCCTCCAAGGGCGGTGTGGTTGGTATGACACTGCCCATGGCGCGCGATCTGGCGCCGAGCGGTATTCGCGTCTGCGCCATCGCGCCGGGGCTCTTCCTGACGCCGATGATGCAGGGGCTGCCGCAGGAGGTGCAGGACAGCCTTGGCCAGCAGGTGCCGTTCCCGGCGCGGCTTGGCGATCCGGCGGAATATGCCGCGCTGGTGCAGCATATCGTCGAGAACCCGATGCTGAACGGCGAGGTGATCCGCCTCGACGGCGCGATCCGCATGGCGGCGCGCTGAGGCAGTTTGTGCGGGTGCACAGGTTCGGGCGCGCTGTGTGCGCCTGTGCAGGGTGACGGTGCGGGCATGCGGCGCCTATATCGAGGGTCGACACGACAAAGAGGTTCTCCATGACCCGCATTCCCTACAGCCTGCTCGACCTTTCGCCGGTGCCCGAAGGCGGCACCACGGCGCAGGCGCTGCAGAACACGCTCGAGCTGGCAAAGCACGCCGAGGCCTGGGGCTACGCGCGCTATTGGCTGGCCGAGCACCACAATATGCCCGGCATCGCCTCGGCGGCGACCTCGCTGGTGATCGGACAGGTGGCTGCGGCGACCAAGACCATCCGCGTGGGCGCGGGCGGCATCATGCTGCCCAACCATGCGCCGCTGGTCATCGCCGAACAGTTCGGCACGCTGGAGACGCTGTTTCCCGGGCGCATCGACCTTGGCCTCGGGCGCGCGCCGGGCTCGGATCAGACCACCGCCATGGCGCTGCGCCGCAATATGGCGCAGAGCGCCGATCGCTTCCCCGAAGATGTGGTCGAACTGCTTGGCCTGTTCCAACCCGCCGAGCCGCACCAGCCGGTGCGCGCGGTGCCCGGCGAGGGCACGCATGTGCCGGTGTGGATCCTCGGCTCGTCGCTCTTCGGCGCGCAGCTGGCGGCGCATCTCGGGCTGCCTTACGCCTTTGCCTCGCATTTCGCACCCGACGCGCTGGAGCAGGCGATCGACGTCTACCGCAGCCGGTTCCAGCCGGGGGTGACGCAGGAGCCGCATTTCATGCTGGCGGCCAACGTCTGGGCCGCGGACACCACCGAGGAGGCGTTGCGGCTGAAAAGCTCGCAGCAGCAGGCCTTCATCAATCTGCGCACCGGACGCCCCGGCAAGCTGCCGCGCCCGCTGGACGATATCGAGGCGGCCACCGATCCGCGCTACCTTGCCGCCGCCAATTCGGCGCTGCGGATCTCTGCGGTTGGCGATCGTGCGGCGGTCGCGGAGCAGCTTGAGGCGTTGATCGCGCGCTACCAGCCAGATGAGATGATCCTGACCGGGATGATCCACGATCCCGCGGCGCGGCTGAAAAGCTTTGAGATCGCCGCCGACGTGCTGGGGCAGGGTGCAGAGCCCAAGGCGGCGGCGTCCGCCTGAGCCAGCCCCTTCCGCGATCCGCAAAGCAAAAGGCCCGCAGCATTTCCGCTGCGGGCCGTTTTTGTGGTGCGGTCAACCCTTAGCGGGTCGTGGCCCGCAGCGATTGGATTTGCGTCTGGAGCCGCGCGAGCACCGCCGACAGAAGCATGCTTTCGCGGGTGGTCTGCTCTTCGCGAGGATAGACGACCTGACCATCGGCGAGCGCGGTGGCGGTCTGGATGAGGCGCTGGAACGGGCGCGTGAGGTGGCGGAACAGCAGCGCCGCGCAGAGCAGGGTGCCAAGGGCGACCGCCGCGATCATAATGTTCACGCCGCGCATGAAGTCGGGCAGGGCCTCGGCAAAGCTGTCCGCATGCACATCGACGATCAGCGTCCAGCCAAAGCCCGGCATCGACGCGTGGGTGAAGCTGGGCAGCACGGCATAGAGATGGCCTTCGTCGGTGCGCTGCAGGGCGGTGCGGTCGGCGTCGGGACGGCCTGCGAGGATCATGCCTTCGACGCGCGGCGGCAGTTCTTCGGTGTGGTCGTCGCCGCGGGTGTCGACGATGGTCTGGCCCTTGCGGTCGCGGATGATCGCGCCGACGGCGAGGTTGCTGGCCGCATCGGCCATGTAATCGGCAACCCACGCGATGCGCAGACGGTAAACGGCCACGGCTACGGTGTCACCGTTCTGATCGGTCACCGGCATCGACAGGTTGATGAAGCGCTCGCCGCTTTCGTCGCCGTTCTTCTTGGTCCAGGCGGTCCCCACGGTCTCGCCGCTGAAGCCGGACTTGAACCAGTTCCATTGATCCGCGGCCTCTCCGACCCGCTCGCCGCGAGAACCGGCGATGATCATGCCGTCGGGCGAGGCGAAGCCGACCCAGGCCACCTGACCACCGGCTTGAATGACGGCGTCGGCGAAGTCCTGCATTTCCTCGGTGGAGGCGTCGGCGGTCCGGGCGGCGACGGCGCGCAGCGAGTCCCATTCCCGTTCGATCGCCTTGTTGAAGGTCTGCGAGAGAGCCTGCGCGCTGCGCAGCCCCAGTTCGCGCTGCAGACGCACCTCGTAATCCTCTGCCTGCCAGCGGATGCCAAAGATGGCAGCGGCAGTGGCCGCGATCACGACGAAAGACATGACACCCACAAAAGAGGTGGCGAGTTTCGGGTGGCGATCAAGACGGTCCGGCATGAGGTTTACCCCTTATCACTTATAGTTACTTGCGACCTTGCCCTCAGGCTCTTGGTGCCCGGAGTGGGCATCTGCTCAGTGGTTAATGAATCGTTTAGGTTAACTAAGCGGAGAAACTTTGATCTAACTGTGGCGCAAATTGGTCAAATCACATGCTGGAGGCATGGATTGTCGACCCGGCGCTTGGAAAGCAGAGGGCCGCAGCACCACGTTTGCCTTTGCAGCGCAGAGAGTTGGACGTCAGGGGAATGTTCAAGGGGAGGGATCGCCGAATATGGCGGTTGTGGTAGGCCCGGCAGGACTTGAACCCGCAACCAAGGCGTTATGAGCGCCCTGCTCTAACCAATTGAGCTACAGGCCCACCGTCCCGCCTCACTAGCATCCCCGCAGGTCCGGTCAAGTGGGGTTCTGCCGATCCGGACGCGCATAAGTTGCGGCTGTGGCCGCGGTGGTCTTAACTTCCGCCCGGATGCGGCGCCTCAGGCCAGCAGGAGAGAGCGGATGGACCAAGCAGATGTGCAGCGCCTCGCGCGCTATAACGACTGGCAGAACCGGCTGATGCAGGCGGAGATCGCCTTGCTGCCGCCGCAGGATCTGACGGCGCAGAGGGGCGCGTTCTTTGGCTCCATTCTTGCCACCGCCAACCATCTTCTCTGGGCCGATCGCATGTGGCTCAGCCGACTTTCGGATGTCGCGCGGCCGGAGGGCGGCATTGCAGACAGCTTGGCGCTGACCGATGGGTTGTCTGAATGGTCTTCAGAGCGGCAGACATTGGACGCGCATATGCTGGGCTGGGCGGAGGCCCTCGGCAGCGCCGATCTGTCGGGCGATTTGCGCTGGTGGTCGGGGGCGAGCGGGCGCGAGCAGCAGCAGCCGAAAGCGCTGTGCATCGCGCATATGTTCAACCACCAGACCCATCACCGCGGACAGATCCATGCGATGGTCACCGCGGCGGGCGGCGCGGGCTGGGTCAGCGATCTGTTTCTGATGCCTTCGCAGTGATCCCGGGTCTGGGCTAAGCGAGGGGGCGGGAAAAGCCGCCGCGCTGACGCTGGGGCAGGCTAAGCTTGGTCCGCAGCTAAAATAAATGTAACCTTTACCTCACGTCTCCGTGCGCTAGCTGATGGCGCGCCGGGGGTCCGCCGGGCCGTTGCGGCCCCGCGCCAACGGCAATTGCCCAAGGCTGGCGCGGGCATCGGCCGCCGCGGCGGGTGACAGAGGGGCAGGCGGGATCAGAGGCTCAGCGCCACTGTCGCGCCTTGCTGAAACAGGCACGCAGGCCCGCACAGGGGCCGTGAAAGACGGAGGGACCCATGTTCAAACGCATCATGGTGCCGGTCGATTTGACCCATGCGGATCGGCTGCAGAAGGCTCTGGACGTGGCGGGGGATCTGGCCGCGCATTACGGAGCCAAGCTGATCTATGTCGGGGTCAGCGCGTCGACGCCCTCGTCGATCGCGCACACACCGGAGGAATATGGCGAGAAACTCGCCGTTTTCGCCAAGGCCAAGGCTCTCGCGGCTGGCGTCGAGGCGGAGTCTGTTCCGGTGATCACCCATGATCCGGCGGTGGACCTTGATCCGGCGCTGGTGAAGGCGGTTCTCGATACCGATGCCGACCTCGTGGTGATGGCCAGCCATATCCCCGGCATCGCCGACCACTTCTGGCCGTCCAACGGCGGCACGGTGGCATCCCGCGCAAAAGTCTCGGTCATGGTGGTGCGCTGAGCCACCTCTCAGGCTCATGACACAGGCACACCGCCAAGAACCACACAACAAGACAACACAATAAGGAGGGTCCACACGTGAGCGACAACAACTCCACGGAAGACACCGAGGATCTGGGTATCCCCGCGCCGGAAGGCGCGTCGGACATCATCCAGACCGACTATGAAATCGGTCAGGACAATATCGAAACCACAATCGGCCCGTTCGGCCTCGACATCCACAACCCGGTGTTCCTCATCTCGGGTGCGGTGGTCGTGGCCTTCGTGTTCTACACGCTCGCGCTGCCGGAACAGGCGGGCGCGGTGTTCAGCTGGCTGTTCTCCTTCGCCACGAAGACCTTCGACTGGTTCTTCCTTGGCGCGGCGAACATCTTTGTCATCTTCTGCCTCGTGCTCATCGTCTCGCCGATGGGCAAGGTGCGCCTCGGCGGGGCCGAAGCGACGCCCGATTACGGCTACGCGGGCTGGTTCGCGATGCTGTTCGCCGCGGGCATGGGCATTGGCCTCATGTTCTTCGGCGTGCTCGAGCCGGTCTATCACATGGCGGTCAGCTCGCCGCTCGGCGTGCCGTCGCCCTTTGACGCAGATGGCAACCTGATCCCCGAGAACGTCGAAGCGGCCAAGACCATGGGCCTTGCGGCGACGATCTTCCACTGGGGTCTGCACCCTTGGGCGATCTACGCGGTGATGGCGCTGGCGCTGGCGCTGTTTTCCTACAACAAGGGCCTGCCGCTGACCGTGCGCTCGGCCTTCTATCCGCTGCTGGGCGAACGTGTTTGGGGCTGGTGGGGCCATATCATCGACATCCTTGCGGTCTTTGCCACGCTCTTCGGTCTTGCCACCTCGCTGGGCTTTGGCGCGCAGCAGGTGAACGCGGGCCTCAACCATGTGTTCGGCGTTCCGATCGGCTCGACCATGCAGGTGCTGATCATCTCCGGCATCACCGCGATTGCGCTGGTCTCGGTGGTGCGCGGTCTCGACGGCGGGGTGAAGGTCCTGTCCGAGATCAACATGGGCCTTGCGGCGCTGCTGCTGGTGTTCGTGCTGGCGGTTGGCCCGACGATGATGATCTTCTCGGACTTCTTCAGCGGGCTCGGCGCCTATCTGGTGGACCTCGTGCCGCTGTCGAACCCGGTTGGCCGCGAAGACACCGACTTCGTGCAGGGCTGGACCTCGTTCTACTGGGCGTGGTGGATCAGCTGGTCGCCGTTCGTGGGCATGTTCATCGCCCGCGTCAGCCGTGGTCGCACCGTGCGTGAGTTCGTGATCTGCGTGCTGATCATCCCGAGCCTCGTCTGCGTGCTGTGGATGGCGGTGTTTGGCGGCGTGGCGATTGACCAAGTGCTGAGCGATCCGGCCAACAGCATGGTGAAAGCCAATGTGATCGACAGCTACAACCCGCCGCTCTCGCTCTTTGCGATGCTGGAGGGGCTGCCGATGTCGTCGATCACCTCGGTAATCGCGGTGGTGCTGGTGATCGTGTTCTTCGTCACCTCGTCGGACTCCGGCTCACTGGTGATCGACACGATCACCGCAGGCGGCAAGGTCGATGCACCGGTTCCGCAGCGTGTGTTCTGGGCGGTCTTCGAAGGTGCGGTGGCGATCGTGCTGCTGCTTTCGGCGGGCGGCCTGTCGTCGCTGCAGTCGATGGTCATCTCGACCGGTCTGCCGTTCACCATCGTGCTGCTGATCATGTGCCTTGCGATCTGGCGCGGCCTGCGCGCCGAGCCGCGCGGCTGACCCGACGGGTCTGACCTCTGGAAAGAAAAAGCGCGGGCCCCTCTGGGCCCGCGTTTGGTTTTCGCGCTACGCGGTTTGAAGCCCGCTGGGTTCAGTATTCGAGCCCAAAGGCCTCGTGAAACCGCAGCGCACCCTCGGGCATGGCCTCGTGGAACGGCAGCGCAAGGATCGCTTCGGGCGGGATGCCCGTCAGCGCGATTCCCGGTGCCGCACGAAAGCCGAAGCGGGTGTAGAAGGCCGGATCGCCCACCAGCACGATGCCATGCGCGCCAGAGGCCCGCAGTTGTTCGACCGCCGCGTGCATGAGCGCCGCGCCAATGCCGGTACCCTGCCGCTCGGGCAGCACCGAGATCGGCCCCAGCCCCTGCCAGCCCCAATGCCCGTCCACCTGCACTGGCGAGACGGCCACATGGCCCAGAAGGGTGCCGCCCTCATCGGCGACCAGCGAGAGGGTCAGCGCGCTGGACGCGCGCAGCCCTTCGACGATCTGCGCCTCGGTGCCATCCGCATGCGGGGCGGTGGCAAAGGCGTGGGTGGTGAGGGCCGAGATCGCTTCGGCCTCTTCCGGTCGTTCCGGTCTGATCTGCATGTTTGCCTCCCTGAACGAGCCTAAACTCGGTTGTCGGGGCGGGCTGCGACCAGCCGCCGCCCGCGCTCGGAGATACGATACGCGCCGCCGCCCTTCGAAGCGACCAGCCGTTTTCGTCGAAGTCGCTGGAAAATCTCCAGCGAGCAGGACGACAGGATCATCCCGTCGGTGGTGATGCAGGTGATGTCGGTGATGCGGCTGCCGCAACGTTCGTGTGAGATGCGGCCACCCTGTGCCAGCACGTGCAGCACACGGTTTTCGTGTTTCGAGATATTCATGATATTTGCCTGAATGAAAAACGCGATAACGCAGGCCCTCGAAAGGACCCGGTTCTGCGGGGTTTTCAGCGGCTCCGGCGCATCGGCGCGGGAGCCTATTCAGACAAGCTCGAGCATTTACTCTCCATTGCGGCCGCCACGATCGGCGGTGCTGAGAGAAAGATAAGCGCGCAGGCGCCGCACCGCAAGCACCTGTGCCGCCGCGTCACCACCTTGACCCTGCCGCGCGGCGCGGCTTTGGTGCGGGAGAATTTGCGCAAATTGCAAGGAGCGCCTGATGCTTGACGTCGATTTCACCCGTGCCCAGTTCCCCGCCTTTGCCGAGCCCTCGCTGCGGGATCTCGCCTTCTTCGAGAACGCGGGTGGCTCCTACACCTGCGGTGCGGTGATCGACCGGCTGACGCGCTTTTACCATCAGCGCAAGATGCAGCCCTATGGCCCCTATGCGCCCGCCGAGGCCGGGGGCGCCGAGATGGATGAGGCCCGCAGCCGCATGGCGGCGCTTCTGGGCGTGGAAACCGAGGAGTTGAGCTTTGGCCCCTCGACCAGCGCCAACACCTTCGTACTGGCCAACGCCTTCCGCCGCTTCCTGAAGCCGGGCGAGGCGATCATCGTCACCGATCAGGACCATGAGGCGAACTCCGGCCCGTGGCGGCGGCTGGCGGAGGAGGGGATCGAGGTGCGGGAGTGGCGGATGGATCCCGAGACCGGCCATCTCGACCCGGCGGCGCTCGCCGATCTGCTCGACGAGAAGGTGCGGCTGGTGTGCTTCCCGCATTGCTCGAACGTGGTGGGCGAGATCAACTCGGTGGCCGAGATTTGCACGATGATCCACGCCGCCGGGGCCTATGCCTGCGTCGATGGGGTGAGCTATGCGCCGCATGGCTTTCCCGATGTGGGCGCGCTGGGGGCGGATATCTACCTTTTTTCCGCCTATAAGACCTACGGGCCGCATCAGGGGTTGATGGTCATCCGCCGCGCGCTTGGCGAGGCCCTGCCGAACCAAGGACATTTCTTCAACGCGGGCACCCTCTACAAGCGTTTCACCCCCGCCGGGCCGGACCATGCACAGGTCGCCGCCTGCGCCGGGATGGCCGATTACATCGACGCGCAGGCCGCCCATCACGGCACCGATGCGCGCGGCGTGGCGGACATGATGCGCGCGCAGGAAGTGGCGCTGACCGCGCCTTTGCTCGACTATCTCTCGGGCCGCAATTCCGTGCGCCTGCTGGGGCCGTCGGACGCCGAGCGCCGCGCGCCCACCGTGGCGCTGGAACACGCGCGTCCCGCCGCCGAACTGAACGAGGCGCTGGCGGCGCGCGGCATCATGGCGGGGGGCGGCGATTTCTACGCGGTGCGCGCGCTGCAGGCGCAGAGTGTGGACCCCGAGAAAGGCGTGCTGCGGCTGTCGTTCACCCATTACACCTCGGAGGCGGAGATCGCGAAGCTGATCGCGGCTCTGGATGAGGTTCTTTGAGGGGCCGGTGATCCGCGGGGTGGCGGGCTGCGTATTTAAGGGAACAATGAAAGGTGGGGGCGGGCATCTGCCGCGCGCCGCGTCCTGTTGGGGCGCGGTGCTTGAGTATTTTGGGAAAGATGAAAGGGCTTGTGCCGTCTGTGCTTGACCGCCTGCGCTTGCGGGCCAGCTTGGGGCACGAGCAGGAGGTGAGCGATGAGTGACCAGTCCCCGACATTGGTGTGGATCCGGCGCGATCTGCGGCTGTCCGACCACGCGGCGCTTTCGGCTGCGGTGGAGCGCGGCGGGCCGGTGATGCCGGTGTTCGTGCGGGACAGCACGGTCGAGGCGCTTGGCGCGGCGCCGAAATGGCGGCTGGAGCAGGGGCTGGCGGCGTATATGGAGGCGCTGGAGGAGAAAGGGTCGAAGTTGATCCTGCGGGCGGGGCCTGCGCGCGAGGTGATCCCGGCGCTGGTGCGCGAGACCGGGGCGGGCGCGGTCTATTGGCAGCGCGCCTATGACCCGGCCTCGGTGGAGCGCGACGCCGACATCAAATCGGCGCTGAAGGAAGACGGGATCGACGCGCGCAGCTTTGCCGGGCATGTGATGTTCGAGCCATGGACCGTGGAGACCAAGCAGGGCGGGTATTACAAGGTCTACAGCCCGTTCTGGCGCGCGGTGAAGGAGCGCGAGGTGCCTGCGCCCTTGCCGGAACCTTCGGACCTGCGCGCGCCAGCGGACTGGCCGGAGAGCGAGGCGCTGACGGATTGGCAACTCGGCGCGGCGATGAACCGGGGTGCCGAAGTGCTCGCCAAACATGTGAAGCCCGGAGAGGCGGCGGCGCAGGCGCGGCTCGGGGCGTTCATCCGCGATGGGGTCGGGGATTATGGTGAGATGCGCGACCGGCTCGATGTCGAGGGCACCTCGCGCATGTCGGAATATCTCAGCCTAGGCGAGATCAGCCCGGCGCGCTGCTGGCACGCGGGGCTGCGGGCGCAGGCGGACGGCAAGGCGGGCGCGGGAAAATTTCTCGCCGAACTGGCGTGGCGCGAGTTTGCCTATCATCTGATGTGGCACACGCCGCATATGCTCGAGGACAACTGGCGTGAGGAATGGAAGGCTTTTCCGTGGAAGGAGGACCGCCGCCTCAGGGAAGTGCGGGCGTGGGAGCAGGCCCGCACCGGCATGGAGGTCGTCGACGCGGCGCTGCGCGAGATGTATGTCACCGGCTATATGCACAACCGTGCGCGGATGATCGTCGCAAGTTACCTGACGAAACATCTGATGGTGCATTGGCGCATCGGCATGGCGTGGTTCGACGATTGCCTCGTGGACTGGGATCCGGCCTCGAACGCCATGGGCTGGCAATGGGTGGCGGGCTGCGGCCCCGATGCGGCGCCCTATTTCCGCGTCTTCAACCCCGAGACGCAGGCCGAAAAATTCGACCCCAAAGGCGCCTACCGCCGCCGCTGGATCGCCGAGGGCCAAAGCCAGCCGCCGCAGGACGCATTGGATTACTTCGAGGCGGTGCCGCGCAGCTGGGACCTGTCGCCTAAGGATGGCTATCCAAAGCCGGTGGTGAGCGCCTCTGAGGGGCGGCAGGCGGCGCTGAGCGCTTATGAAGAGCGCGATTTCTGACAGGCACGCGCGGCGCAACGGCAACGGCCCTCACGGAAGCTTACGGGCTCTCTTGCATCCATCGGGAGAGCGGAGTTAGCTGACACGGTATTTTTACGTACGTGTTTCCGGGGGGTCTTGTTAATGACGACTGCTGCGCGCCTTGTTGGCGCCCTGTGCCTTGCGGGATTGGCCTATCTCGCCTCGGGGTACCTGATGGTGACCTTGGAGCAGATGCAGGACTTCGGCTATTTTCGCTGGGTCAATGTCGTGCTCGGTCTGGTGATTGGCTGGGTCTTGCTGGGCGGGCAGGCGTCCCGCGGCTATGCGCATGGCATCTCGGCGGGGCTGACATCGGCGGCGGCGCTGGTGGCCTGCGGGCTCTTCGTGCAGGCGATCAATGAGATGACCCGCCTTGCGATGCGGCATCGTTACGACGGTGTGATGGAAGCCTTCGCAGCCGTGTTCGAACTTACTCTGGACTTCGGCGCGCTTCTGTTCGATGGCGGGTTCATCTTTCTGATGCTCGCCGGTGCTGTCATCGCCGGCATGCTGACGGAGCTTGCAGCACGCAACTGGAGATAAGCGCGATGACGATGTTTCTGACCGGCACGCTGGCCTATCCGCCGCTGCTGGAGATCGTTCTTGGCCGGGTGCCGGTGCTGGTTCCGGCAGAATTGCCCGATCACGCGGTGCTGGCACCTGCGGGCGGCGCGGACACGCTGACCCGCCTGTGCAAGGCCCAAGGCGAGAGCGCGGCGGGCGTTCTGGTGACGGACGGCGGGGCGCAGGATCTGGAGCGGCTGTGCTATTTCACCGGCTGGTCGGAGAGCGATTTTGTGCCGGTCGACGTGCCGCAGGTGCAGGAATCCGTTCATGCGCCTGTGTCGGAAGAGAGTGCCGAGGGTCAGCCGCGCTTTGACGCCGAGACTTGGGCACACGCGCAGGGTGCCCTGGCGTGCGAGATCGCGCGGGAGATCATGCGCGGCTATGGCCAACGGCCCGCCGCCATGGTCCGGGCGATCCGTCCTTACCTTGCCGCGCGCGCATGGTCGCGGGCGCTCGCGGACCGCGAGACCCCGTGTGTGCTGCGCTCTGACCGGACGCGCGAGACTGCGGTGCGGATCGTCTCGGACAGTTCGGCGCATGACGGGTTTTTCCGGATGCGGCAGTTTTCCTTGCAACATGAGCGCTTTGATGGCGCGATGTCGGATGTGATCCAGCGCGAGGGCTTCGTGGCCTATGATGCTGCGCTGGTGCTGCCCTATGACCCCGAGCGCGATCTGGTGCTTTTGATCGAACAGATGCGCTATGGCCCGATCCTGCGCGAGGACCGCCATCCGTGGATTCTCGAGCCGGTGGCGGGGCTCGTCGATGCGGGCGAAAGCCCCGAGGATTGCGCCCGGCGTGAGGCGGTCGAGGAAGCGGGGCTGCATCTGGGGTCGCTGGAGCCGATGATGCGGGTCTATGCCTCGCCGGGCTACACCAGCGAATTCTTTCATTGCTTCCTCGGGCTCTGCGATCTGGGCGAGCACGGCGGCGGTCTGGGCGGTCTCGACAGCGAGAACGAAGACATCCGCAGCCATGTGCTGCCCTTCGAGGACGCCATGGCGCTGGTCGAAAGCGGCGAGGTGAACGCCGGGCCGCTGGCGATGATGCTGCTGTGGCTGGCACGTCAGCGTGAAAGGCTCCGCGCGGCGGCTTGAGTTCACCCCCCTCACGCCCTACACCTGTGCTCCAACGGTTAGACCAAGGGGAGATACCCATGCGCGTGGCACAAGATCTTGCACAAGCGGTTGGCAATACGCCGCTGATCCGGCTGCGGAAAGCCAGCGAGATGACGGGCTGCGAGATCCTCGCCAAGGCCGAATTCATGAACCCCGGCCAGTCGGTGAAGGACCGCGCGGCGCTGTTCATTATCAAGGACGCGATGGAGAAGGGGCTGCTCGAGCCCGGCGGCACCATCGTCGAGGGCACCGCGGGCAACACCGGCATCGGCCTTGCGCTTGTCGGCGCCTCGATGGGCTTCCGCACGGTGATCGTGATTCCCGAGACCCAGTCTCAGGAAAAGAAGGACATGATCCGTCTGGCCGGTGCCGAACTGGTGCAGGTACCGGCGGCGCCTTACCGCAACCCCAACAACTATGTGCGCTATTCGGGCCGTCTGGCGGAAGAGCTGGCCAAGACCGAAAAGCACGGCGCGATCTGGGCCAACCAGTTCGACAATGTGGCCAACCGGCTGTCGCATGTGGAAACCACCGGCCCCGAGATCTGGGAGCAGACCGGCGGCAAGGTCGACGGCTTCATCTGCGCCGTGGGCTCGGGCGGCACGCTGGCCGGCACCGGTATGGCGCTGCAGCCCAAGGGCGTGAAGGTGGGGCTGGCCGATCCGATGGGCGCGGCGCTCTACAGCTATTACACCACCGGCGAGTTGAAATCCGAGGGCGACTCGATCACCGAGGGCATCGGGCAGGGCCGCATCACCGCCAACCTCGAAGGGTTCACCCCCGATTTCGCTTATCAGATCCCCGACGCCGAGGCGCTGCCGGTGGTGTTTGATCTGCTGGCCGAGGAAGGGCTCTGCGTCGGCGGCTCGTCGGGCATCAACGTCGCCGGGGCCATCCGCATGGCCAAGGAGATGGGTCCGGGCCACACGATCGTCACGGTCCTCTGCGACTACGGCACCCGCTACCAGTCGAAACTGTTCAACCCGAGCTTCCTGCGCTCGCGCGATCTGCCGGTTCCCGGCTGGCTCGACCGCTCGCCGGCGTCGATCCCGGGTGTTTTCGAGGACGTATGACTGCCCTGATCCGGCGCGGCCTCGCCGCGATTGCCATGCTGCTTCTCTGCGCGACCTTCACGGTCGCGCAGGCGCAGTCTGACATAGACTACAAGGAATGGCTGAGCACCGTCGAGAAGGCCGACACGCTGATCGACGGCGGCGAGGCGACGGTCAAGGAATACGAAGATCTGCGCCGCGAGATCGCTGGCTGGCGCGACAGTTTCCTGCAGGCCGAAAGCACCAACGCGGGCCGGATCGACACGCTTCAGTCGCAGCTTGAGACGCTGGGGCCGCCCCCGGCGGAGGGCGAGAGTGAGGCTGAGGACATTGCGCAGCGCCGCGCGGATCTGAACGATCAGCTGTCGCAGGCGCAGGCGCCGGGGCGCCGCGCGCAAGAGGCCTATACGCAGGCCAACGGTCTGATCAGCGAAATCGACGGCAATATCCGGGAATTGCAGACCAACCGGCTGCTGACGCTCGGACCGTCACCGCTCAACCCGCAGCTCTGGGGGCCCGCGTTCAGCGAAGTCATGGGCGCGGGCGCGTCGGTGGTGCAGGGCGTGCGCGACAACCTTGCCTCCGAGACGATCCGGGCCACCGCCCGCGAAAACCTGCCGGTGATCGTGCTTGTGGTGGGTCTGTCGATCCTGCTGCTGCTGCGGGGACCGCGCTGGATCATCAAGCTCGAAGAGATGCTGCGCCGGCGCACCCGGCGGGGCACCGGCGTGTGGCGCTTCGTCGCCTCGCTGGGCTCGATCATCGTGCCGCTGGCGGGGCTGATCCTGCTGGTGGTGGCCGCCGAGATCTCGGGGCTGCCGGGCGAGAACCTGAACGTCATCCTGATCAGCGTGCCGATCTGGGGGATGGTGCTGCTCTACATCCGCTGGCTCGCGGATCAGAGCTTCAACAGCGACGACTCGATTGCCACCATGCCGCTACCCAGCTGGCAACGCACCGAAGCGTGGCTCTATTCCTCAGTGCTGGCGGTGCTCTTCGTGCTGCGCGGCATGGGCGAAACGCTGGCCCAGCTTTACGACTTCAGCGAAGAAACCATCGCGGTTCTCGACTTCCCGCTGCTGCTTCTGTCGGCGCTGATGCTGTTCCGGCTCGGGCTTATCCTGTCGGCGCTGAGCGAAGAGGACAGCGAAGACACGGACGGCGAGGGCACGCTGCTGGAAGGCTCGACCTTCCGCATGCAGATCGCCCGGCTGATCGGACGCGGCGCGATTTTCCTTTCCGTCGCCGGCCCGATCCTTGCGGCCATCGGTTATCACCGCGTCGGCCAAGGCATGGTGTTCCCGGCGGTGCAGACGCTGTCGCTGCTGGCGCTGGTGCTGGTGCTGCAGCGTTTCGTGCGCGATCTCTATGCGCTGATCACCCGCAAGGATCCTAACGACAGCCTCGTCACGGTGCTGGCGGGCTTTGTGATCATCCTGCTGGCTCTGCCCGCGCTGGCGCTGATCTGGGGCGCGCGGATCGCCGATCTGACGGAGCTTTGGGCGCGCTTTCAGGAAGGCTTCCTGCTGGGCGACACGCGCATCTCGCCGACCAGTTTCCTGACCATGCTGGTGGTCTTTGCGGTGGGCTATAGCGTCACGCGGCTGCTGCAGAGCGGGCTACGCAGTTCGATCCTGCCCAAGACGCGGCTCGACATCGGCGGACAAAACGCGGTGGTGTCGGGGCTCGGCTACGCTGGCGTGATGCTGGCGGCGGTCTTTGCGATCACCGCGGCGGGCATCAACCTCACCGCGCTTGGCTATGTCATCTCGGCGCTGTCGGTCGGCATCGGTTTCGGCCTGCAGAACATTGTGCAGAACTTCGTGTCGGGCATCATTCTGCTGATCGAACGGCCCATCAGCCAAGGCGACTGGATCGAGGTCGGCCCCAATATGGGCATCGTCAAAGATATCTCGGTGCGCGCCACACGGATCGAGACCTTCGACCGCACCGATGTGATCGTGCCGAACTCGGACTTCATCTCGGGCACGGTGACCAACTTCACCCGCGGCAACGTCATCGGGCGGGTCTTCGCCTCGGTGGGTGTGGCCTATGGCACCGACACGCGGCTCGTCGAAGACATTCTGCTGCGCATCGTGCGTCAGCACGATATGGTGCTGCTGAACCCCGAACCCTCGGTTGTCTTCGCACGCTTTGGCGCGGATTCGCTGGAGTTCGAGATCCGCGCCATCGTGCGCGACGTGAACCAGAAGCTGAACATCCTGTCGGACTTCAACCACGAGATCGCCCGCCGCTTCACCGAAGAAGGGATCGAGATCCCCTTCGCGCAGCGCGACATCTGGCTGCGCAATCCCGAGGCGCTGCGCAGCAATGCGGTGCCGCCGCAGGCCAAAGATGGTGGCAAGAGCGGCGAGAAACAGGTGCCGCGCGATAGCGATACAGAGACCACGGCCGAGCATCGGGACGAAGACTTCCCGACCGCCGGGCCGGATGATGCCTAGGAGAGAGAGTTGACCGAGCGTCTGTTCCTTGAAGATGCCTACCGCCGCGAGGCGCCGGGCGAAGTGATCGGCCTGACCGAAGAGGGCGGGATAATCCTCGATGCCTCGCTGTACTATGCCACCGGCGGCGGCCAGCCCGGCGACAGCGGGCGGCTCAGCTGGCCCGGCGGCGAGATCGAGATCGCCACAGCGGTGAAGGGCGAGGACGGCGCGATCGTGCTGGTTCCCGCCGAGCCGAAACCGCTGCCGATGGTCGGCGCGCATGTCACCCAGCACCTCGATTGGGAGCGTCGGCACCGCCACATGCGCGTGCACACCGCGCTGCATCTTCTGTCGGTGGCGCTGCCGCTGCCGGTCACTGGCGGCCAGATCGGCGCAGGCAAGGGGCGGCTGGATTTCCTCATGCCCGAACCGCCCGAGGACCGCGAGGCGATGGAAGCGCAGCTCAACGCCTTTGTCGCCGCTGATCTGCCGGTGAGCGAAGACTGGATCACCGAGGCGCAGCTCGACGCCAACCCCGAGCTTGTGAAGACCATGAGCGTGCAGCCGCCGCGCGGCGCGGGCCATGTGCGGCTGGTGCGGATCGGCGAAGGCGACGAGCAGATCGACCTGCAGCCCTGCGGCGGTACCCATGTGGCGCGCACCGGCGAGATCGGGGAAATCCGCCTCGGCAAGATCGAGAACAAGGGCAAGCAGAACCGGCGGGTCAACCTGCTGGTCGAGTGAGGCGCTGTTCGGCGGTGTGCTCGGACGTGTGAGAGAGGCCTGTGAGAGCGCCGGTCGCGACCCCTCAGGGGCGCGCGGCTGGCGGGCGAGCAGGGGGCTCCGCCCCCTCGGCGCAGGGCGCCTCACCCCCGGCGTATTTGGAAAGAGAAGAAGCCGGGACCGGACGGCGCCGCGTGCTGAGGATGTAAAGCGCGAGGCTTGCCACCACGATGGCGCCGCCAAGCAGCATCCGGGGCCCCGGGCTCTCGGGCAGGAAGGCCCAGACCCAGACCGGGCCCAGCACCGTCTCGAGCAGCATCAGCAGGCTGACGTTGGCCGCCGCCGTGTGGCGCGAGGCCGAGCTGAGGCAGAAGAAAGAGATTGGCAGGATCAGCAGGCCGGTGGCGAGGATCGGCAGCGCGTTTCCATCGGTCAGCGCGCCCGGCGCGATCAGCACCAGCCCACAGAGCCCCGAGATCAGCGCGCCGCTGCCCATCGCCGGCAGCAGCGGCAGGCGCGGCGCATGGCGCAGGGTGACGAAGCTGAGCCCGAGGGTCAGCGCCACACCCAGCCCGCAGAGCGCGCCGATCAGCGTGTTGCTGGCCTCGGTGGTGCCATGGCCCGTGCCGCCCTTGCCGCTGACCGCCAGCGCGATGCCGAGCAGCACCGCCGCCATGGTGATCCATGTGGACCGCCGCGTCGGCTCGCCATAGAGCAGCCGCGACAGCAACGCCGCCCAGACCGGCATGGTTGCCACCGCCAAGAGCACCACGGCCACCGGCGCCATGGAGATGCCGAGCGAGAAAAGCGCGGCATTGGCGCTCTGGCAGGCGATCACCGTCAGCCCGGGCCGGGTCAGCAGCAGGCCAAGGTTGCGCGGCGCGCGGCTGGTGAGCAGGAAGATCGCCCAGAACACCGCGCCGAGCGCCAGCGCGCGCCAGACCAGCATCGCCAGCCCGTCCATCTGCGACAGCCGCATAAGCAGCGTGTCGGGGGTCAGGACGAGAGCGCCCAGGGCGGCGAGCCCCAGGCCATAGTGCGGCGGTCTTTGCATGCGGGCCTTCGGGTAAGTCAGGTGTAGAGCGGCTGCAGGCCCATCTGCATATGCAGCGCGTTGACTGCGGTCTCAGGCAGGCCCATCGCCTTGGCGAGGCGATCCAGATACTCCGCCTCTTTCTGCGTGTCCACCGTGATGGTCATCAGCGAGGCCGAATAGACCTGCGTCTTTTGCGCGTCCGGCGTGTCCTTGGCCAGCGCCTCTGGGTCGACCTTTGCCGCAAGCTGCGCCTTGAGGAAGGCGATATCCTCGGCGCTGGCGTCATCGCCGAGCGTGTCCATCAGCTTGGCCTGCTCGGCCTTGTCGATGTCGCCGTCTGCCTTGGCCGCCTGGATCATCGCCCGCAGCATCAGCCCGGCGGCGGTTTCGGCCTCGGGGGCGGCCTGCGCGGTGCTCATCTGGTCGAGCATCGAGCCGAGGTTCTTGCCCCCCATATTGGCGGCCTTGGCCATGGCGGCGAGCATCCCCGCAAGGCCAGAGCTTGCCGCCTGACCGGCCTGATCCATCCCCGGCAGGTTGCCCAGACCGCTCTTTTGCAGTTGCTCGACGATGGCGCCCAGCGGATTGCCGCTGCCGCCGAGCATCTTGCCCATCTGCGCCTGCAGGTTGGTGCCGGGCTCCGAGCCGGGCAATTGCGCCTTGCCGCCGATCAGCGGCCCGAGCCCCTGTTCGCCCGAGAGACGGTCGACCCCGCGCGCAGCGGCGTATCCGACGGCGATCTTCGCCAGTGTGCCCATGAGGCTCATCTTCTCTCTCCCTTGGTTGTGGTCAACTCACGTCAGTGTCCCTAGGGCAGCTTGCCGGAAGCACCAGCAGGGGTGAAGAGAAAACCTCGGCTTAAAGAGCGGCGGCGCGGGCCCGAGCCGGTTTTGGCGAAATGACGCCGAAGCGGCTCAGGTGCCGCAGAAGGTCGCCTGCACCACTTCCGACGGCGCGGGCGGGCGGCGTAACTCCTCGGCCTCCGGCTGGTCCTCATAGGGCCGGGCGAGCACCGCGTTCAGATGGTGGAAGGGCCGGTCGTCACCTTCTAGCGCGGCGGCGATCATCTGCTCGATCCGGTGGTTGCGCGGGATGAAGGCCGGGTTGGTGCGCCGCATGAGCGCTTCGGGGGCGTCCGCCCGGGCGATGCGTTCCTGCCAGCGGGCGTGCCAGAGGTCATAGGCGCTGCGGTCGGTGATCTCGTCGCGTGCCGAACCGCTGGCGAGCGCTCGGAAGGTATTGGTGAAATCAGAGCCGCCCGCCTGCATCATCCCCAGCAGATCGGCGATCAGCGGCGCGTCCTCGGCCTGCGCATCGGCGATCCCGAGCTTGGCGCCGAAGCGGCGCAGCCAGGCGGCGCGAATGAGGTTGGGCATGCCGTTGACGATGGTGGTGAACTCATCCACCGCCGCCTGCTGGTCCTGCACCAGCGGCACCAGCGCCGTTGCCAGCTGCGCCATGTTCCACACGATCACATCCGCCTGCGCCTGATAGGCATAGCGCCCATAGCGGTCGATCGAGGAATAGACGGTGTTTGGATCATAGTGATCCATGAAGGCGCAGGGACCATAATCGATGGTCTCGCCCGAAAGCGTGCAATTGTCGGTGTTCATCACGCCATGGATGAACCCCAGCGACATCCATTGCGCCACCAGTTCGGCCTGCCGCGCGCACACCGCCGCCAGAAGCGCGCCGGGGGTCTCGGCCTCGGGGTAATGCCGGTCGCGGGTGTAGTCGAAAAGCTGCTGCAGCTGATCGTATTGCTGGCGCGAGGCGAACAGTTGGAAAGTGCCGACGCGGATGTGGCTGGCGGCAACACGGGTGAGCACCGCGCCGGGCAGCACTGTCTCGCGGTAGACCTGCTCGCCGCTGCGCACAGCGGCAAGGGCGCGGGTGGTGGGCACGCCAAGCGCATGCATCGCTTCCGAGACCACATATTCGCGCAGCACCGGTCCCAGCGCCGCGCGCCCATCACCGCGCCGGGAAAAGGGCGTGGGCCCCGATCCTTTGAGCTGGATGTCGCGGCGGGTGCCGCTGCGATCCACCACCTCGCCCAGCAGCAGCGCGCGGCCATCGCCGAGCTGCGGCGAGAAGCCGCCGAACTGATGCCCGGCATAGATCTGCGCCAGCGGCTCGGCGCCGCCGGGCAGGGTGTTGCCGGCAAAGATCGCGGCGAGCAGGGGATCGTCCTCGCCGCTGATTCCAAGATCCTGCGCGAGGCCGCTGTTGAAGGCGATAAGCTCGGGCGCGGCGACGCGCGCCGGATCGAGCCGGGCGTAAAAGCCCTCGGGCAGGCGGGCGTAGCTGTTGTCGAAGGGGATGCTAAGGGTCATTCCCCAGAGATAAGGCCGCGCGGCAGGAACGAAAAGCCCCCGCGAGGTTCCCTGTCTCACGCCCAGCAATTCCGCCAGATGGATGCCCTTAGTTCCCCATTTGCCGGACACGGCTGATGGAATTCCTGCTCGAGCGTGGACACCAAGCCGCCGGGTCTTCTTCTCTTTAAAAATACGCCGGGGTGAATTGGCCGCAGGCCAAGAGGGGCAGCGCCCCTCAGCCCCAGTCCTTAGCCCCGCCCTCAGAGCGCGCAGCGCATGAGCATCGCGCCGTCCCGGTCCTGCAGCCGGGCGCGGCGGCAGAAGCGCAGCAGCGGCTCGTCGCTGGCCGAGACCTCCATCTGCAGCGCCGTGACCCCGCCCTGACGCAGCGCCTGGGTAAGCTGGAACAGCGCTTCGCTGCCCATGCCGCGGCGGCGCACCGCGGGGCGCACGTAGATCTGGTCGAGCGTTGCGGTCAGCCCGCCGCTTTCCACCGACCAGCCGAAGGCCGCCACCACATAGCCCACCGGTGCCTTGCGCGGCCCGATAAGCCAGATCGCGCCCTGCGGCGCGCCTTCCAGCAGCGGCGTCAGGGCGGCGGAGAGATGCTCTTCGTCGGGCTGCTGCCCGGCGCGTTCGGTCTGAAAACTGGCCACCATGGGCAGCAGCCGCTCGAGGTCGTCGGGGCCGGCAAGATGCAGGGATTTCATAGGTTGGCCAGTCTTTCGGTCAGCAGGGTGAAAAAGGCATCGGCATCGAGATCGCCGATGAAAGTGGCATTGGGCGCGCGATCAGAGACCCGCCACCAGTCGGCGACGGTCATGCCGCGGGTCAGTTCCGATGTGGTCTCGATCTCGACGTTGATGTGCCGCCCCGAGAAGATGCCGGGCGCAAGCAGATAGGCGGTGACGCAGGGATCATGCAGCGGCGCGCCGTGCGATCCGTATTTCTCCAGATCGAAGCGCTCGAAGAAATCGGTCATCTCGGCGACCGCCGTGCCGACTTTGCTGCCCAAGGCGCGGAAGGCCTCGTTGCGGGCGGGGGTGACCAGCGCCTTATGGGTGACGTCGAGCGGCATGACCACCAGCGGCACGCCTGCGCCAAACACCTCGGCGGCCGCTTCGGGATCGACGAAGATGTTGAACTCGGCGGCGGGGCTGATGTTGCCGACCTCGAAATAGGCGCCGCCCATGAGCACGATCTCCTGCACACGCGGGATGATGTCCGGCGCGCGGCGGAAGGCGGTGGCGATATTGGTCAGCGGCCCCAGCGGGCAGAGGGTGACGCTGCCCGCTGGCTCGCGGCGCAGCGTCTCGATGATGAAATCCACCGCATGGGCCTCCTGCAGCGCCATCTGCGGCTCGGGCAGCACCGGTCCGTCGAGGCCGGTTTTGCCATGCACATGTTCGGCGGTGACCAGCGGGCGCGCGAGCGGCGTGTCGCAGCCCGCATAGACCGGCACATCGGTGCGCTCGGCAAGTTCCAGCACCATCCGTGCATTCCGCGAGGTCAGCGCCAGCGGCACGTTTCCGGCGACCGCGGTCAGCCCCAGAACCTCTAGCTCGGGCGAGGCCAGTGCCAGCAGGATGGCAATCGCGTCGTCCTGTCCCGGATCGGTGTCTATGATGATGCGTCGTGCCATGATCTGCCCGTAACTTTCTGGTGTCCTTGCGTCGCACGGGGGCGGGTCCGGTTCAAGCGGACTGTCGGCTTTCGGCAATCGGTCACCGGCTGGTTACCCGCTGCGGTTAATCTTGCCGCGACCATTGCCGTGTGGTCGCAGGATGTTAGACTCGGCGGCAGCAATGGGGTAGGCAGAGGGCGGTTAGCGCTAACCGCCACAGATACAAGAATCGGAGTCAGCCCGAGATGGTTTCCCGCGTTATTCCCGTCGATCCGTTCGACTTGGTCATTTTTGGGGGCACCGGCGATCTGGCCCGGCGCAAGATCCTGCCCGGCCTGTTCCGCCGCTATTGCTCGGGGCAGATGCCCGCGGGCTCGCGGGTGATCGGTGCCGCGCGCTCGGAGATCAGCGTGGACGAGTTTCGCGACATGGTGCGCGAGGCGATCCGCGAATTCAGCAAGGCCAAATGCGACGATGCCGCGCTGGAGGAGTTCCTTGGCCTGCTCAATTATGTGGCCGTGGACGCCCGCGGTGAGGGCGGCTGGGACGAGCTCAAATCCGCGCTGCGCGACGACGAGGACATCGTGCGCGCCTTCTATTTCTCGGTGGGGCCGAGCCTCTTTGGGGATCTGGCAGAGGGGCTGCGCAGCCACGGGCTGACCAATCCCGCCGTGCGGATCGTTGTCGAGAAGCCCTTTGGCCACGATCTCGAAAGCGCCCGCGCGCTCAATGAGGAACTGGCGCGGCACTTCCACGAGACGCAGATCTACCGCATCGACCATTACCTCGGCAAAGAGACGGTGCAGAACCTCATGGCCGTGCGTTTCGGCAATATGCTGTTCGAGCCGCTGTGGAACGCGCAATACGTCGATCACATCCAGATCACCGTGGCCGAGACCGTCGGCGTGGCCGGGCGCGGCAGCTATTACGACAAGTCGGGCGCCATGCGCGATATGGTGCAGAACCACCTGATGCAGCTTCTGTGCCTGATCGCCATGGAGCCGCCCGCGCGGTTCGAGCCCGATTCAGTGCGCGACGAGAAGCTCAAAGTGATCCGCGCGCTCGATCCGGTGGACCCCGAGAGCATCGTGCGTGGGCAGTATACTTCGGATGGCGAGATGAGTTCTTACCGCGAAGACGTGGAGAACCCCGCCTCGAAGACCGAGAGCTTCATCGCGATGAAGTGCTATATCTCCAACTGGCGGTGGGCGAACACGCCGTTCTATCTGCGGACCGGCAAGCGGCTGGCGGCGCAGGCGTCTGAGATCGCCGTTGTGTTCAAGGACGCGCCGCATTCGATCTTTGGCATGGACGCGGGGCGGCATCGCAACATGCTGTCGATCCGCCTGCAGCCGAACGAGGGCATGACGCTTGGCGTCACCATCAAAGAGCCGGGTCCGGGCGGGATGCGTCTGGTGGATGTGCCGCTGGATATGTCCTTTGCCGATGCGCTGGGGCCGGATGCCGAGGATGCGCCGGACGCCTACGAGCGGCTGATCATGGATGTGATCCGTGGCAACCAGACGCTGTTCATGCGCGGCGACGAGGTCGAGGCCGCTTGGGCGTGGACCGATCCGCTGATCGAGGGCTGGGAGCGCCGCGGCGATCACCCCAAACCCTATGACGCGGGCAGCACCGGGCCGGATGACGCGGCCTTCCTGATCAACAAGGACGGCCGCCGCTGGCGGGCGATCAAGACATGACCTACGAATTCCGAGAATACCCCGACCGCGAGATGCTGGCCATTGATCTGGCCAATATGATCGCCGGAGAACTGCGCGCGCAGCTGGATCATTCCAAGCGGGTGTCGCTGGCGGTGCCCGGCGGCACCTCGCCGGGGCCGATCTTTGACGCGCTGAGCGCCACTTCGCTCGACTGGGACCGTGTGGACGTGCTGCTGGGCGACGAACGCTGGGTGCCCGAAACCTCCGAGCGGTCGAACACGCGCCTGCTGCGCGAGCGGCTCCTTACCGGCAAGGCGGCGGCGGCAACACTGCTGCCGCTCTACGCCGAGGCCGAGACCCCCGAGGAGAAGCTTGCCGATCTGGCCGAGGCGATCGAATCTGCGCTGCCGCTGGGTGTCGTGCTGCTGGGGATGGGGGCCGATCTGCATACCGCCTCGATCTTCCCCGGGGCCGACAAGCTCGCAGAGGCGCTGTCGCCCAAGGCGCCGGTGCTGCTGCCCATGCGCGCGCCCGGTGCGCCCGAGCCGCGCATCACGCTGACCGCCCCCGTGCTCGACGGGGCGCTCAGCAAACATGTGCTCATCTATGGCGCCGAGAAACGCGCGGCCCTCGAAAAGGCCAAGGGCCTGCCTGCCGAAGAGGCGCCGATCAATGCGGTGCTCGATCAGGCGGTGGTACACTGGGCCGAGTGACGCTAACTCTGGGCGCAGCTTTTGGGCCCCGCCTTTTGGGCCACGGATCAACACGGGAAGAACCTATATGTGGGATGACCTGAAACGCCTCGCGGCAGCACGTGACGGCCGCCGGATCGATGCGCTCTTTACCGAAGATGCCGACCGGGCGCAGACCTTCTCGGTCGAGGCCGAGGGCATGCTCTTCGACTACTCCAAGACGCAGATCGACGATGAGGTGCTGGCCGCGCTTCTGGCGGTGGCGCAGAATGCCAATGTCGCGTCGCGGCGTGAGGCGATGTTCGGCGGTGCCAAGATCAACGAGACCGAGGGCAGGGCGGTTCTGCACACCGCGCTGCGCAACCTCGCGGGCACGCCGGTCGAGGTGGACGGTACCGACGTCATGCCGCAGGTGCTGGACACGCTGTCGCGCATGGAGGCGCTGGCCAAGGACGTGCGCGGCTCGGCGATTACCGATGTGGTGAACATCGGCATCGGCGGCTCTGATCTGGGGCCAAAGATGGGGACCATTGCGCTCGCGCCACACCATGACGGTCCGCGCTGCCATTTCGTCTCGAACGTCGATGGCGCCGATATCGCCGACGCGCTGGCGCATTGTCAGCCCGAGACCACGCTCTTCATCATCGCGTCCAAGACCTTCACCACCATCGAGACCATGACCAACGCGCGCACCGCCTGGGACTGGCTCGAGGCGAAGGGCGTGTCGACCGAGGGCAAATTCGTGGCTCTGTCGTCCAACGCCGAGAAGGCGGGCGAATGGGGCATCCCGGCGTCGCGCGTCTTCGGCTTCGAGGATTGGGTCGGCGGGCGCTATTCCATGTGGGGCCCGATCGGCCTTTCGATGATGATCGCCGTGGGGCCGGAAAACTTCCGCGCCTTCCTAAGCGGCGGGCAGGCGATGGACGATCACTTCCGCAGCGCTCCGCTCGAGGCCAATATGCCGGTGCTGCTGGCGCTGGTGGGCATGTGGCACAATCAGGTGCTGGGCCATGCGACCCGCGCCGTGCTGCCCTATGAGAACCGCCTTGCGCGGCTGCCCGCCTACCTTCAACAGCTGGAGATGGAGAGCAACGGCAAGTCGGTGGCGATGGATGGCGAGACGCTGGCCTTTGACAGCGGCCCGGTGGTTTGGGGCGAGCCCGGCACCAACGGCCAGCACGCCTTCTACCAGCTGATCCACCAGGGCACGCGGGTGATCCCCTGTGAGTTCATGGTCGGCGCGCGCGGCCACGAGCCGAACCTGCGCCATCACCATGAGCTGCTGCTGGCCAATTGCCTCGCGCAGTCCGAGGCGCTGATGCGTGGCCGCGATCTCGACGAGGCGCGGAGCAAAGTCGCGGGCAAATTTGAAGGCGCGGAACTGGAGCGTCAGGCCAAGCACCGGGTGTTCCCCGGCAACCGTCCCTCGACCACGCTGATGTACCAGCAGCTCGATCCGCGTACCCTTGGCATGATCGTCGCGCTCTACGAGCATCGGGTGTTTGTCGAAGGGCTGATCCTCGATATCAACTCCTACGATCAATGGGGCGTGGAACTGGGCAAAGAGCTGGCAACGGCGCTCGGCCCGATCGTTTCGGGGCAGGCCAGCGCCGACGAAAAGGACGGCTCGACCCGCCAACTCGTCGCATTCGCGCAGCGGAATGTCTGAAAAAGTTCCATAGATAATAAGTAATTAATTCTGGGGCCCGGCAGGAACACTGCCGGGCCCCGCGTGTTGTGGTGGCAGACAAGATGACGATCCCATGAAGGAGGAGACACCATGAAACGTCTTACCACCACTGCCGCCCTCATCGCCCTCACTGCGGGTACCGCTGCTTATGCGGACAACCACAACATGGACGCCGCGAAGGACAACGCCGACGCCGCCATGCAGAACGCCGAGCAGGCGATGGAGAACACCGGCGACGCGATCGAAAACGAAACCAAAGAAGCTGTCGCCGAAGGCGAGCAGGCCATGGAAGAGGCCGGCGATGCGATGGCCGAAGCTGGCGACGAGATGAAGCAGGAAGCCAACGAGATGGGCAATGAGATGGCTCAGGCCGTTGACGGCCCGTTCGGCGCCGACTCCGATGGCCTGATCCGCACCCGCGACATCACCGGCGGCACCGTCTACGCCATCGACGCCGACGGCGAAGCGACCGACTGGGACGAGTCGATGTCCTATGACGCCGTCTCGGAAGAATGGGACAACGTGGGCGAGATCGAAGACATCGTTCTCAACGCCGACGGCTCGTTCCGTGGCATCGTGGCCGAGGTTGGCGGTTTCCTCGACATCGGCGACAAGCACGTGCTGCTTGAGATCGACAACGCCAAGTTCGTTCCGATCGACGACGGTTCCTACTCGGTGGTCACCAACATGACCTCGGAAGAGCTGGAGAGCCTTGAAGACATCGACGAAGGCCCGATGAACTAAGGCTTTTACGCCAAAGTATCTCTAAGGCACGGAAAGGCCGGGGCAGATCGCCCCGGCCTTTTTCATGCGCATATTGTCAGCGAGCGATCAGAGGATATCGAACCCCGGAGCGGCAAGTTCGAACCCCTCGAAGCGAAACGCGGGCGAGACAGTGCAGCCCACCAATGTCCAGTCCCCCAAGCTGCGTGCGGCCTGCCAATGGCCCTGCTGCACGAGGAGCTGCGGGCGTGCGCCAGCGGCGAGATCCGGGCCCAGCAGATGATCCTGCCGCGGACCGGCATCGCTGGCGGCCATCGACAGCTCCAAAGGTGCGCCCGCGTAGTAATGCCAGATCTCTGCGGCATCCACCCGGTGCCAATGACTGCGCTCTCCGGCCTTCAGCAGAAAATAGATGCAGGTGCCCGCCGGACGCGCCGCACCCTCTCCTTCGGCGATCCACGTCTGGCGATAGTGCCCGCCCTCGGGATGCGGCGAAAGCTCTAGGAGCGCGATGATCTCTTCGGCGGTCATGGTCTGGGTCACGGCATCCTCCGTTCGCTGCGCTGATCGGCTGTTTACGCTTTGTGGCAAACCATGGGCTCGGGAAAAAGCCCAGAGGCACGCAGCAGGAGCAGTGAGATGAGCGACGACACAGAGGTCCGCCGCATGGCCGAAGACATCGTCGCCCGTGAGGGCGGCTATGTGAATGATCCCGACGATCCCGGCGGCGCCACCAACCATGGCGTCACCTTGGGCACGCTGCGGCAGTTGGGGCGCGATATGGATGGCGATGGCGATATCGACGCGCAGGATGTGCAGCAGCTGCAGCCCTCGGACGCCACAGAGATCTTTCTGCGGCATTATTTCCACGGCCCCGGCATTTCGCGGCTTCCGGCGCTGCTGCAGCCCTCAGTCTTCGACATGTATGTCAACGCGGGCGGCGGGGCGGTGAAGCTGCTGCAGCGGCTTCTGTGCGATATGGATCAGAGCGTGAGTGTCGACGGGGTGATCGGCCCGCAGACCGAGGCGGCGGCGGCGCGCGCCGCCTCCGAGGCGCCGGAGCATATCGCCGACGCGTACGGTATCGCGCGCCGGAACTATTATTTCGCGCTGGCCGACCGCCGCCCCGCGAGCCGCAAATTCGCGCGCAGCCGGGCAGGCGGCAAGGGGGGCTGGATCCGCCGCGCCGAAGGGTTCATCTCGCCGCGCTTCCATCTCACGCAGGCGCAGTTCGAGGCGCGCACCGCAGCATGGGGGGCGACAGGATGATCGACCGGATGTTTCAGCTTCTTTTCGGCAGCGGCGGCAATGTGATCCGCGACACCACCGAGGTGTTCCGGGTCAATGCCGAGGCCGAGGCCAGCCGCCGTGCTGGGCTCAGCGCGGCGGCCCTCGCGCAGTTTGGGCAGGAGTTTGCCCGCGCGCCCGCGACGCGCTTTGATCGGGTGATCGACGGGGTGAACCGCGTGCCGCGCCCCGCCATGGCCCTCGGCACGCTGGCGCTTTTGGCCAGTGCCATGGCCGCGCCGGAGTGGTTTGCCGCCCGCATGATGGGCCTTGCGCTTGTGCCCGAGCCGCTCTGGTGGCTGCTGGGCGCGGTGGTCAGCTTCTATTTCGGGGCGCGCCATCAGGCCAAGGGGCAGGATCTGCAGCGCCAGATCATCGCCGGCATGGCCGCCGCCAGCGCGCCGCCCATTGATAAGGCGCCCGAGGCCGCCGAAACCGACAACGCCGCGCTCGCAGAATGGCGCGCGTTGCGCAAAGGCACTTAGCCCCTTCCTCTTGGCACAAATTTCCCGGGGGAGCCGCGCACCGCGCGGCGGGGGCAGAGCCCCCTAAATGCAGCCCCGCCAAAAAGAACAAAGGCGCCCCAATGGGGCGCCCGTGTCACATAAAGACGTGTTTTGCGCTCGCAGCGTGGTCAGCTGCCCCAGCTACGCACCGGGCCGCAGTCCATATGGACGAAGTTCGAGCTGGTGTAGCGGCCAACGCCGCCTGCAGCGCAGGCCGAGGCCGCGCGCGCCATTTGGTTCACCGAGCGCGAGTTGAGCCGCAGATCGGCCGCTTCGCCCTTGAGGTGACGCGAGTTTTTCGCCACGCCCGAGGAGCGAGCCCGCAGCATCGCGTTGGTCTTCGGGCAGCGGTAGCCCGAGATCAGCATGTAAGGCTCGCTCACGTCCATGAGGTTATGGGCTGCCGTCATGATGTCGATGGTGCGCGGATCGATGTGTTTCACATCGTTGGTCCGCCAGTCGCGCATGAAGTAGGAAATCTCTTTCAGCGCATCGGGGATATATTCCCCTTCGATCCAGTAGATCATGTTGAGCGTTTCGCCAGTGCGCGAGGAGTACGCCCGGAGTCTCCGGACATCACCTGCACCCCGAAGGAAACCCGCCGCGCTCGCGTAAGTCGGTGCTGCCGTGACGACGGTTGCCGCGAACGCGCCAAGGAGGCCACGCCGCGAAATGCAGCTTGCAGTCTTGTTTGTCATGTGAAGCGCCTGTCCCGTTTAGTCGCTGTGCCTGTTTGTTCCGCCTCGTTGGGCGGACCTACCATCTTTCCCCCAGATGTGCGGCTTTTATGGCACATGGAGATTAATGGATGAAGGATGTTTTCCCGTGTATAGTGGTTCCCATGCGGAAATCGGCGAAATCTTGCGCACGTGTGGAATAGCTGACTTGCCCAAAGCGGGAACCTGCCGCCACGCGATGCATTGACGTATCAGGTGCCGAAAACTCGTGTTTCTTGCGCGATTGTGTGTGGACAACCTCAGGCCCCGCACCGGAAAATCGGCACCTGAGATGAATGATAAAATTATCGGGTAGTCATGGTCATGATGCAGAGTTTCCGGAGTGGACGCAGCCTCGCAGTGTTGGCGCTGACAGGGGCGCTTTTTGCCTTCCAGCCGCCGGCTGCGGGCGCGCAAACCATGACATCCGCGCTTGGCCTGACCGCCTACCGGCAGGCCGTGGCCGAGAATCTGTCGAAAGATTCGGGCATGGCGGCCTTCTATCGCTCGCGCGATTTCGCCCCCATCTGGACCGGCCCCGACGACACGGCGGCGCTGCGCCGCGCGGCACTGATCGAGGCATTGGGCACCGCGCAGGCGCATGGCCTGCCGGCGCGCCGCTATGATCTCGACGGGCTCATCCGCCGCTTGCGTCACGTCGAGGGCGAGCGGGCCCGCGGCGAACTCGAGGTCGAACTGAGCCGCACCTTCCTGCAGTTTGCCTCTGACTTGCAGAGCGGCATCCTGACCCCGAACCAGACCGATCCGGGCATCAAGCGCGAGGCGCCGCGGCGCGATCCGAAGATCCTGCTCGAAGTGCTGGCCGCCAGCGATCCGCATCAGGTGCTGCAGCATCTTGCGCCGTCGTCGGATGAATACGCCCGGCTGATGCGCGCCAAGATGCGCCTCGAACAGACCGTCGCAGGCGGCGGCTGGGGGCCGGTGGTGCGCACCGCCAAGCTCGAGCCGGGGCAGAGCGGCGGCGATGTGGTCGTGCTGCGCGACCGGCTGATTGCCATGGGCTATCTCGAGCCGACGCTCTCGGCCTCTTACGCTGGCGCGCTCACCAGCGCGGTGAAGGCGTTCCAGACCCACCACGGTCTGGCGGTGGACGGCATCGCCGGGTCCAGCACGCTCAGCCAGCTCAACATCAGCGCCGAGCAGCGGCTCGAGCAGGTGCTTGTGGCCATGGAGCGCGAGCGCTGGATGAACCTGCCCGGCGGGCTGGGCAAGCGCCACATCACCGTGAACCTCACCGATTTCCACGCCAAGATTATCGACGACGGCAAAGTAACTTTCGAGACCCGCGCCGTGGTCGGCTCGCAAGAGAGCGACCGGCGCACGCCGGAATTCTCGGATGAGATGAACCATATGGTGATCAACCCGTCGTGGTATGTGCCGCGTTCGATCGTGGTGAATGAATACCTGCCGCTGCTGCGCCGCAATCCCGGTGCCGCCAGCCATCTGGAGATCACCGACCGGCAGGGCCGGCGGGTGAGCCGCGCCAACGGCTTCTCGCAATACAGCGCGTCGAGCTTTCCGTTCTCCATGCGCCAGCCGCCGGGGCCGCGCAACGCGCTGGGGACGGTGAAGTTCATGTTCCCCAACAAATACAACATCTACCTGCACGACACGCCGTCGAAGTCGCTGTTCGACCGAACCACGCGCACCTTCTCGCATGGCTGCGTCCGGCTCAGCGATCCGCATGACTTCGCCTATGCGCTTTTGGCGCGGCAGACCGCCGATCCGCAGGGGTTCTTCCAGTCGAAACTGGCCACCGGGCGCGAACAGCGGGTCAATCTCGACCAGCCGGTGCCGGTGCATCTGATCTATCGCACCGCCTTCACCACGGTGAAGGGCGAGATGGAATACCGCGAGGATGTCTATGGCCGTGATGCGCGGATTTGGGAGGCGCTGAGCGCCGCAGGGGTGGTACTGGCAGGCGGCCCGAGTTAAATCCTCTGGGAGACCATCCCGGAGGACCCCATGTCCCTAGACAGCACCGTTCAGAGCCACAGCATCGCTGATATCGCCGCCGCGCTTGGCCTCGAGGCCGCGGGCGACGGCACCATTCTTGTCACGTCGGTTGCCGAACCCGCCTCGGCCGGACCCGACCAGCTGGCGCTGGCGATGAAGCCCGAGTTCGCCGCAACCTTGGGTGAGGGCAAGGCGCGCGCCGCCATGCTCTGGGAGGGCGCCGACTGGCAGGGCATGGGCCTTGAGGCGGCGATCCTCGCGCCGCGCCCGCGCCACGCGCTGTCGGGGCTGTCGGCCATGCTCGACCGGGGCAACGGCTATGGCGAGGGCATCCACCCGAGCGCGATCATCGACCCCACGGCACAGCTGGGCGAGGGCGTCTCGGTCGGCCCGCTCGCGGTCATTGGCGCCTATGCCAAGATCGGCGCGCGTTCGATCATCGGCCCGCAGGTCTTTATCGGCGAAGATGCCACCATCGGCGAAGAGGCGGTGATCCACTCGGGCGTGCGCATCGGCGCGCGCTGCACCATCGGCAAGCGCTTCTTCGCGCAGTTCAACTGCTCCATCGGCGGCGACGGCTTCAGCTATGTCACTCCCGAGGTGTCGGGGGTCGAGAAGGCCCGCGCCAGCCTCGGCGAGGAGGGCACGCAGGTCGCGCAGCAGTGGGCACGGATCCACTCGCTCGGCGCGGTCACCATCGGTGACGACTGCGAGGTCGGGGCCAACGCCAGTATCGACCGCGGCTCGGTGCGCGACACGCGCATCGGCAATGGCACCAAGATCGACAGCCTCGTGATGATCGGCCACAACGTGGTGGTGGGTGACAACACGCTGATCTGCGGCTGCTGCGGCATCGCCGGATCGACCAAGATCGGCAATAACGTTGTGCTGGCCGGGCAGACCGGCGTGTCGGACAATATCTTCATCGGCGACAACGTCATCACCGGCGGCGGCACCAAGGTTCTGTCGAACATTCCGGCGGGCCGCGTGATGCTGGGCTACCCGGCGATGAAGATGGAAACCCACGTCGAAACCTACAAAGGTCTGCGCCGTTTGCCACGCCTCTTCCGCGAAGTTGCCGATCTCAAGAAAGCTGTTTCCAAGCTCACCGGGAGTGAGTAAGCCGAGACCGACGCCGAAGCTGCGACGACGAGAAGGGGAGCGCCGCACCATGAGTGTAAAAGACAAGGTCATCGAGATCATCGCCGAACAGGCTGTTCTGGAGCCATCGGATGTGACGATGGACAGCACCCTCGAAGATCTGGGCATCGACAGCCTCGGGCTGGTGGAAAGCATCTTCGCCATTGAGGAAGCCTTCGACATCTCGGTCCCGTTCAACGCCAATGAGCCCGAAAAAAGCGATTTCGACATCTCCACGGTGGCGAGCATCGTCGAGGGCATCGAAAAGCTGGTGGCCGAGCAGACCGCGTGAAACGGGTCGTCATTACGGGCGCAGGCACGATCAACGCGCTGGGGCGCGGCGTGCCTGCGACATTCGAAGCCATGCGCGAGGGGCGCTGTGGCATCGGGGAACTGGAGTTTCGGGACGTCGAGCGTCTGGCCATCCGCATCGGCGGCCAGATCAAGGGCTACGAGCCGGAAGAGACCTTCAACCGCCAGCAGCTTGCGCTTTATGATCGCTTCACACAGTTCGCGCTGATTGCGGCGCGCGAGGCGATCGCGCAATCGGGGCTGGAGTTCCACGGCGACATGGCCGACAGGTCGGGCGTGGTGCTGGGCACCTCGGGCGGCGGTCTGACCACGCAGGACGAGAATTACCGCTCGGTCTACGAGGAGGGCAAGAACCGCGTTCACCCCTTTGTTGTGCCCAAGCTGATGAACAACGCTGCCGCCAGCCATGTCAGCATGGAGTTCAACCTGCGCGGCCCGACCTTCACCGTCGCCACCGCCTGCGCCAGTTCCAACCACGCCATGGGGCTTGCCTTCCAGATGGTGCGCTCGGGGGCTTGCCCGGCGATGATCACCGGCGGCTCGGAGTCGATGCTCTGTTTTGGCGGGGTGAAAGCGTGGGAAGGCCTGCGGGTGATGTCGAAAGACGCCTGCCGCCCGTTCTCGGCCAACCGCAACGGCATGGTGCAGGGCGAGGGCGCGGGGGTCTATGTCTTCGAGGACTATGATCACGCGAAGGCGCGCGGCGCGGATATCCTTGCCGAGGTGGTGGGCTTTGCGATGACCTCGGATGCTGCCGATATCGTCATGCCCTCGAAACAGGGCGCGGCACGGGCGATCTCTGGCGCGCTGCGCGACGGCAAGATCGACCGCGATGAGGTGGGCTATATCAACGCCCATGGCACCGGCACCGCCGCCAACGACAAGACCGAATGCGCCGCCGTGGCCGACGCCATGGGACCGCAGGCGGACCGGCTGATGATTTCCTCGACAAAGTCCATGCACGGCCACTGCATCGGCGGCACCGGCGCGGTCGAATTGCTGGCCTGCATCATGGCGCTGCGCGACGGGGTGATCGCCCCGACGATCGGCCATGAGGAGTTCGACGCGGAATGCGCGCTTGACGTTGTGCCCAATGAAGCGCGCGAGGCGGATGTTTCGGTGGTGCTGTCGAACGCCTTCGCCTTTGGCGGGCTGAACGCGGTGCTGGCGCTGCGCAAGGTGTGATCCAATGAGACGGCGCGGCGGGCAGGTCTCCGCCCGCCGCTCTCTCGCCACCCGCACCACTCCCGTTCCGCGCATTCCTGCGCAGATCCGGTGCGCAAATCTGCCTCCTCCTTTCCAGCCCACGCCCCATATCTAAGGGCAAAGGCAAGGAAAGGAGATCGTCATGTCCAGAAAAGTTGCCGTCATCGTGGGCTCTCTGCGCGAGGGCTCTTACAACCGCAAGCTCGCCAAGGCGCTGACCGAGGTCGCGCCGGAAGGGCTTGAGTTCGACTTCGTGGAGATCGGCGATCTGCCGCTCTACAACCCCGACCTCGACGAGGGCACGCCGCCCGAGCCGTGGAGCCGCTTCCGCAGCCAGATGACATCCGCCGAGGCGGTGCTGTTTGTCACGCCCGAATACAACCGCGGCCTGCCCGCGGCGGTGAAGAACGCGCTGGATGTGGGCTCGCGCCCCTATGGCGACAGCATCTGGGATGGCAAACCGACGGCTGTGGTCACCGGCTCACCGGGTGGCCCCGGCGGCTTTGGCGCCAACCACCAGCTGCGCCAGTCCATGGTGTTTCTGAACATGCACCCGCTGCAGCAGCCCGAAGCCTATATCGGCAACATCATGAAGCTGATCTCGGAAGACGGAGAGGTGCAGAACGAGGACACCAAAAAATTCCTCGGAACGATCATGAGCGCCTTTGCGGAGCTGATCGAAAAGCACGGCTGAACGCTGCTCTCTGCGCACCGGCACAGAAAAGGGCGGCCCTGCGAAGGGCTGCCCTTTGGTATTTCGGAAATAGCAGTATCTCGGATTTAGCCGAAACGCTCTGGGTTCAGCGGCCCAACTCAGTGCAGCGTGCGCCCCAGCTCGGCGGCCACGTCCGCCATGCGCGCGGAGAAGCCCCACTCGTTGTCGTACCATGCCAGCACGCGCACGGTACGGCCGATGACCTTGGTCTGGTCCGGCGCGAAGATCGAGCTGTGCGTGGTGTGGTTGAAATCGACCGAAACCTTGGGCTCGGGGTCATAGGCCAGAACCGAGCCCATGCGCCCGCCAGCCGCCTCGCGGATGATCTCGTTCACATCCGCCACGGTCACGTCCTTGCCCGCCTGGAAGGTCAGGTCCACCGCCGAGACGTTCGGCGTCGGCACGCGGATCGACGAGCCGTCGAGCTTGCCACGCAGGTTCGGCAGCACTTCGCCAAGCGCCTTGGCCGCGCCGGTGGAAGTGGGGATCATCGCCATGGCGGCGGCGCGGGCGCGGTAGAGGTCCTTGTGGCGGCGGTCCAGTGTCGGCTGGTCGCCGGTGTAAGAGTGGATCGTCGTCATGATGCCGCTCTCGATGCCGATCGCCTCGTCCAGCACCTTGGCCAGCGGCGCCAGCGCATTGGTGGTGCACGAGCCGTTGGAGATCATCGTGTGACCCTTCTCCAGCTCGCGGTGGTTGACGCCGTAGACGATTGTCTTCTGCACGTTCTTCGCGGGCGCCGAGATCAGCACCGAGCGCGCGCCCTGATGGATGTGCTGCACGGCTTTCTCGCCATCGTTGAAATTGCCGGTGCACTCCAGAACGACATCGCAGCCGGTCCAGTCGAGCTCGGTCATATCGTAGGTCGACATCACTTCCATCGGCCCGCGGCCGAGGTCCATGGTCGAGCCGCTGACCCGCACGTCGCCGGCGAAACGGCCATGCACGCTGTCATAGCGCAGCAGGTGGGCGGCGGTCTCGATCGGGCCGGTGGCGTTGATCTTCACCACCTGCACGTCGTTGCGCGCGCTCTCGGCGATATGGGCGAGCGTGCAGCGGCCGATACGGCCAAATCCGTTGATCCCGACGGTCACGGTCATGGATTGGTCTCCTGGTCATATGGCGGAACTTGCCATTTCGTATACAGGCGCACACCGTGGCGGCAACGCGAAAAATACAAATATTGCAATATGTTAGCGATAAACCATGCTGCGGGCGCTAACATGAGTCACTGATAGCGTATAACCTTAGGCAGTGCCGCGACGGCAGCTTGTGCCCTTGCGCATCGCGCCCGTCGCCTTACCTTGCGGCGAAACAGAACGGAGACGGACATGAGCGGACTTCTCGCGCTCCTCGACGATGTGGCGGGAATCGCCAAGATCGCCGCGGCCTCGGTCGATGACATTTCGGCCAGCGCCGCCAAGGCCGGATCCAAGGCCGCCGGGGTGGTGATCGACGACGCGGCGGTGACGCCGAAATACCTGCATGGCTTCGAAGCCAAGCGGGAGTTGCCGATCATCTGGCGCATCGCGCGCGGGTCGGTGTTCAACAAGGTGGTGATCCTGCTGCCGCTGGCGCTCCTGCTCTCGACCTTCGCGCCGTGGATGATCCCGACGCTGCTGATCGCGGGTGGCTCGTTCCTCTGCTTCGAGGGGGCCGAGAAGGTGATGCATGTGCTTAAACCCGGCCATGAGGCGAGCGGGCCTGAGAAACAGGCGGCCAAGGGCGATCCGGTGCATCTCGAAGAGCAGAAGGTGAAGGGCGCGATCAAGACCGACTTCATTCTGTCGGCAGAGATCATGACCATCTCGCTCTCGGCCATCGAGGTCACTGAAGTCTGGATCAAGGCCGTCGCGCTCGGTCTCGTTGGCGTCGGCATTACGGCGGTGGTCTATGGCGCCGTGGCGCTGATCGTGAAGATGGACGACATCGGCCTGTGGCTGACCCGCGTCGGCCGCCTCGGGGCCACGCGCGCGCTGGGGCGCGGCATCGTCAAGGCGATGCCGGTGGTGATGTGGCTGCTCTCGACCGTGGGCACCGTGGCAATGCTCTGGGTCGGCGGCTCGATCCTCGTGCACTCGCTGGCGCAGATGGGCTGGCATATGCCCGAAGAGACCATCCACCATATCGCTGAAGGCGCGGCGCATAAGGTCTCCGAAGACCTGCAGCCTGCGGCGCTCTGGATCGTGACGGCGGTTTGCGATGGCATCCTCGGGGTGATCTGGGGGATCATCCTCGTGCCGATCGTCACCAAGCTGGTGATGCCGCTCTTCGGGAGCAAAAAGCAGGCACAGCACTGATCGCAGCACTGATCTCTGCGCCAAGTGCCCGCCGCAGCGCTACCTGCGGCGGAATGGGCGTGCTAGGCTGAGCGCGGCGCATGGGAAGCGATCCGCGCCGCGCGTCTCCCCGGAGGCCCTGCATGGCTATTCACCCGCGTCTCACGCTGCAAGCGGTGCTCTGCGCAGCCCTCCCGGCGGCTCTGCCTGCGCAGAGCCCGCTGATCGACGAGTCCTTTCTCACCGACCGCAGCTACGTGATGCTGGTGCCCCCGGCGGAGGCGGCGACGGCATGGGTCTGCATCGGCGCGGACGCGCGCGCCCGCGCAGTGCTGCGTCAGCCGGGCAGCGCGGCGCTGCAAGAGGCGCTCACCCAGGATTGGACCGCCACCGCCCGCTGCGACGCGGGCATCGCGCAGCTGCGCATCGCCGGGCCCACCGGCACAGCCTTGCAGAATTTCCCGGTCGGCCGCCATTATGTGGATGGCATCGCGCGGTTGCAGAGTTTCGACCTCACCGCCGTGATACGCCAATGCGCCGGCTGGTTCGACAGCCTTCCCGATGCCTGCCGCAGCGCGCCGCAAGGTGAGGGCTGCGCCGCGCTCGAACAGAGTTTCAGCTTCGGCCCCGGCGCGCCGCTGCCGGGCAGCGCGCCGCTCTCGATCTCCGCCAACTGCGTCAATGGCGACATCGCCCCGCGCCAGATCACCCCCCGGCTCGAGTTGCGCTGCCTGCATGAAACAATCTGCCTCGCCGCCTTCTGACGGAAAAAGGGCGCCCCAACAGAGGCGCCCTTCAAACTTCTTCTCTTTGTCAAATACGCCGGGGGTGAGCCCGCAGGGCGAGGGGGCAGCGCCCCCTCATCCTTCGCGTATCAGAGCAGACCCTTGGCCTTTTCGACCACGTTCGCCGCGGTGATGCCGAACTTCTCGTAAAGCACCTCTGCCGGGGCCGAGGCACCAAAGCTGTCCATGCCCACGAACGCCTGCTTGGCCTCGCGGCCACGCTCGCCGAGCAGCCAGCGGTCCCAGCCGCCGAGACGGGTTGCCGCCTCGATGCCGACGCGCACGGGGCCGGCGGGCAGCACGCGCTTGCGATAGGCCTCATCCTGCTGCGCAAAGAGCTCCATACAGGGCATGGAGACCACGCGGGTGCCGATGCCCTCGGCCTGCAGCGCGTCGCGCGCGGCCAGAGCGATCTCGACCTCAGAGCCGGTGGCGATGAGGATCACCTGACGCTTGCCCTCGGCATCGGCGAGCACATAGGCGCCCTTCGAGGTGAGGTTGCTGGTCTTGTGCTCCTTCCGCACGGTCGGCAGGTTCTGACGGGTCAGCGACAGCACCGACGGCGTGGTCTTCTGCGTCAGCGCGATTTCCCAAGCCTCGGCGGTCTCGACGGTGTCGGCCGGGCGGAACACCAGCGTGTTCGGCGTCGCGCGGCTGATCGCCAGATGCTCGATCGGCTGGTGCGTCGGGCCGTCTTCGCCCAGACCGATGGAATCGTGGGTCATCACAAAGACCGTCGGGATCTGCATCAGCGCGGCAAGGCGCATCGCGGGGCGGGCGTAGTCGGTGAACGCCATGAAGGTGCCGCCATAGGGGCGCAGGCCGCCGTGCAGCGCCATGCCGTTCATCGCCGAGGCCATGCCGTGCTCACGGATGCCCCAATAGACGTAGCGGCCCTTGCGGCTCTCGACGTCGAAGACGCCCAGATCGCCGGTCTTGGTGTTGTTCGAGCCGGTGAGGTCCGCCGAGCCGCCCACGGTTTCGGGCATGATCGGGTTGACCACCTCGAGCACCATTTCCGAGCTCTTGCGGGTGGCGACCTTCGGGCCTTCCTCGGTGATCTGCTTTTTCAGCGCGCGGATCACCGCCGACAGCTTCTTCGGCGCGTCGCCGTCTTGCTGGCGGGCGAACTCTTTCTGGCGGCTGTCCGACAGGCCACCCAGACGGGTTTCCCATTCGGCGCGCTCGGCGGCGCCGCGGCTGCCAACCTCTTCCCACCACGATTTCACTTCGGCGGGCACTTCGAACGGGCCGGTGGTCCAGCCCCAGACCTTCTTGGCCGCGTCGTTCTGCTCGCCGTTGGTCAGTGCGCCGTGACCCTTCGAGGTGTCCTGCGCGGCGTGGCCGAGGGCGATGTGGGTCTTGCAGGCGATCATCGTCGGCTGCGCGCTCTTCTTCGCCGCCACGATGGCCGCGTCGATCGCTTCGGGGTCATGGCCGTCGATCTCGATGACCTCCCAGCCCGCCGAGCGGAAACGGCCCGGCTGATCGGTCTTGTCCGAAAGCTCGACCTTGCCGTCGATGGTGATGCCGTTGTTGTCCCAGAAGACGATCAGCTTGCCGAGGCCATAGCGGCCGGCGAGGGTGATCGCCTCCTGGCTCACGCCTTCCATCAGGCAGCCGTCGCCAGCGATGACATAGGTGTGGTGATCCACGACCTTCTTGCCAAAGCGCGCGCGCAGGATCTCTTCGCCCATGGCGAAGCCGACGGCGGTGGCGATGCCCTGACCGAGCGGACCGGTGGTGGTCTCGATGGCGTCGGCGTGGAAGTTTTCAGGGTGGCCTGCGGTGCGGGCGCCCCATTGGCGGAAGTTCTTCACCTCATCGAGGGTGATCTGCTGATCGCCGGTGAGATAGAGCAGCGAGTAAAGCAGCATCGAGCCATGGCCCGCCGACAGGATGAACCGGTCGCGGTCGGGCCATTTGGGGTTGGCCGCATCGAACTTGAGATGCTTCGAATAGAGCACGGTCGCAACGTCTGCCATGCCGATGGGCATGCCGGAGTGGCCGGAGTTGGCGGCGGTCACCGCATCAAGCGTCAGCGCGCGAATGGCGCAGGCGCGGGTCCAGTGCTCGGGGTTGTTGGCTCGGAGTGCGTCGATATCCACGGGGCTTTGTCCTCTTGCCGGAAGCCTGTCAGCGCGCTCAATAGCAGCGTGGCCGATAAGTTCAAGCATTGCGCGGAAATCCGGTGATGCGCAGGATGAAGCGCGGGCCGTAAGGCCTTGGAACATATGGCGCGCATTTTCCCGGCACGCTTGCTATCCTTTTACGAAACCCGCTTGCATTGATTCGCCTTTCCCGTCTCGATGGTATAATTCGCGCCGAGGCCGCCGGTCGGCCCGGCACTGGCCGAAGCAGCATCGGACGGACCAAACCCGCGCATAGGCGGGAGGCAAGACCAAGGAAACAAGGGACGCAGGATGACCCAGATCGACGAGTTGCACTCACGGATCACCCGCGCACTCGACCGTATCTCGACCGGCGTCGAGATTCTGGGCACGGCGCCGGGCGCCGCCGCGCAGGGCGGCGAGAGCGATGAGATCGAGGCGTTGCGCAAGGCGCTGGACGATGAGCGCATGGCCAATGCCCAGCTCGAGGAGCGGGTGCGCGCGCTGCATGCGCAGATCGAAAACCCGCCGGTAGAGGCATCCGCTGAAAAGGATGCGGACTCGGACGCGCTGGCGGCGCAGATCGACGCGCAGCGCGGCGCCATGGCGGCGCTCGACGAGGATCTGCAGCGCCTGCGTCAGGCCAATGCCGCGCTTCTGGCGTCGCAGCAGGAGATGCGCGGGGCGCTCGAAGCAGGTGTCGGCGAGCCGCATCTGATCAATCAGGCGATGCTTGCCGAGCTTGAGGCCCTGCGCGCCGCGCGCGCCACCGAGGTCAGCGAGGCCAAAGCGCTGATCGCCGGGCTTGAGCCGCTGCTGGCCGGTGCCGCCAGTGAGTCTCAGGGCGAGATTCAGAGCGAAGCGGAGGAGCAGTGATGTCGCAGATCGAGGTCGAAATCATCATCGGCGGGCGCAGCTTCGAAGTGGCCTGCCAGCAGGGCGAAGAGCAATATCTGCAGACCGCCGCGCGTATGCTCGACACCGAGGCGCAGGTGCTGGTCAGCCAGATCGGGCGGATGCCCGAGGGGCGCATGCTGCTGATGTCGGGGCTGATGCTGGCCGATAAGACCGCCGGGCTCGAAGACCGGCTGACCGAGACCGAGGCGCGGCTGCGCGAGGCCGAGGAACGGCTCGCCGCCATGTCCTCCGAGGTGCGCGCCCTGCGCGACGCGCCGCCGCCCGAGCCGCAGCGCGTCGAGGTGCCGGTGATCCCGCAGGGGGTGACTGAGGCCATGGCCGAGCTTGCCGCCCGGGCCGAGGCGCTGGCCGCCGAGGTCGAGGAGAAAGCAGGGGAATGACCCCTGCCGCCGCGCCCTTGGATGGGGCGGGATTTGCGTATTTTTAAAGAGAAGAAGGGCTGGGGGGATACGCCCGGAATCTGATGGCGCGGCGCGAGGGGGCGGCGCTTTGGAGCGGCCAAAGTAAGAGGGCGGGAAAATTTCCCGCCCTTATCTATTGGTGCCAGTGGCGCTTTCCTGTGGCGCTCAGCGCTTGAGGATCGAGGCCCCTGCGTATTCCGCCGCTTCGTCGAGCATCTCTTCGATACGGATCAGTTGGTTGTATTTCGCGAGCCGGTCGGAGCGGGCCAGCGAGCCGGTCTTGATCTGACCGCAGTTGGTGGCGACGGCGAGATCGGCGATGGTGGCGTCCTCGGTCTCGCCCGAGCGGTGCGACATCACGTTGGTGTAGCGCGCGCGGTGGGCCATATCGACCGCCTTCAGCGTCTCGGACAGCGAGCCGATCTGGTTGACCTTCACCAGCATGGAATTGGCCACGCCCTTTTCGATGCCCATGGCGAGACGCTCGGGGTTGGTGACGAAGAGATCGTCGCCGACCAGCTGGATCTTGTCGCCGAGCTTCTCGGTCAGCAGCTTCCAGCCGTCCCAGTCATCCTCGGCGCAGCCGTCTTCGATCGAGATGATCGGGTAGTCGTCGCAGAGCGCGGCGAGGTAATCGACGTTCTCGGCCGGGGTGAGCGAGAGGCCTTCGCCCTTCATCTCGTATTTGCCGTCCTTGAAGTATTCGGTCGAGGCGGCGTCGAGCGCGAGGTAGATGTCCTCGCCGGGTTTGTAGCCGGCCTTTTTGATCGACTTGAGGATGAAGTCGAGCGCCTCGCGGGTCGATCCGAGCTCGGGGGCGAAGCCGCCTTCGTCGCCGAGACCGGTGGACATGCCCGCCGCCGACAGCTCTTTCTTCAGCGTGTGGAAGACCTCGGAGCCCATGCGCACCGCTTCGCGGATGCTGGTCGCCGAGACCGGCATGATCATGAATTCCTGAATGTCGATCGGGTTGTCGGCATGCTCGCCGCCGTTGATGATGTTCATCATCGGCACCGGCAGGACGCGGGCCGCGGTGCCGCCGACGTAGCGATAGAGCGGCTGGCCGGTGAATTCCGCCGCCGCCTTGGCCACTGCCAGCGAGACGCCGAGGATGGCGTTGGCGCCGAGCCGGCCCTTGTTCTCGGTGCCATCGAGCTCGATCATCGCCATGTCGATGGCCTGCTGCTCGGTGGCGTCAAAGCCGACGATGGTCTCGGCGATCTCGCCGTTCACCGCTTCGACCGCTTCGAGCACGCCTTTGCCCATGTAGCGGGATTTGTCGCCGTCACGCTTTTCCACGGCTTCGTGCACGCCGGTCGAGGCGCCCGAGGGCACGGCGGCGCGGCCCATGGTGCCGTCTTCGAGTGTGACGTCGACTTCGACGGTGGGATTGCCGCGGCTGTCGAGGATTTCGCGCGCGTGAATGTCGATGATGATGCTCATGGGTCCCTCGCAAAGGAATGGGTTCGCGACGAGCTATAACAGGGGCGGCGAAGAAGTAAACAATTGTGCTAACGCTAACAGCGCCTGTTTCTATTGGGTTGCGCTAACAATGCGGCGGCGCGGCGCGCAGGGTTTTGCCCTGCAGCGAAAACCCCCTAAGTTTTGCTGCAACCGCGAAAAGAGCAAACAGCAGGAAAGGCCGCAGGGCAGCGCCGAGGGGAGGACGGCGGGGCGCGGAAATACATGCATGGATGAAGAAATCAGCGAGATCGGGCAGCAGGTGGCAGAGATCTCGGAGCTGGATCAGCTTGAGCAGCAGGTGGCGGATTTTTCCGACACCGTCGAGGCGATCATCCCGGTGCTGCCGCATTGGGTGATGCCGACGGTGGTGATCGCGCTGGCCTTTCTCGTCGGCGTTTCGGCCTATCGGCTGGTGTTCTGGGCGCTGACCAAGGCTGTGGCGAAACGCGATCTGTTCTGGCGCAGCCTTGTGTCGCGCACCCGCAGACCGCTGCGCATGGGGCTGGTGGTGGCCTTTCTGGCCATCGGCGTGGCCGTGGCGCCGATGAACGAAGAGTGGCGAAACTTGCCGCAGCACGCGCTGCTCATCGCCTTCATGGTGCTGGTGGCCTGGGTGATCCACACCGCGCTTTACATCTGGACCACCGTGCATCTGCGCAAATTCTCGCTCGACGCCGAGGACAACACGCTGGCGCGCAAACATGTGACGCAGAGCCGTATCCTCATGCGGCTAGCAGGCTGGCTGATCATTATCGTTGCCGTCTCGGCGATCCTGATGACCTTTCCGGGCGTGCGGCAATGGGGCGTCTCGCTGCTCGCTTCGGCGGGGGCGGCGGGTATCGTCGTCGGCTTTGCCTTTCAGCCGGTGCTGAAGAACCTGATCGCGGGGATCCAACTGGCGATCACCCAGCCGATCCGCATCGACGATGCGGTGATCGTCGAGGGCGAATGGGGCTGGATTGAGGAGATCACCGGCACTTACGTGGTGATCAAGATCTGGGACTGGCGGAGGCTGATCGTGCCCCTGAGCTATTTCATCGAGCAGCCGTTCCAGAACTGGACGCGGGACGGGGCCTCGCTGATTGGCGGGGTGCTGCTCTATCTCGATCATTGCGCCGATATCGACCGCATCCGCGCGAAGATGAACGAGATCTGCCGCGAGAGCGAGCTTTGGGATGGCAACGTGTGCCACCTGCAGGTGAATGACTTCCGCGAGCGGGTGATGGAGATCCGCATCCTTGCCTCGGCCCGCAACGCGCCGCGCACCTATGACCTGCGCTGCGAGATCCGCGAGAAGCTGATCACGTGGATCCAGCGCGACATGCCCGAGGCGCTGCCGCGCACCCGCGAGACGGTGTCGGTGGATCGGCCAGAGACGGATATGCACCCCAGTGTCGAGGTGATCGGCGGCTGAGGTGCCGCGCGGCGCGAACCGGAGGGCTCAGAGCCCCCGGTTCACGTCACGCTCTTTGGCCCGTGCCAGCCGGTGCTCGCGTACGAAGGTGTAGAGCCCGGCGCAGAGGATCAGCGCGGCACCGGCATAGGTCCAGCCGTCGGGCCGCTCGCCAAAGATCAGCATGCCAAGGCTGGCGGTGAAAATCAGCCGCGTGTAGCGGAAGGGCGAGACCGCCGCGACCTCGGCAAGCCGCATGGCGGTGGTGACCGCAAGATAGCCGCCCGCGGTCACCGCGACGGCGGCGAGGATCGGGGCCAGCGCGCTTGGCGCAAAGACCGGTGGCTCGCCCGAGACCAGCAGTAGCGCCAGACCGACCGGCGCGATCGAGGCCATGCCCCATGCCGAGACCACCACCGAGGGGATCGCCACGGGCAGCGTGCGGGTGACGAGATCGCGCGCCGCAAGACCGATGACGCCGACCACCGCGCAAATCTCCCAACCGGAGAAAGCCGCGCCGAAGGGGCGGATCACCATCAGCATGCCGACCAGCCCCACGGCGATCGCCGACCAGCGCCGCCAGCCGACGGTCTCGCCAAGGAACAGCGCGGCCCCGAGCGTCACCGCAAGCGGGGCGGTCTGCATGATCGCCGCCATCACCGACAGCGGGATATGCGACAGGCCGACGATCATACCGAGCCCGCCGATCATCTCGAAGACGTTGCGCAGCAGCACCTTGGGATGCAGCGCATCGGCGCGGCGCAGCGGCATCCGCTTGAGCCGGGCGAGGATCAGGAAGACGAGACAGCCGCCAAGCCCGAGCGCGATCATCACCTGACCTGCGGGTGCCTGCAGGGTCGACAGCTTGATAAAGGCGTCGCTGAGAGCCAGCAACGCCATGCCAAGCACCATCATGCCGATGGCGCGAAGGGTATCCATTTTACTGCCTTTCGGTCAGGTGATCACGTCAGGCGCGTCGCGCCCGGTGCGGGTCTTGATCCCGGCGATGGCCTCGGCGGCGGAGATCACCGGAGCAAGCGCCACCTGCGGATCGAGCGCGAATTTTGCCGCATCGGTCTCGACCTTCTCGAGGTAGACGCGCAGCGTGGCACCCTCGGTGCCGGTGCCCGACAGGCGCAGCACAAGACGCGAGCCGCCCTCGAAGCCGATCTGCAGGCCCTGCTTTTCGGCGCGCGAGCCGTCGACCGGATCGTCATAGGCGAACTCTTCCGCGGAGGTGACCTTCATGCCCGCGACCTCATTGCCCGGCAGCACGCCAAGCTGTTCGCGCACGTGGTCCATCAGCCCGTGTGCCGCATCGCTGTCGACGCCCTCGTAATCGTGGCGCGAATAGTAGTTGCGGCCATACTCCTTCCAATGGGCATCCATCAGTTCGGCGACCGAGCATTGCTTCTTGGCCAGCACGTTGAGCCAGAAGAGCACCGCCCAAAGGCCATCCTTCTCGCGCACGTGGTCCGAACCGGTGCCCGCGCTTTCCTCGCCGCAGAGCGTGGCGCGGCCCGCGTCCAGCAGATTGCCGAAGAATTTCCAGCCGGTGGGCGTGGCGTAGCAGTCGATGCCAAGCCCCTCGGCCACGCGGTCCACCGCGCCGGAGGTGGGCATCGAGCGGGCGACGCCCTTCAGGCCCTCGGAGTAGGCCGGAACCAGCGTGGCATTGGCGGCGAGCATCGCAAGGCTGTCCGAGGGGGTCACATAACAATGCTTGCCGACGATCATGTTGCGGTCGCCGTCGCCATCCGAGGCGGCGCCGAAGTCGGGCGCGTGATCGCCCATCATCTCGTCCATCAGCGGCTTGGCCCAGATCGGGTTGGGATCGGGGTGGCCTTGGCCGAAATCGGGCAGCGGGATCGCGTTGATCACCGTGCCGGGGCCGGCGCCAAGCTCGCCTTCGAGGATCATCCGCGCGTAGGGGCCGGTGACCGCGTGCATCGCATCGAACCGCATGGTGAAGCCCGACCGGAACAGCGCGTGGATCGCGTCGAAATCGAAAATCTCTTTCATCAGCTCGGCGTAGTCGGCGACGGGATCGACGATCTCGATCTCCATATCGCCCAGCATCACCATGCCGGTGCCGGCAAGGCCCACGTCCTGACTGTCGAGGATCTTGAATTCCTTAATGGTCTTGGTGGCCTCAAAGATCTTGTCGGTGATGCTTTCCGGGGCCGGGCCGCCATTGGCGGCGTTGTACTTGACGCCGAAATCGCCCTCGGGGCCGCCGGGGTTGTGGCTGGCCGACAGGATGATGCCGCCATCGGCACCGCGCTTGCGGATGAGGTTCGAGGCGGCGGGTGTCGAGAGCAGCGCGCGCTCGCCGACGATCACCTTCTTGGCGCCGCTTGCCGCGGCCATGCGCAGCACAACCTGCGCCGCCTGAGAGTTGAAGTGGCGTCCGTCACCGCCCAGCACCAATGTCTTGCCTTCGACGCCGCCGATGCCGTCCCAGATGCTCTGGATGAAATTCTCGAGGTAGTGGTGCCCCTGAAAGACCGGGGTCTTCTTTCGCAGGCCGGAGGTGCCCGGCTTCTGGCCCTCGATCGGCTCGGTAGGGACGGTGCGGATGCTGTGCGTCATGACTTTCTCCTTCGGCCGGATGCTTCCATGATCCGACCGGCATTGGCAAGAACCGGGGTGTCTGCAATCGCTTGCGGCCCCAGAGGCAGGCGCTGGCGCCAGTTTGGGTATTCCGAGACGGTGCCCGGAAGATTGGGTTGGACATCGCTGTCCAGAACGTCCTCGACCTGCACGGCAACGAGCCGCGCCTTGGTGGCGGCAAGGACGTGGCACATCGCTTCGGGCGCTTCGGGCGGCAGGTCGCCGCGAAACTGGCCCGAGAGCCAGTCGAAACCGGCGATCTCGCGCCCGCGCCAGTCACGCATGCCATTGGCATGGTCTGGCGGGGTGAGGCCGATCTCGACCCGCGTGTCGATCTCGCGCCCGGCCCGCCAGCCCTTCCACGTGGGCAGGTCGTGGGTGGTGAAACTGGCGATCACCGCCTCGTCGTAGTCTTCGGGGCGCTTGAAGGCGGGCGGATCGCCCGCATGCTCGAAACAGGCAAGACGGCAGCCCAGCAGGCCGCTTTCGTCCATCGCATGGTGCAGCCCGTCGGGGATCACGCCAAGGTCCTCTCCGATGATCACCGCGTTGGCCCGCGCCGCCTCGATCCGCGCCACGGCGAACATCGCCTCACGCGGCATCTTCACATAGGCGCCGGGCAGACCTTCCTCGTCGGGCACCCAATAGGCGCGCTCGAAGCCGATGATGTGGTCGATGCGCAGCATGCCCGAGAACCGCAGCTGCTGGCGCAGGGTGAGCGCCAGCGCCTCGAAGCCGGTGGCTTCCAGCACCACCGGGTTGAACGGCGCGAGCCGCCAATTCTGGCCCTGCGGCGCAAAGGCGTCGGGCGGCGCGCCGAGGCTGGCACCGGTGGCGAAATTGGCGCGGTCGGTCCATGTCTCTGCGCCATGCGGATGGGTGCCCACGGCCAGATCAAGATAAAGCCCATGCGCCATGCCCGCGGCTTTGGCACGGCGCTGCGCGTCGGTGACGGCCCCTTCGGCGGCATATTGCAGCCACGCATGGAACCGCACCCGCTCGTTCAGCTCGCGTGCGGCCTGAGCAACCTGCGGGCTGGCGGGATCCTGATAGGCCGGATCCCATGCATCCCAATAGGCACCAAGCTTTTCCGACAGCGCCTGATGGAGCGCGAATTGCTGCAGATCCTCACCCTCGTGCCGAAGCCACGCATCAAAGGCGGCTCCCGGCGGCGCGGCGCGGAACTGCGCCTCAAGCTCGGCGAGGCGGGCAGGGGTTTCCACCGCGAAATCGACGATCGGGCCGGGCGCTGCAGCGCTGCCGGTGGGCAGGTAGAGCGGCGCGAGGCGGCGGCGGTGCGAGGGGGTGTAGGGGCTGAAGCCGCCGGGGTCGGCCACGTGAAAGCCAGCGTGGATGGGGTTGATCCCGAGAAACCCAGCGCCCTGCGCAGCGGCCCCTTCGGCGACCACGGCCAGATCCGCGAAGCTGCCGATGCCGCCCTGATCCGCCGGGCGCAGGCAGGCCAGCGGCACCATCAGCCCCCAGTCCCGCTCGGGCAGCGGCAGGCGCGGCGGCGCGCTCAGCAGCCAGCAGACCTCTTCCGCCGCTTCCAGCCGATGCCGCCCCATGGGCAGCGCGGGCAGGCGGCCTTCGCCTTCGAAACCGCGGCCGTCCTCCAGCGTGATCTGCCACGGGCCGAGCACGCCAAGGCTGGGCGGCTCGGCATGGGTGCAGACGTGCCAGCGTGGCAGGGTTCGGCTGTGGGGGCTCGCATCGGCGTCCTGTCCCATCGCCGCCAGCAGCGCGGCTTTGGTCTCGGGCGGGGTGTCGTGCCATGTCCCGTAGAGGTCGCGGTACTCGCCAAGGATGCCGGCGGCTTCGGCGCGCGCGTCGAGATCGCTCATCGCGGCTCCTCCACCAGTGCCAGAACGGAGTTTGCCGCGAGCGTCACCGTCCCCGAGACCGTCGCAGGCTCGGCGGTGGGATCCGCGGTGTCGAGATGGCGCACCCAGAGGAAATCCTCGCCCGGATCGGGCAGGGTCAGATCCACCGCGTCGCCAGCGTTGAAGGCAAGATAGATCGCCTCTTCGCGCTGCTTGTAGAGCGGCGTGCCCGAGGCCATGCGAAACTCGGCGCAGAGCACATGCAGGTGCCCGTTGGTCCAGTCAGCGCGGCCCATCTCCTGCCCGTCCGGTCGCCACCAGAAAAGATCGGGCACACCGTCGACGCGGCGGGGAATGGAGTGCAGATAGCGCCGTTGCCGAACGATCGGATGCGCCTTGCGGAAGGCGATGAGCTTGCGGGTGAAGGCGAGGAACTCGTCATCCTTTTCGCCCCAAGTGATCCAGCCGGTTTCATTGTCCTGCGCATAGGCGTTGTTGTTGCCGCCCTGCGAATTGCCGATCTCGTCACCGGCAAGGATCATCGGCGTGCCTTGGCTGAGCAGCAGCGTCGCCATCATGTTGCGCCGCCGCTGTGCCCGCGCCGCGAGGATCGCCGCATCGTCGGTCGGCCCTTCGACGCCCATATTGTCCGAGTAATTCTCGCCGTGGCCGTCGCGGTTGTGCTCGCCGTTCGCCTCGTTGTGCTTTTCGTTGTAAGAGACCGTGTCCATCAGGGTGAAGCCGTCGTGGGCGGTCAGCAGGTTCACCGAGGCGGTGGCATTGCGCCCGGAATGATCGAACAGCCCCGCCGAGCCGGTGATCCGGTCGGCCATCACTGGCACATGCCCCAGATCGCCGCGCCAGAAACGGCGCACGCCGTCGCGGTACTGGTCGTTCCACTCGCTGAAGGGCGGCGGGTAGGCACCAAGCTGATAGCCACCCGGCCCGATGTCCCAAGGCTCGGCGATGAGTTTCTTGCTGGCCAGAATAGGGTCCTGCCGCAGCGCCTTGAAGAAGGCGGAGTTGCGGTCGAAGCCGGTGGGTGTGCGCCCCAGCGTAGAGCAAAGGTCAAAGCGGAAGCCGTCGACGCCCATGGTGCCCGCCCAATAGCGCAGGCTGTCCATCACCATGCGCAGCACCATCGGGTGATCGAGGTTGAGCGTATTGCCGGTGCCGGTGTCGTTGATGTAGTGGCGCCGGTCCTCGGGCAGACGGTAGTAGCTGAGATTGTCGAGACCGCGGAACGACAGCGTGGGACCGAACTCGTCGCCCTCGCAGGTGTGGTTGTAGACCACGTCGAGGATCACCTCGATCCCGGCGGCATGCAGCCGGGCGACCATATGCTGGAACTCCCACAGCGCGCCCTGTTCGAGATAGCGCGGGTCTGGGGCGAAAAAGCCAAGGGTCTGGTAGCCCCAGTAGTTCTTGAGACCCTTTTCCACCAGAAAGCGGTCGTTGAGAAAGGCCTGCACCGGAAGGAGTTCGATTGCGGTGATGCCAAGGCTGGTCAGATGCTCCAGCACCGGGTCCGACGCGATGCCGAGAAATTTTCCCGCAGGCTCTGCGCCGGGGAACTGTTGGGTGAGGCCCTTCACATGCGCCTCGTAGATCACGCTTTTGGCAAGGCGGGTCTCGGGCGAGCTGTGGCCGCCCCAGTCAAAGCTGGGATCCTCGACCACGCCTTTGGGCATATAGGGCGCGCTGTCGGTGGTGTTGCGGCTTTCGGTGCCGCCGTTCAGCGCATCGTTCCAGACCGGATGGCCGGTGATGCGCCGGGTGTAGGGGTCGAGCAGCAGCTTATGCGGATTGAAGCGGTGGCCCTGTTTGGGCTGGAACGGCCCGTCGACGCGGTAGCCATATTGCTGTCCCGGTGTGAGGCCGGGCACGCGCCCGTGCCAGACATCGCCGTCGCGCTCGGGCAGGGGCAGGCGGTGGGTCTCATTGCCCTCCGCATCGAACAGACACAGGGTGACGGATTCGGCATGCGCCGAGAAGATCGCAAAATTAACGCCGTCACCGTCGAACGTCGCGCCCAGCGGGGTGGCACTCCCCGCAAGGATCACCGGATCGCTCATGGGCTCTTGGCCTTCACCATATCCTGATAAAGCGCCGCGTATTTTGCGGCCGAATGGGTCCAGCTGACTGGCGAGGCCATGGCGTTGGTCATCATGCGGGTCCAGGTTTCCTTGTCCTGGTACAGAGTTATAAGCTTCATCAGCGCTTGGGCCAGTGCCTGTGCGGTCACCGGGTGGAATTGTACGCCTGTGGCACATCCCGCTGCCAATCCAGCAGGCGATGCGTTGATCACCGTGTCCGCCAGACCGCCGGTGAGCGCCACCAGCGGCAGCGTGCCGTAGCGCAGCCCGTAAAGCTGGGTCAGGCCGCAGGGCTCGAAGCGCGACGGCACGAGGATCGCATCGCCGCCCGCGATAAGGCGCTGCGCCAGCCCCTCGTCATAGCCGATGTGCACCGCCACGCCGGGGTGTTTCTGCGCCTTGCGCTGGAAGGCCTCTTCAAGCCCCGGATTGCCCGAGCCCAAAAGCGCCAGCTGGCCGCCGCGATCAAGCAGCGCGGGCAGGGCTTGCAGCAGGATGTCGAGCCCCTTCTGCTCGGTCAGCCGCGAGATCACCACGCAGAGCGGACCGGGCCAATTGTCAGGCAGGCCAAGTTCTTTGCGCAGCGCGGCCTTGTGCTTGGCCTTCTGCGCGATGGTCTTATAGGGCGGGGTCCAGATGGTCTCGTCGATGCCGTTGAGGATGCCGACCAGATCCGCCTGCCGCTCGCGCAGCACGCCGTCGAGCCCCATGCCGAATTCCTTGGTCATCAACTCGCCCGCATAGGTGGGCGAGACGGTCGACAGCTTGTCGGCATAGACCAGCCCGGCCTTGAGCGCCGACACGCTGTCCCAGAACTCATAGCCGCGCTGGTGAAAGCCGGTGCGCGGCAGGCCGAGCGTGCCGATGCGCGCCGCCGAGGCCATGCCTTGGAAGGCGATGTTGTGGATGGTCATCAGCGTGGAGACCCGGCCCGCCGCGCCCAGCTCGCGCAGGTAGAGCGGGGCGAAACCGGCCTGCCAATCGTGACAATGCAGCACCTCGGGACGCCACTCGTCGATGCCGTCGGCACCGATCATCGCCGCGACCGAACTGAGCGCGGCAAACCGTTCGGGGTTGTCGCGCCAGTCGTTGCCGCCCTTGTCCATATAGGGCCCGCCGTCGCGGTCATAGAGATGCGGGGCTTCGAGCACATAGAGGGTCTGATCCCCCAGCGGTGCCTTCAGCACCCGCGCCGGACCTCCAAAGAGATCGTCGTAGTCGGCCACCGCCTCTTGCGTCGGCAGCTTGGCCATCACCTGAGGATAGCCGGGGATCAGCACCCGCATGTCGACCCCGTGAACTGCAAGCGCCGCGGGCAGGGCGCCGACCACATCGGCGAGCCCTCCGGTCTTGATCAGCGGCACACATTCCGAGGCGACAGACAGGACACGAGTCATTTTGCGGCTTCCCTTCGGTCGAGCATTCCTTGCGTGATCAGTGTCACCCCCGAAGCGGTAACACGGAACCACTTAGCGTCTTCCTCCGGATCTTCGCCGACCACAAGCCCTTCGGGAATATGCACCCCACGATTGACCACCGCCTTGCTCAGCCGTGCATGCCTCGAGACGTAAACATTGGGCAAAAGCACCACCTGTTCGAGCGAAGCATATGAATTCGTGTGCACGTTCGTGAACAAAAGCGACTCGCGGATCTCGGTGCCCGAGACGATGCAGCCGCCCGCGATCAGCGAACTGACCGCGGATCCGCGCCGGTCTTCCTCGTCGTGGATGAACTTGGCGGGGGGCAGAACCTCGGCGTAGGTCCAGACCGGCCAGTCGGTGTCCCAGAGGTCGAGATCGGGGTCAAAGTTGGTCAGGTCGATATTGGCGCGCCAGAAGGCGTCGATGGTGCCCACGTCGCGCCAATAGGCGGGCTTGCCCGCATTGCGCACGCAGCTGTCCTCGAAGCGATGCGCCTGCGCGCCGCCCGAGGCGACGATCTCGGGGATCATGTCGTTGCCGAAATCATGGGTCGAGCTTTCCGAGCCCAGATCCTCCATCAGCTTGCCGCGCAGGTATTTCCAGCTGAAGACATAGATCCCCATGCTGACCAGCGTCTTTTCGGGATCGTCGGGCAGGCCCGGCGGGTCTTTCGGTTTTTCCAGAAACGAGGTGATCCGGTCGCTTTCGTTCACCGCCATACAGCCAAAGGCGCTGGCCTCATTGCGGTCCACGGTCAGACAGCCCACCGTCACCTCGGCCTGACTGTCGACGTGCTGCTGCAGCATTTCCTCGTAGTCCATCTTGTAGATGTGGTCGCCTGCGAGGATGACGATATGGTCGATGTCGTAGCTGTCGATGATGTCGATGTTCTGCGCCACCGCGTCGACCGTGCCGCGATACCACGTCTGTTCGTTGTACCGCTGCGAGGCGGGCAGGATGTCGAGAAACTCGTTGCGCTCGGCGCGGAAGAAGTTCCAGCCACGCTGGCAGTGGCGGATCAGGCTGTGCGACTTGTACTGTGTCGCGAGCGCGATCTTGCGGATGCCGGAATTGAGCGCATTGGACAGCGCGAAATCGATGATCCGCGCCTTGCCGCCAAAATAGACGGCTGGTTTCACTCGAAAATTCGTCAGCTCATGCAGGCGCGATCCGCGTCCGCCCGCGAGGACGAACGCCATACTGCGGCTGGCGAGCCTCTGAGACCGTCGGGGCATCAATCTCCTCCTCAGTTGAATGCAATGTCTCGGCGATGGCCGTGACAGGGGTATGAAATCTTCAAGTTTCCTCGCGCACGAGGAAGATCGCCGAAAGCGGCGGCAGGAACAGCTCGGCCGAGGCGGGATAGCCATGGCTGGGCTCGTCATCGGCGACGACACGGCCGAAATTGCCGCGGTTGCCGCCTCCGTAAATTTCTGCGTCGGTGTTGAGCGCCTCACGCCAGACGCCGGTGTCGGGCAGGCCGATGCGATAGGCCTGCTGCTCGGCGTTGCTGAAGTTGCAGATCACCGCCACCTCGGGCTCGTCGGCGCGTCCGCGGCGGATCCACGACAGCACCGAATTGCCTGTGTCGCCGCCCGCGATCCAAGCAAAGCCCTCGGGCTCGCAGTCCTTGGCGTGCAACGCGGGCGTGTCGCGGTAGAGGTGGTTGAGATCGCGCACCAGCCGCTGCATCCCCGCGTGCTGCGGATCGCCAAGGCAGGGCCAGTCGATCTCGGCGTCGTGGTTCCATTCGTGCGCCTGCGCGAACTCCTGTCCCATGAACAGCAGCTTCTTGCCCGGATGACCCCACATGAAGCCATAGTAGGCGCGCAGGTTGGCAAATTTCTCCCAGCCGTTGCCCGGCATCTTGCCCAGCATCGAGCCCTTGCCGTGCACCACCTCGTCGTGGCTGATCGGCAGGATGAAGTTTTCCGAGAACGCATAGACCAACCCGAAGGTCATCTGGTGGTGGTGATGACTGCGGTAGATCGGGTCTTTGTGGATGTATTCGAGCGTGTCGTTCATCCAGCCCATGTTCCACTTGAAGCCAAAGCCGAGCCCGCCCTGATCGACCGGCGAGGACACGCCCGGATAGGCAGTGCTTTCTTCGGCGACGGTGAGGATTCCGGGGTGCTGGCCGTAGGTTTCCGTGTTCATCCGGCGCAGCATGGCGATGGCTTCGTAGTTCTCGCGTCCGCCGTCCTTGTTGGGCACCCATTCACCAGCCGGGCGGGAATAGTCGCGGTAGAGCATCGAGGCCACCGCATCCACGCGCAGCCCGTCGGCGTGATATTCGTCGAGCCAGTAGAGCGCGTTGGCGGTGAGGTAGTTCGACACCTCGGCGCGCCCGTAGTTGTAGATCAGCGTGTTCCAGTCGTGGTGGAAGCCTTCCTTGGGGTCTGCATGCTCGTAGAGCGCGGTGCCGTCGAACCGGCCAAGCCCATGCGCATCGGTCGGGAAGTGGCCGGGCACCCAGTCGAGGATCACGCCGATCCCGGCGCGGTGCGCGGCGTTGACCAGATCGCGGAACTCATGCGGCAACCCGTGGCGGATGGTCGGCGCGAACATGCCGATGGGCTGATAGCCCCATGAGCCATCGAAGGGGTACTCGCTGACCGGCATCAGTTCGATATGGGTGAAGCCCATCTCGGCGACGTAATCCACCAGTTCCTGCGCCGCCTCGATGTAAGAGATCGGACGCCCCCAGTCCTTGCGCCGCCACGAGCCCAGATGCACCTCGTAGATCGAGATCGGCGCGCTGCGCTTATGCGCTTCGGCGCGGGTTTCGATCCAGTCCTCATCAGACCAGCCGTAGCCCGAGATGTCGCGCACGATCGAGGCATTGGCGGGCGGGTGCTCTGAGCCGAAGCCGATGGGATCAGCCTTGCGCGGCTGCACGGTGCCGTCGGGGCCGACGATCTCGTAGCGGTAGAAGGCACCATCGCCAATCTCGGGCAGGAAAATCTCCCACACGCCGGTGGCCCCGCGCCGCCGCATCGGGTGGCGCAGCCCGTCCCACCAGTTGAAATCGCCCACCACCGAAACGCGTTTGGCATTGGGCGCCCAGACCGCGAAATGCGTGCCTTGGATGCCCTCATGTTCCATCACATGCGCGCCAAGCGCCTCCCACAGCCGCAGGTGGCTGCCTTCGCCAAGCAGGTATTCGTCGATCTCGCCCAGCACCGGGCCAAAGCGATAGGGGTCTTCCTTCTCGAAAGAGAACGGCCCCTCGTCGCCATGGCCCTCGCCGCGCAGCCGGTAGGGCAGATCGCCGGGCACCGCACCGCGGAAGAAGCCGGGTACATCGGTGGGCAGGAGCGGGTGGCTGACGCCTTTGACCACGGCCCACATGCTGTCGGCACCGGGATCATAGGCTGTCACATACCTCGCCCCGTCCACCTCATGTGGGCCGAGCACGGCAAAGGGATCGTCATGCTGCCCGCGAAGCAGGCGCAGCAGCGCGGAGTCGGGGGGATGCGAAGCGCTGGTCATGGAGGTGACTGTAGCTGCTTCGCAAGCGCTGGCAATGATCTAAGACACGTTGTCTCAAAGAAGACTTGTCGCGCCCCAGATGTCTCCCATGTAGCCGCGGATCGTCCGGTCGGACGAGAACCAGCCCGAGCGCGCGGTGTTGAGCGCCGCCATATGCGCCCAGGCCCGCGTGTCCTTGAACGCCACATCCACCTCGCGCTGCGCCCGCCAGTAGTCGGTGAAATCCGAGCAGACGAGGAAGTAATCGGCGCCTTCGAGGTTGCTGGTGATGCCGTGGTAGCGTTCGGGCTCGCCGGGCGAGAACCGGCCCTCGCGGATGAGGTCCAGCGCCCGTTTCAGGCGCGGATCGGCGTCGATTGCCTTGCGCGCGTGGCCCTCGATCTTGCGGCGTTCCATCACCTCCTCGGCGGTCATCCCAAAGAGGAAGAAATTCTCGGCCCCCACGTGTTCGCGGATTTCGACGTTGGCGCCATCCAGCGTGCCGACGGTGGGCGCGCCGTTGAGCGCGAACTTCATGTTGCCGGTGCCCGACGCCTCCTTGCCCGCGGTCGAGATCTGTTCCGACAGATCAGCGGCGGGGATCATCCGCTCTGCAAGGCTGACGTTGTAGTTGGGCAGGAATGCGATCTTGAGATACGGCGCGGTGACGGGATCGCTGTTGATCACCGTGGCCGCGTCATTGATCAGCCGGATGATGTCCTTGGCGAAGAAATACCCCGGTGCCGCCTTACCGCCGAAAAGCTTCAGGCGCGGCGTCCAGTCGGCGTTGGGGTTGTCGCGGATCTCGGCCCAATGGGCGATGGTCTCGAGGATGTTGAGGTGCTGGCGCTTGTATTCGTGCAGGCGCTTGATCTGCACGTCGAACAGCATCTCGGGATCCACATGCAGCCCGTAGGTCTGGCCCATCCAGTTCGACAGTTCCGCCTTGTTGTCGCGCTTGACCTGCGTGTAGCGGTCGAGCCAAGCGGCATCCTCAATCGAGGGCTCCAGCTTTTGCAACTGCTCCAGATCATCGACCCAATCCTCGCCGATGGTCTCGGTGATCAGGCCCGCCAGCCGCGGGTTGCACGACAGCAGCCAGCGCCGCGGGGTGACGCCATTGGTCTCGTTGACGATGCGCTCGGGGTGCAGGTTGTGGAGTTCCTCGAAGACGGTGGTCTTCATCAGCTCGGTGTGCAGCGCCGAGACGCCGTTCACATGATGCGCCATGACAAAGCTGAGCGGCCCCATCTTCACCTGATGGTCGGCGCGCATGGAGTTGAGGCGCGAGGGGTTCTGCTTGGCATGGGTGCTGTCGATCTGGTCGATCAGCTGGATGTGTCGCGGCAGCAGGCGGCCAAAGAGCGATTCGTCCCATGTCTCCAGCGCCTCGGGCAGCAGCGTGTGGTTGGTGTAGCTCAGGCAGCCCTTGGCGATCTCCATCGACTCCTCGAACGACAGGCCGCGCTCGTCATGCAGCACGCGCACCAGTTCCGGCCCGGCGATGGCCGGGTGGGTGTCGTTGAGCTGAATGGCCACTTTCGCGGGCAGCTTGCGCAGGTCGCCGAACTGGTTGTCGAAGCGGCGCAGGATGTCGCGCAGCGCGGCGGCGGTGAGGAAATACTCTTGCTTGAGGCGCAGTTCCTTGCCCTCGACGGTGGTGTCGTCGGGATAAAGCACGCGGCTGATGGTGCGTGCCAGCGCCTCGGGCTGAGCGGCCCCGGCAAAGTCGCCGTGGTTGAACCGGTCGAGATCGAACGGATGGATCGCGCGGCCCGACCACAGGCGCAGCGTGTTGGCCCAGCGACCCTTCCAGCCGACGATCGGCGTGTCATAGGCCTCGGCATCCACCACTTCGGACGGGTGCCAGCGCACGGTTTCGCCGCGCGTGTCCACATGACCGCCAAAGCCGATGCGATATCGCACCTCGGGGCGTTCGAACTCCCACGCGTGGCGCTGTTCGAGCCAAAGCTCCGGCTGCTCGACCTGCCGCCCGTCGACGAAACTCTGGCGGAAGAGGCCATGCTCATAGCGGATGCCATAGCCGTGCGCCGGACAGCCAAGCGTCGACAGGCTTTCGAGGAAACAGGCCGCGAGCCGCCCAAGGCCGCCATTGCCGAGCGCCGCGTCGGGCTCGTCTGCCAGCACGGCGGCGTAGTCCTTGCCGAACTCCTGAAGCACCGCCTTGGCCTCGTCCACCAGTTCGAGGTTGACGATGCCATCCTCGATCAACCGCCCGATCAGGAACTCCATCGACAGGTAGTACACCCGCTTGGCACCTGCCTCGTAGGTCTTGTGCGTGGCGTCGATCCACGCGTCGGTGATCCGGTCCCGCACCGCATAGCTCAAAGCCATGCGCCAATCTTCGAGGATCGCGTGCTCGGGATCCTTGCCGAAAGAATAGCGCAGGTGTTGGAGGACGGACTCACGCAGGGAGGCAGTGGTGGTCATGGAAAGGCTCACTCGCTTTGGAAAAGACGAAGGGTTGCGCCGGTCGACCTAGGGCGTTCGCTCGATTGATGAACAGACTTTATTGTGAAAAGGCGACCTTCTTGCGCATCACGCCGAGAATTCCGGCAATTCGCTTAAGTGACAGGCACATCCCGTGAGCGCCGCATAATCGTCGGTCACAAGGCTGACCGGAAACTGATGCATGAACTCCTTGAAGCGGCCGCGATCCACAAAAGCCTCTTCGAAGGCGCCGGTGGTCAGATAGGGGCCGAAGTGCCGCGCGACGCCGCCGATCAGATAGATGCCGCCGAAGGGCAGGGTGGTGAGCGCAAGGTTGCTGCAGACCCGGCCCATCATGCCCACAAAGGCGTCGATGGCGCGCAGCGCGCGCGCGTCGGTTCCGGCCTGCACGGCCTCCATGATCTGCTGCGCCTCCAGCGGCTCGCCCTCGCCATCCTCGTCGCAGAGCCACGCATAAACGCGCTCGAAGCCGCGGCCCGACAGAATGTGCTCGACGCCGGGGCCTTCATGCTTGCGCTCGATGAAGCGCAGCAGGCGCATCTCCGCCTCGGTCTGCACGGGGATCGCCGTATGCCCGGCCTCGGACGGCGGCACCAGCGTGCGGTCGCCAAGCCGGTAGACGGGCGCGGCGTTCATCCCGGTGCCGATGCCGACAACCAGACGCGCGGCCTGCGGGCTGGCGGTCTGGCCGGGCAGGATCGGCGTCAGGCAGTCCTCGGCGATATGCCCCAGCGCATGGCCCTGCGCCTGCAGATCGTTGAGCACCGAGATCACGCTGGCACCGGTGGCCTCGGCGAGCGTGGGGCGGTCGATCTCCCAATCGATGTTGGTCAGGCGCCCAGCCCCGTCGCGAACCGGACCGGCCACGGCAACGCAGGCCGCCTGAGGCTGCGCGCCGATCTCTGCGAGGTAATGCTTGAGCACGGCGCCGATGCCGTCGCTCTCGGCGTTGCGGTAGCGTTTGACCGAGCCTTCGATCAGCCTGCCACCTTCGCTGAGCGCGACGCGCGTGTTGGTGCCGCCGATGTCCGCCAGAACTGCTGTGCCGCTGCTGCTCATGATGCCCTCACTCCGTTTCGCCGCGCCTTTGGTCCGTGCCGTTACGGCTCATCCCGTCGTTAGCGCTCTCGCCAGCGCGTGGTAAGAGGCTTTGGGCGTGCGTTCAAGCGTCTCGAAGTCCACATGCACCAGCCCGAAGCGTTTTTCGTAGCCGAGGCTCCATTCGTAATTGTCGAGCAGGGACCAGACGAAATGCCCCTTCACCGGCGCGCCCGCGTCGATGGCGCGGCGGACCTCGGCAAGATGATCGTCGATATAGGCGATGCGATCCTGATCATCGACGCCGCCATCCACCAGAGGGTCGGGCGCGGCCATGCCGTTCTCGGTGACATAGAGCGGCAGATCGCCGGTGTAGTCCTGCGCCAGACGGATGAGGTGCTGCGACAGACCCTGCGGGTAAATCTCCCAGTCCATGAAGGTCTTGGGCAGCGGCCCCTCGACCTCGGTGAGCGACGGCCACGGGCCGGGGTCGGGCGCAATCACCTTGCGGGTGTAATAGTTCAGCCCGCACCAGTCGAGCGGCTGGGTGATGGTCGGGAAATCGTCCTGCCAGTTCTGCGGCAGATGCGGCTCCAGCCCGTCGAGCACGATCTCGGGGTAGGCCCCTTTGAAGACCCCGCCGACGAACCAGCGGTTGTAGATGCCATCGTAAAGCGCCGCCGCATGGCGGGCGTCATCGGTGTCGTCCGCGGCGGTGGCCCATTCCATGTTGAAGACGCCGCCAAGGTTGCTCATGCCGAGGCCCCGCATCACCTCGATGGCGCGGCCATGGGCGAGCAGCACGTGGTGCATGGCGCGGGCCGTGGCGCGAATGTCGCGCAGCCCCGGTGCCTGCAGCCCCATGAAATGCGACAGCCACGCCACGCACCACGGCTCGTTGATCGGCGCGACGGAATACATCCGGTCGCCGATGCGCTTCATCAGCACTTCGGTGAAATCGCCGAACCAGTCCGCGATGTCGCGGTTGCGCCAGCCGCCGAGGTCGGCGAGCGGCGAGGGCAGCTCCCAATGATAGAGCGTGGCACAGGGTTTGATGCCGCGCTCGAGCATGGCGTCGGTGAGCCGGTCATAAAAATCGAGGCCCTCGGGATTGGGGGTACCGCGCCCCTCGGGGAGCACCCGCGCCCAGCTGGTGGAAAAGCGGTAGGCATCCAGCCCCGCCGCCTGCACCAGATCGAGGTCCTGCTCATAGCGGTGGTAATGATCGCAGGCCCGCCCGCCATGTTCGGCGCGGACCACATTGCCCGGGGTCGCGGCGTAGTCATCCCAATGGGTGCGCCCGGCACCGCCGAAGGCATGGCCCTCGATCTGATAGCTCGAGGTGGCGACACCGAAGAGGAAGTCTTCGGGGAAATCCTTGCGGGTAAACTGCATGGCCTGTCCTTGTGGGGTTGGGCGATTGGGGGTCAGTTGGCCGATGCGGGGGCCGATGAGGGAGCTGGGCCGGTGGACCCGCCGATGATCAGCTGCGCCTCGAGCAGGCGCGATTGCGCCGGAAGGCTGGGGTCTTCGATATGCGCCAGCAGCATCGCGGCGGCGATGCGCCCGGCCTCATAGACCGACGAGCGTGTGGCGGTGAAGATCGGCAGATCGGGCCCATTGCGCAGGAAGCTCAGATCGTCGTCATGGGTGATCACCGAAACGTCGCGCCCCATCTCCAGCCCGGTGGCATGGATCGCCCGGCGGATGCCGATGGCGGCGATCACCGAAGAGGTGAGCAGCGCGGTGGGCGGCTCGGGCAGGGCGAGCAGGCGTTGCGCCGCCTCGAAACCGTAGCTTTCGGTCATCTCGCCGCTCGCCAGAAGTGCCGGATCGGGGGCGACGCCGCGCGCCGTCAGCGCCTGTTCGAAGCCGAGCCTGCGGCGATAGGCGAAGTCCATGAACTCCAGCCCGTTGATCAGCCCGATCCGGCGGTGGCCGAGGTCGAGCAGGAAATTCGTCGCGCGCTGGAAAGCGTGGGTGTTGTTCATGTCGACCCAGCTGTAGGCGGTCTCGAGCTCTGAGGCGCGGCCATGCACCACGAAGGGCAACCCGAGCTTGCGCAGAAAGGGGATGCGCCCGTCGTGCATCGACGGACCATGCACGATGATGCCGTCCACATTGCCCTTGGCCTTGAGCCGCCGGTAGTTCTCTTCCTCGTCGCGGTCGCCGGTGACAGAGAGCGTCATGTCATACCCGGCCTTGACGTATTCCTCGGATGCGCCAGCTATGAAGTCACCGAACACCGGGTTCATCATCTGGTGCTGCGTCGAGATCGGGATCACATGGCCGATGGCCATGGCCCGTCCCGTCGCCAGCCCTTTGGCTCTGGCGTTTGGGGCATAGTTCAGGGCCTGCGCCGCTTCCGCCACGCGCTTGCGGGTCTGCTCGCTGACCTCGGGATAGCCGTTGAGCGCGCGACTCACCGTGGTCTGCGACAGATTGAGGTGCGCGGCCAGTTGCTTGAGATTCATCGCGAGGTCTTCCAAAGCGCTTCGGTAATCATCGACATTATCGCCAAAAGCAGGGTCACGAAAAGACCTTTTCAAAACTGCCTTTTTTAGCTGCAGTGCAGCATAAAATTAACACTACCGCAGCGGATTGCGTGATTGACAAACGGGGGGCAAACGCGGGACGCTTCGGCAATCTCAAACCGCTTTGGGGGATTTTTCCCTCAAATTGCGCTGACACTGGGAATTTAACGCGGCACGGGAGGCCGCGACATGACGGGAGGACTCTGACGACATGACCATTGGCATGACGAAGCAATCGCGCACGCGCGCCATTCTTGGATCCGTTGCGGCCCTGGCGCTCTGCGCTGGCGCGGCACAGGCGGATCTGGTGTTCACGCCGGGCGAGGGGGATTTCAACTGGGAAAGCCTCGACAGTTTCGGCGCCGAGCATGATCTCTCGGGGCAGACGCTCAGCATCTTCGGACCGTGGCGCGGCGACGATCAGGCGCTGGTCGAAACCGTGCTGGCCTATTTCGAGGAAGCCACGGGCGCGACGGTCAGCTATGCCTCGTCGGAGACCTATGAGCAGCAGATCGTCATCGACACCGAGGCGGGAAGCCCGCCCAATATCGCGATCCTGCCGCAGCCGGGGCTCATCGCCGATCTGGTCAAGAAGGGCTTTGTCGAGCCGCTTGGCGACGAGACCGCCGAATGGCTGCGCGAGAATTACGCCGCTGGTGACAGCTGGGTGAGCCTCGGATCCTACGAAGGGCCGGACGGCGAGGAGGCGCTCTATGCGTTCCCCTATAAGATCGACGTGAAGTCTCTGGTCTTCTACGTGCCCGAGAACTTCGAGGACGCGGGCTATGAAGTGCCGGAAACGCTCGAAGACCTGAAGGCGCTGACCGAGCAGATCGCCGAAGAGGGCGAAACGCCGTGGTGCATCGGGCTGGGATCCGGCGGGGCGACCGGCTGGCCCGCAACCGACTGGGTCGAGGACATGATGCTGCGGGTACAGCCGCCCGAGGTCTACGACCAATGGGTCAGCAATGAGATTCCGTTCGACGACCCCAAGGTGATCGAGGCCATCGAAGAGTTCGGCTGGTTCGCCAAGAACAATGATTTCGTCGCGGGCGGCACCGGCGCGGTGGCCACCACCGATTTCCGCGAAAGCCCCAATGGCCTCTTCGCCTCGCCGCCGCAGTGCTACCTGCACCATCAGGCCAGCTTCATCCCGACCTTCTTCCCCGAAGGCACGCAGATGGGGGTAGATGCGGATTTCTTCTACATGCCCGCCTATGAGGGCAAGGATCTTGGACAGCCGGTGCTGGGCGCCGGGACGCTCGCTTTCATCACCAAGGACAGCGACGCCTCGCGCGCCTTCATCGAGTTCCTGCAAACCCCGATCGCGCATGAGATCTGGATGGCGCAGTCCGGCTTCCTGACCCCCTACAAGGAAACCGATCCCGAGATCTACGGCACGCCGACGCTGAAGAAGATGGGCGAGATCCTTCTTGATGCCACCACCTTCCGCTTTGACGCGTCCGACCTGATGCCGGGCGCGGTGGGCGCGGGCAGCTTCTGGACCGGCATGGTCGATTACGTGGGCGGCAAATCCGCCGAGGACGTGGCCGGGGCAATCCAGAACAGCTGGGACGCCGCGAAGTAAGTCCCAAGACGCGCCGGGACCCGCGCGCAACTTCCTTCGAAGGAAGTTGCAAATCTCTTCGAAGAGATTTGCGGGTCCCGGAGGCAACCCAAGTGACTGACCAAGGCTGAACGGGGGGAGAGACCATGCATCCGGCACTTCAGGCCGTGCTGACCATCGTGATCGGGCTCGGCGGCTGCATCGCCTATTTCTGGCTGTCCAACCAGCTTCTCGACAAGGTGCTGTTCCCGGCGCGCGGACCCAACATCGGGCGCAACATCCGCCGCGCCGAGATGATCCGGCCGTGGCTCTTCCTTTTCCCGGCGCTCTTCGCGCTTGGCCTCTATCTGGCCTATCCGGTGGTGGCGACCTTCTGGCTGTCGCTTACCGACCGCAATCAGGGCGGCGCTTTCGTCGGCCTCGCCAATTACGAGCAGATGATGCGCGAGCCGAAATTCTGGGAGGCGATCCGCAACAACATGCTCTGGCTGGTGGTGGTGCCCGCCGCGTCAACCGCCTTCGGGCTCTTGGCAGCGCAGCTCACCGACCGCATCCGCTGGGGCAATATCGCCAAATCGCTGATCTTCATGCCGATGGCGATCTCTTTCGTGGGCGCCTCGGTGATCTGGAAACTGGTCTATGATTTCCGCCCCATCGGGCAGGAGCAGATCGGCATCCTCAACGCCGTCTGGGTCTGGCTCGGTGGCGCGCCGCAGACATGGCTGACCATCACCCCGTGGAACAATTTCCTGCTGATGATGGTGCTGATCTGGATCCAGACCGGCTTTGCCATGGTGATCCTCGGCGCGGCGCTGCGCGGCATTCCCGAAGAGACGGTTGAGGCGGCGATCGTCGACGGCGCGAACCCGTTCCAGATCTTCTTCAAGATCAAGGTCCCGCAGATCCGCTCGACCATCGTGGTGGTCTGGACGACGATCACGCTGGTGGTGCTGAAGATCTTCGACATCGTGCTCGCCATGACCAACGGCCAGTGGCAGACGCAGGTTTTGGCCAACTACATGTACGACAAGCTGTTCCGCGCCTTCGACTGGGGTGTCGGCTCGGCCTCGGCCATGGTCATCATACTGCTGGTCTCGCCGATCCTCGTCTGGAACGTGATCAACGCGCGCCGCGAGATGCGCTGAGGGAGGGCGAAGAGATGGAGAATATCGCGGGCCAGAAATCCCACCTCACATGGGCGGTGCATATCTCGGTGGCGCTGCTGGTGGCCCTGTGGCTTTTCCCCACCGTGGGGCTGTTGGTGTCGTCCTTCCGCACCGCCGAGCAGATCAGCAATTCGGGCTGGTGGTCGGCCTTTTCGGCGCAGAAGGGCCAGCTTCCGGCGATCCGGATCGAGGGCGACGAGGCGCAGGAGGGCGATCTCTACATCATCGACGGCAATCTCTTCGGCACGGCGGAAACCACGCTGTCGGCATGGGGCACCTCCTCGCGTGAGCCCGAGGCCTATGAGCCCGACACGACGGTCGATCTGAAGGATGGCTGGCAACTGACGGTGGAAAGCTCGGGCGACTTCCGCCTCAGCAGCCCGCAGAGCTTTGAAGGCAAGCGGCTGCCGCGGGTCTTCAGCACCGCCACCGCACCGCCGGAGTTCACGCTGGAGAACTACGAAAACGTGCTCTTTGGCACCACCGCCGGCGCGGGCGTCGGGCAGGCGTTCCTCAATACGTTGACGGTGGCGATCCCGGCGACGGTGATCCCCATTCTGGTCGCGGCCTTCGCCGCCTACGCGCTGGCGTGGATGGAGTTTCCGGGCCGTGCGCTGCTGGTGGCGGCGGTGGTGGCGCTTTTGGTGGTGCCGCTGCAACTGGCGCTGATCCCGCTTTTGCAACTGCACAACAGTATCGGCATCGGCAAAGGCTACCTCGGGGTCTGGCTGGCGCACACCGGCTTTGGCCTGCCGCTCGCCATCTACCTGCTGCGCAACTACATGGTCGGCCTGCCGAAAGACATCATCGAGAACGCCCGCGTCGATGGTGCGTCGGATTTCCAGATCTTCACCAAGATCGTGCTGCCGCTGTCGTTCCCGGCGCTGGCAAGCTTTGCCATCTTCCAGTTCCTCTGGACGTGGAACGATCTGCTGGTGGCGCTGGTTTTCCTCGGCACCGATGACGACCGGCTGGTGTTGACCGCGCGGCTGGTCAACCTCATGGGCTCGCGCGGCGGGCAGTGGGAAATCCTCGCCACCTCGGCCTTCGTGTCGATCGTGGTGCCCTTGCTCGTGTTCTTCGCGATGCAGAAATATCTGGTGCGCGGCCTGCTGGCCGGTTCCGTAAAGTGATCGAAAGTGCCTGAGCCATGAGCAATAAGACAACCCTCCCTGTGCCCTCGACCGAAGACCGCGACTGGTGGCGCGGCGCGGTGATCTATCAGGTCTATCCGCGCAGCTTTCAGGACAGCAACGGCGACGGTGTTGGCGATCTGCTGGGGATCTCGCGCCGCCTGCCGCATATCGCCTCGATGGGGGTGGACGCAGTGTGGATCTCGCCGTTCTTCCGCTCGCCGATGAAGGACTTCGGCTATGACGTCAGCGATTACTGCGACGTCGACCCGATGTTCGGCAGCCTTGCGGATTTCGATACGCTGATCGAGACGGCGCATCAGCTTGGCCTGAAAGTGCTGATCGACCTCGTCATGTCGCACAGCTCGGACCAGCACCCGTGGTTCGAGGAAAGCCGCAGTTCGCGCGACAATCCGCGCGCCAATTGGTACGTCTGGGCGGATGCAAAGCCCGATGGCACGCCGCCCAACAACTGGCTGTCGATCTTCGGCGGCTCGGCATGGCAATGGGACACGGTGCGCTGCCAGTATTACCTGCACAACTTCCTGACCTCGCAGCCCGATCTCAACTTCCACGAGCCCGAGGTGCAGCAGACGCTGCTTGAAACCGCGCAGTTCTGGCTCGACCGGGGGGTCAACGGCTTCCGCCTCGATACGGTGAATTTCTACACCCACGACAAGGAGCTGCGCGACAACCCCGCGCTGGCCCCCGAGCGGCGCAACCCGATCACCGCGCCGGCGGTGAACCCCTACACATGGCAGGAACATCTTTACGACAAGACCCAGCCCGAGAACCTCGAGTTTCTCGCCAAGCTGCGCAAGCTGATGGACCGCTACAACGCCGCCGCCGTGGGCGAGATCGGCGAGGATCTGCGCGGTCTGGAAGTGCTGGGCGAATACACCTCGGGCAATGAGCATCTGCAGATGTCCTATGCCTTCGAGTTGCTTTCCGACAAGCCGCCCTCGGCCGCCTACGTCAAGGACGTGATGGACAAGGTGCATGAGGTCGCCAGCGACGGCTGGGCCTGCTGGGCCTTCTCGAACCATGACGTCGTGCGCCATGTGACGCGCTGGGGCATCGGCGACGGTGGCGCGCGGGCCTACACCACGCTGATGATGTGCCTGCGCGGGTCGGCCTGCATCTATCAGGGCGAGGAACTGGCGCTGCCCGAGGCGGTGCTGGCCTTTGAGGATTTGCAGGATCCCTATGGCATCCGCTTCTGGCCCGCCTTCAAGGGCCGCGATGGTTGCCGCACGCCGATGGTCTGGGAGCCGCACGCTCATCACGGCGGCTTCACCGAGGGCCAGCCGTGGCTGCCGGTGAGCCACGAGCATCTGCGCATGACCGTCGAGGATCAGGAGAAGGACCCGGCGGCGATCCTGCATCACTACCGCCGCGCCATCGCCTTCCGCCACGCCCATTCGGCGCTGCGCAAGGGCGAGATCACCGATGTTAAGGCGCAGGGCAGCGTGCTCAGCTTCCACCGCATCAACGATGAAGAAGAGCTGTTCTGCGCCTTCAACATCGGCCGTGACCCGGCGGCGATCGACGCGCCCGCGGGCAAGTGGCAGCAGGTGGGGGTCGAACTGGGCTCCACCGGCACGGCGCCCGACGGCAAGTTCCATCTCGGGCCGTGGCAGCCCGCGCTGGCGCTGCGGATGTGATCAGCAGGGTGATGGGCAGGCAACGAGGATAAGGGGGAGACCATGGCGGATCTGAAACTGGCCAGCGTCGGCAAGACCTACGGCGGCACCGTCGAGGTGCTGAAGGACATCAATCTCGACATCACCGCGGGCGAGTTGATCGTCTTTGTCGGTCCGTCGGGCTGCGGCAAGTCCACGCTGCTGCGGATGATCGCCGGGCTCGAAAGGATCACCGCTGGCACGCTGGAGATCGACGGACAGTTGGTCAACGATGTGCCGCCCGCACAGCGCGGCATCGCCATGGTCTTTCAGAGCTACGCGCTCTATCCCCATATGACCGTGCGCGACAACATGTCCTTCGCACTGCAGATCGCCAAGAAGAGCAAGGAAGAGATCGCCGCCTCGGTCGAGCGCGCCGCCAAGATGCTGCAGCTGGAGCCCTATCTCGACCGTCTGCCCAAGGCGCTCTCGGGCGGGCAGCGCCAGCGTGTCGCCATTGGCCGGGCCATCGTGCGCGACCCCAAGGTCTATCTCTTCGACGAGCCGCTGTCGAACCTCGACGCGGCGCTGCGCGTCGCCACCCGTATCGAGATCGCCCAGCTGAAAGAGGCGATGCCGGACCGCACGATGATCTATGTCACCCACGATCAGGTCGAGGCGATGACGCTGGCCGACCGCATCGTGGTGCTGGCCAATAAGGGCGTGGCGCAGGTCGGCTCGCCGCTGGAGCTGTACGAGACGCCGAACAGCGAGTTCGTGGCGCAGTTCATCGGCTCTCCGGCGATGAACATGCTGGCGGGCGAGGTCACCGGCACCGGCCCGCGGACCACCGTGGCGCTGCAGGCGGGTGGCACCGCGCTGTCGGACGTACCCACCACCGACGCCGACATGGGCCTCAAGGTCAACGTCGGCATCCGACCCGAGGATTTCACCATTGCCGAAGGCGCGGCGATCTTCCGGGGCAGGGTGGCGCTGACCGAGGCGCTCGGCGAGGTGACGCTGCTGCATTTCGAGCCCTCTGAAGGCGCCAAGGAAGCGGTGATCGCCAAACTGCCGGGCATCCACAAGGGGCTGCGCGGCAGCGATGTGGCGCTCACGGCGGAACCTGCGAAGGTGCATCTTTTCTCGGATGGCGTCTCGCTGCTCTATCGCTGAGCAGGGCAAAAGCCTCTCAAGACTTTTGCAAATCTCTTCGAAGAGAGTTGTTTTGCACGGGCCTAGGCTGATTTACACTGAAATGGCGCCGGAACGCCCCTAGTGTTCCGCAAAAGTTCTCTTTTGAGCATTGCGATCCGGCTGGTTTCCCCTATGTGTAGAGGCGTTCCTTTCCCGAGGGTCTTCATGCCAGAGCTCAAGCAGATCGAAGTTCGCGGCGCGCGCGAGCACAACCTCAAGAACATCGACGTGGACATCCCCCGCGACGAGCTGGTGGTGATCACCGGGCTGTCGGGCTCGGGCAAGTCCTCGCTGGCCTTCGACACCATCTATGCCGAGGGTCAGAGGCGCTATGTCGAGAGCCTCTCGGCCTACGCGCGGCAGTTCCTCGACATGATGGAAAAGCCCGATGTTGATCATATCGCGGGCCTCTCGCCGGCGATCTCCATCGAACAGAAAACCACCTCGAAGAACCCGCGCTCGACGGTCGGCACGGTCACCGAGATCTATGACTATCTGCGCCTGCTGTTTGCCCGCGTCGGCACGCCCTACAGCCCCGCCACCGGCCTGCCTATCGAGGCGCAGCAGGTGCAGGACATGGTCGACCGCGTCATGGCGCTCGAGGAGGGCACCCGCGGCTACCTGCTGGCGCCGATCATCCGCGACCGCAAGGGCGAGTACCGCAAGGAATTCCTCGAGCTGCGCAAGCAGGGCTTCCAGCGGGTCAAGGTGGATGGCGCGTTCTACGAGCTTGACGAACCGCCGACCCTCGACAAGAAATTCCGCCACGACATCGACGTGGTGGTCGACCGCATCGTCGTGCGCGAGGGGCTGGAGACGCGGCTTGCCGACAGTTTCCGCACCGCGCTCGATCTGGCCTCCGGCATCGCCGTGCTCGAAACCGCGCCGCGCGACGGCGAGGGCGAGGCTGAGCGGATCACCTTCTCCGAGAATTTCTCTTGCCCGGTCAGCGGCTTCACCATCTCCGAGATCGAGCCGCGGCTGTTTTCCTTCAACGCCCCCGTGGGCGCCTGTCCCGATTGCGACGGGCTTGGGGTGGAGCTGTTCTTCGACGAAAACCTCGTGGTGCCCGATATCACGCTGAAGGTCGCCGACGGGGCCATCGCACCGTGGCGCAAGGGCAAGTCGCCCTATTTCCTGCAGACCATCGAGTCGATCGCCAAGCACTATGGGTTCGACAAGAACGCCCGCTGGAAGGATCTGCCCAAGAAGGTGCAGGAGGTCTTCCTGCGCGGCTCGGGCAAGGAAGAGATCCCCTTCCGCTACGACGAGGGCGGGCGCGTCTATCAGGTGACCCGCGCCTTCGAGGGCGTGATCCCCAATATGCAGCGCCGCTACCGCGAGACCGACAGCGCCTGGGTGCGCGAAGAGTTCGAGCGTTATCAGAACAACCGGCCCTGCGGCAGCTGCGGCGGCTACCGTCTGCGCCCCGAGGCGCTGGCGGTGAAGATTGGCGACGCCAAAGCCGGGCAGGACAACCTGCTGCACATCGGCCATGTGGTCGAGAAGTCGATCCGCGAGGCACATGAGTGGATCGAGACCGTGCCCGCCGCGCTCTCGGGACAGAAGAACGAGATCGCCCGCGCCATCCTCAAGGAGATCCGAGAGCGGCTTGGCTTTCTCAACAACGTCGGCCTCGACTATCTGACCATGTCCCGCGCCGCGGGCACCCTGTCGGGCGGCGAGAGCCAGCGTATCCGACTGGCGAGCCAAATTGGCTCGGGGCTGACGGGCGTGCTCTACGTGCTCGATGAGCCCTCGATCGGGTTGCACCAGCGCGACAATGACCGGCTCATCGGCACGCTGAAATCGCTGCGCGATCAGGGCAATACGGTGATCGTGGTCGAGCATGACGAGGATATGATCCGGCAGGCCGACTATGTCTTCGACATCGGCCCCGGCGCCGGGGTGCACGGCGGCAATGTGGTCAGCCACGGCACGCCGCCGATGATCGCCGACGATCCCGCCAGCCTCACCGGCCAGTATCTCGCCGGCACGCGCGAGATCGCCGTGCCGAGTGAGCGGCGCAAGGGCAACGGCAAGATGCTGAAAGTGGTGAAAGCCACCGGCAACAACCTCAAGGGCATCGACGCGGAATTTCCGCTGGGCAAGTTCGTCTGCGTCACCGGGGTCTCGGGCGGCGGCAAATCCACGCTGACCATCGAGACGCTCTACAAGAACGCCGCCATGCGGCTCAACGGCGCGCGCGAAACCCCGTCGCCCTGCGAGACGATCAAGGGGTTTGAGTATCTCGACAAGGTCATCGACATCGACCAGCGCCCGATCGGGCGCACGCCGCGCTCGAACCCGGCCACCTACACCGGCGCCTTCACCCCGATCCGCGACTGGTTCGCCGGGCTCCCCGAGGCCAAGGCGCGCGGCTACAAGCCGGGGCGGTTCAGCTTCAACGTCAAGGGCGGCCGCTGCGAGGCCTGTCAGGGCGATGGCGTTATCAAGATCGAGATGCACTTCCTGCCCGACGTCTACGTCGAATGCGAGACCTGCAAGGGACAGCGCTACAACCGCGAGACTCTGGAGATCAAGTTCAAGGGAAAGAGCATCGCGGATGTGCTTGATATGACTGTGGAAGAGGCGCAGGAGTTCTTCCAGTCGGTGCCCTCGATCCGCGAGAAGATGGACGCGCTGATGCGCGTCGGGCTCAGCTATGTGAAGGTCGGCCAGCAGGCGACGACGCTCTCGGGCGGCGAGGCGCAGCGGGTGAAACTCTCGAAGGAACTGGCGAAACGCTCGACCGGGCGCACGCTCTATATCCTCGACGAGCCGACCACGGGCCTGCATTTTGAGGATGTGCGCAAGCTTTTGGAAGTGCTGCATGAGCTGGTGGAGCAGGGCAATACTGTGGTGGTGATCGAGCACAATCTCGACGTCATCAAGACCGCCGACCACATCATCGACATCGGCCCCGAGGGCGGCGACGGGGGTGGCGAGATCGTCGCAACCGGCACCCCCGAGGATGTGGCCGAGGTCGGGCGTTCGCACACCGGCCAGTACCTCAAGCCGATGCTGCGGACCGGCAAGGTCGCCGCGGAATAGCAGCGCAGCGCGGCCGCGAGGTTGCGCCATGCGTATTTGACAAGAGAAGAAGGACCGGCGCTTGTGGCAGCGCTGGTCCTTCTTTCGTCTAGATCAAAATATCCCGGGGGTCCGGGGGCAGCGCCCCCGACGCTTTTTAGCGCGCCAGCTGCGCGAGACCGCCGATGATGTCGAGCACGGCGCCGGTGTCGGGATCGACGCGGTAGATGTAGTCATCGACGTTGTAATAGGTGCGGCGCGGGTCAAGATCGTAGCGGCGCGGGTCGCGGATCACCACGTAATCGCGGTCGATACGGTCACCCCGGTCGAAGCGGCGGTCGCGCACCCGGTCGTGGTCGCGATCGTCATAGCGGTCGTGGCCGTAGTGATCGCGGTCGCGCTCGTGACGCACCGGCGCCTGCTTTTTGTACTGGCCCGGCGGCATGCAGGCCGCGTTCTTCTTGGCAAGGCCCGGCGGGCAGCCCTTGGGCGCGGCGGTGGCGGCCATCGGGGTGGCCAGAGCGGCGGCCGACAGGGCCGCGAAAGTGAGGGTACGCAACATCATGCTCTCCTGTACGTGGTGCGGAGTTATACGCAGAGAACGCAGTCCCCCGCCGCAGCGGTTCCGTAACATATGCAAATATCAGCGGGTTTCCGCCAGCGGCTCAGGCGCTCCAGTCGGGCTTTCGCTTGTCCAGAAAGGCCGACATGCCTTCGCTGGTGTCGCGCTCGAGCATGTTTTCCACCATCACGTGCCCGGCGAGCGCATAGGCCTCGTCGAGCGGCAGCTCGGCCTGCGCGTAGAACGCCTGTTTGCCGATCTTCACCGCCCTGGGCAGTTTCGACGCCACGGTTTCAGCCAGGTCTAGGGCCGCGCCAGCGAGGTCCTCGGCGGGAACCACGCAGTTGATCAGCCCCATGGCCTGCGCCTCTTCGGCATGGATGAAGCGGCCCGTGGTCAGCATCTCGAAGGCCTGTTTGCGCGGCAGGTTGCGGGTCAGCGCCACCATTGGCGTCGAGCAGAAAAGACCGATATTGACGCCATTGACCGCAAAGCGCGCGTCCTCTGCCGCCACCGCCATGTCGCAACTCGCCACCAGCTGGCAACCGGCGGCGGCGGCGATGCCATGGACCTGCGCAATCACCGGCTGGGGCAGGCGGGTGAGGCCCGTCATCACCTTGGCGCAGCGGGCGAAGAGATCGGCGAAATAGCCCGCGCCCTTGTCCTCGGCCTGCCGCCCGGCCTGCATCTCGCGCAAGTCATGCCCGGCGCAGAACACCTTGCCCGCGCCCGAGATCACCACGGCGCGGATCGCTCTGTCGTGCGCCAGCGCATCGATCTGGTCCTGCAGCGCGGCCAGCATGGCATCCGACAGCGGGTTCAGCCGCTCGGGCGCGTTCAGCCGCAGATGCGCCACCGGCCCGGTGTCGTGACGTTCGAGAATTGCCATCTTGTCCTCCTCCATCCTCGCGGGCAGCCTAGCCAGCGGAGATGAGGGGCGAAAGAGGCGGGAGGTCGCATGACGCTGCAGTTCACCATACCGGAGATGAAGGGCTATCTGTCGGAGGTTTTTCCGCAGGTCGAGGGGATGTTCGGCATCGAACGGATGGATGAGGACCTGCTGGTGATGCGGCTGATCACCGGTGATCAGCATCTGCGCCCGGGCGGCACCGTCTCTGGCCCGTCGATGTTCGCGCTGGCGGATGTGGCGGCCTATGTGGCAACGCTGGCACGCATTGGGCGGCAGGCGCTGACCGTCACCACCCATTGCTCGATCGACTTCATGCGCAAGCCTGCCTCCGGCTGCGATCTGCTGGCCGAGGCGCGGCTGCTGAAGCTCGGGCGCAGCCTGAGCGTGACCGATGTGCTGCTCTACAGCGAAGGCTCACGCGAGGCGGTCGCCCATGCCTCGCTGACCTATGCCATTCCGCCGCGCCGCTAGGCCTCCGCGCGGCCTCAGAGCGCTTCGGGAAAGGCGAGCCCGGCCTCGGTGGCGCAGGCGCGGATCCGCGTGAGCACTTCGCCAGGCAGGGTGACGCCCTCTGTGCGGGCGCGTGCGGCGGCGCTGGCAGCGCGGTCGCCGGGGATGCGCACCGGGCGCGCGGGGTCGATCGGGCGGCTGTTGCGGCAGGCCTCATTGAGGTGCTCGACCTGCGACACGAAAGCCTCGCGCCCGCCGAAGGCCTCGGGGTCGATCACCTGCAAAAAGACATTCGCGCCCCAGCGCGTCGGCGCCTCGACCCGGCCATGGCCAGCGAGCGCCTGCGTCAGCATCTCGACCATCAGCCCCATGGCAAACCCCTTGTGGCCATGATCCGCCCCGCCCACCGGCAGGATCGAGCCCTTGGGGCTCTGGTTGATCACCGTGGGATCGGTGGTGGCATGGCCGGCGCCGTCCAGCATCCACGGATGCGCAAACTCGGTGCCAGAGTTGATGTGCTCGCGCACCTTCGACAGCGTGGTGATCGAGGCGCAGGTGTCGATCAGCACCGGATGATCGCGGCCGGGATAGCCCACTGCCCATGGATTCGGGGTGAGCAGCGGCTCGCAACCGCCGTAGGGCGCCACCCATTCGCCCGAGGGATCGGAGGTGGCAATGTAGCACACATAGCCCTGCTCGGCGGCGATCCGGGTCAGGGCCGACAGACAGCCGATGTGATGGCTGCGGCGGATCGCCATGGCGGCCATGCCATACTCGGCGGCGCGCGTCATGCAGGTCTCGAGCGCGTGGCGCATCACCCAGTGGCCCGGCAGGTAATTGCCATCCCAAAGCAGCGTGACCTTATTGTCGGCCAGCACCGCATGGCTGCCTTCCTTGGTCATCAGATCCTTGGCAAGCTCGGGCAGGTAGTAGGACACCATCGAAATGCCATGGGTGGTGACCCCGATCTCATCGGTCTGGATCAAGAGCTCGGCCACGGTGGCGGCCTTGTCGGCGGGCAGGCCGCCCTGTTCCAGCAGGCTGCGGGCGAGGGTGTAAAGGGCGGTGCGGTCAAATGTCTGGCTCATGGCTCTGTTGTCGGGTGCCTTTGCCCTTTGGTCAACGGCGGTTTCCCGCAACCGCCCTGCGGGGGCCCGCGGCGCGGATTTTCTGCGCTGCCGCATGGGTTACGCCAAGGCCCCGCGCGCAGGAGGGGTTGCGAAGCGCCGCCATCGGCGCAATCCTCTGCCCCTGAAGGCTCTGCTGACCGCGCGCGGTGCGGCGCATAAGCCATTGGTCTAATATGCGCCCGATCATGGCCTGATAGGCTGGGCGCACTCGAAGAAGGATTTGAGCCATGGAGATGAGCGATTCCCGCGTGATCAAGGCCCCGCGAGAGGTGGTCTGGGCGGCGATCCTGAGCCCCGAGGTGCTGAAGGCCTGCGTGCCGGGCTGCACCGAACTGACCGGCACGCCCGAAGAGGGCTATCAGGCCACGGTGGTGCAAAAGGTCGGCCCGGTGAAGGCGACCTTCAAGGGCACGGTGACCCTGTCGAACATGAATGAGCCCGAAAGCCTGACGCTCTCGGGCGAGGGCAAGGGCGGCGCGGCGGGCTTTGCCAAAGGCGGCGCCGATGTCAGCTTCAAAGAGGTCGAAGAGGGCACCGAGCTGACCTATGCGGTGGACGCCAAGGTCGGCGGCAAGCTGGCGCAGCTCGGCAGCCGGATCATCGACGGTTTCGCCAAGAAGATGGCCGACCAGTTCTTCACCAATCTGCAGGATGCGGTCGAAGGCCCGGCAGACGCCGATGCGGCGCCCGAGGCCGAAGGCGAAGCCGCCGAAGAGGGTAAGAAAAAAGGCTGGTTCAAGCGGATGGTCTCGGGCTGATCCCCGTGCCAGAGTAACACCAAGCCAAAACCGAACAGTCATCCCAGGGAGGGAACGTATGACCAAGGTAACGATGACGGTGAACGGCAAATCGGTCAGCAAGGAGGTCCGGGGCAATATGCTCATGACCGAGTTTCTGCGCGACGAGCTGCATCTGACGGGCACCCATGTGGGCTGCGACACCTCGCAATGCGGCGCCTGCACGATCCACGTCAACGGCGAGAACGTGAAGGGCTGCACCATCTTTGCCGCCGAATGCGACGGCGCCGAGGTCGGCACGATCGAAGGGCAAGCCAATGCCGACGGCTCGCTCAACGTGATCCAGCAGGCGTTTCAGGACCACCACGGCCTGCAGTGCGGTTTCTGCACGCCGGGCATGGTGATGGCCGCCGCCTCGCTGCTGCAGGAGAATCCCAAACCCTCCGAGGCCGAGATCCGGCATTACCTAGAGGGCAATATCTGCCGCTGCACCGGCTATCATAACATCGTCAAGGCGATCATGGCCGCCAGCGGTCAGGACGTGAGCAGCATCGCGGCGGAGTGATGCGGGCCAAGTGAGAGCGGCGGGGCGTGTGGAGGCGTCTGGCTGCGAGTATTTTGGGAAAGATGAAAGGCGCTGAGCGGCGCTTTTGACGGACCGAAGGCGGAGGGGAGACCGCCATCGGTGACGGGAGGACCGGCGGTCGCAAAGCGCGCCGGGTGGAGAGTTCGAGGCGGGCAGGCCCGCCGGCATATCAGGGAGGAGACCCCATGCCGAAGGATCATGGAATCGGCGCGGCGCAGAAGCGGCGCGAGGACGTGCGCTTTCTGACCGGCGCCGGTCAGTACACCGACGACATCAACACCTACGGGCAGGCCTACTGCCATTTCCTGCGCTCGGATGTGGCGCATGGCAAGATCACCTCGATCGACACCAGCGCCGCTGAGGCGATGCCCGGCGTGGTGCGCATCTTCACCGGCAAGGATTTCGAAGGCATCGGCGGGCTGCCCTGCGGCTGGCAGGTCACCGACAAGCACGGCGAGCCGATGAAGGAACCGGCGCATCCGGTTCTGGCGCAGGGTAAGGTCCGCCATGTGGGCGATCCGATCTGCGCGGTGATTGCCGACACGCTTGATCAGGCGCGCGATGCCGCCGAGGCCATAGAGGTGGAGATCGAAGATCTTCCGGCGGTGGTCGACATGAAGGCGGCGCTGGAGAGCGGTGCGGCCCTGGTGCACGACGATCTGTCGGACAACCTGTGTTATGATTGGCAGTTCGGCTCGGATCAGGAGGCGGTGGACAAGGCCTTTGCGGAGGCCGCCCATGTCACCACGCTGGAACTGGTCAACAACCGGCTGGTGGCCAACCCGATGGAGCCGCGCGTGGCACTTGGCGAGTACAACCGCGCCAATGACGAAAGCACGCTCTACACCACCTCGCAGAACCCGCATGTGATCCGGCTGCTGATGGGGGCCTTTGTGCTGGGCATTCCCGAGCACAAGCTGCGCGTGGTCGCGCCTGATGTCGGCGGCGGCTTTGGCACGAAGATCTTCCACTACGCCGAGGAGGCCTTCGTCACCTTCGCCTCGCGGCAGATCAACCGGCCCGTCAAATGGACCTCGACCCGCTCCGAGGCCTTCATGTCCGATGCCCATGGCCGCGATCACGTGACCAAGATCGAACTGGCGCTGGATGCGGACAATAACTTCATCGGGCTGCGCACCGACACGCTGGCCAATATGGGGGCGTATCTGTCGACCTTCTCCAGCTCGGTGCCAACATGGCTGCACGGCACGCTGATGGCCGGCAATTACAAAACCCCGGCAATCCAGGTGAACGTCAAGGCGGTCTTCACCAACACCGTGCCCGTCGATGCCTACCGCGGCGCGGGCCGCCCCGAGGCGACCTTCCAGCTTGAGCGGCTTGTCGACAAGGCGGCGCGGGAGCTGGGCGTGGACCCGATCAAGCTGCGCCGTCAGAACTTCATCGAGAGCTTCCCCTATGCGACCCCGGTGGCGGTGGAATATGACACCGGCGACTATGTGGCGACCATGGACAAGCTCGAAGCGATGATCGACATCCCCGGCTTTGCCGCTCGCCGCGCCGAGAGCGAGGCGAAGGGCAAGCTGCGCGGGCTTGGGGTTAATTGCTACATCGAGGCTTGCGGCATCGCGCCGTCAAACCTTGTCGGGCAGCTCGGCGCAAGGGCGGGGCTCTACGATGCGGCGACCGTGCGGGTGAATGCCACCGGCTCGATCTCTGTCATGGTTGGCGCGCACAGCCACGGCCAGGGGCATGAGACCGCCTTCCCGCAGGTGGTGGCCGACATGCTGGGCATCGACGAGAGCATGATCGACATCGTCCACGGCGACACCTCGAAGATCCCCTTCGGCATGGGCACCTATGGCTCGCGCTCCTTGGCGGTCTGCGGCTCGGCCATGGTCCGCGCCACTGAGAAAATCATCAATAAGGCCAAGAAGATCGCGGCCCATCTGATGGAGGCTTCGGAGGGCGACATCGAACTGAAGGATGGGCAGTTCACCGTGGCGGGCACCGACAAATCGGTGGCTTGGGGCGATGTGACCCTTGCCGCCTATGTGCCGCACAACTACCCGCTCACCGAGATCGAGCCGGGGCTGGAAGAGACCGCCTTCTATGATCCGGCCAATTTCACCTATCCCGCGGGGGCCTATGCCTGCGAGGTGGAGGTCGACCCCGAGACCGGCAAGGTCACCATCGAACGCTTTGCCGCCGCCGATGATTTCGGCAATGTGGTGAACCCGATGATCGTCGAGGGGCAGGTGCATGGCGGACTGGCGCAGGGCATAGGTCAGGCGCTGCTGGAAAGCTGCGTCTACGACGCCGACGGCCAGCTGCTTTCGGCCAGCTACATGGATTACGCCATGCCACGCGCCGGGGACGTGCCGTTCTACATGGTCGATCACAGCTGCGCCACGCCCTGCACCCACAACCCGCTTGGGGTGAAGGGCTGCGGCGAGGCCGGGGCCATCGGCTCGCCGCCCGCCGTGGTCAACGCGGTGCTGGATGCGCTCAACCATGCGGGACATGACGTGGCGCATATCGACATGCCCGTTTCGCCGCATCGTGTGTGGCAGGCGATGCAGGGCTAGGGGATTTCAGCGCTATTTCCCGGCGCAGGTGCTTGCATCTCGCGCCGGGGGACGTGAGTATTTGGCGAAAGATGAAAGGGATAGCGGCAGGGCCCGCACCCTTTTCGCAGGAGGATGACGATGTACAGCTTCGACGTTGTGAAACCCGGCACGCTGGATGACGCGCTGGCCGCGCTCGGCGAGGATGAGGCGCAGGCGCTGGGGGGCGGGCAGACGCTGATCCCCTCGCTCAAGCAGCGGCTTGCCATGCCCTCGGTGCTGGTGAGCCTTATGGGGATCGAAGAGATCAAGGGCGTGTCCAGCGAGGGCGGCGTGCTGACCGTCGGCGGCGGCGCCAGCCATGCCAGCGTGGCGCGTGAGGCGGCCTCGAGCTACCCGGCGCTGGCGGCGCTGGCGGGCAATATCGGCGATCCGGCGGTGCGCAACCGCGGCACCGCGGGCGGCAGCCTTGCCAACAATGATCCGGCGGCCTGCTATCCGGCGGCGGCGCTGGCCTCGGGCGCGACGATCGTGACCAACGCGCGCGAGATCGCGGCGGACGAGTATTTTCAGGGCATGTTCACCACCGCGCTCGACGAAGGCGAGATCATCACCGCGGTGAAATTCCCGATCCCGGAAAAGGCCGCCTACATTAAGTTCGAGCAGCCCGCCTCGCGCTTTGCGCTGGTGGGGGTCTTCGTGGCGAAATTCGCCGACGGTGTGCGCGTCGCGGTGACCGGCGCGTCGGAAGAGGGCGTGTTCCGCTGGACCGAAGCCGAAGACGCGCTGTCAGGCGATTTCTCGGCCGCGGCGCTCGACGGGCTGTCGGTGCCTGCGGAGGGGCTGATGACCGACCTGCATGGCTCGGCGGCCTACCGCGCGCATCTCATCGGCGTGCTGACCAAACGGGCCGTCGCGCAGGCGTGACCCTTTACGCGGCTCCAGATTGGCGCCCTCCGGGAGACCGGGGGGCGTTTTTTGTGACGTGCTTTAGCGCGCGAGAGCCAGCAGGCCCGCCACGTCCAGATGCTGCTCCATATGGTCGGCCAGCGCATCGAGCACGCTGTCGACCTTGGCCTCGTAGCGCAGATCGCTGCGCGCCACGCCCAGCCCGTCGAGCCAGCGCGCGCGGAAGGCATCATCGGCAAACAGCCCGTGCAGATAGCTGCCGGTGATGCGCCCACCCAATGAGATCGCCCCATCGGGCGCGCCGTCGACCATCGCGAAGGGCCGGGCGCAATCGGGGCCGTCGGTCTGGCCGATGTGGATCTCATAGCCATCGAGCGGCAGACCGCTGGCGGCATGGGTGGCGCGCACGCGGGTCAGGCGTTTCTCGGCGGTCATCACCGTGTCCACATCCAGCAGCCCGAGGCCCGCGTCCGTGCCAGCCGGGCCTTCGATCCCCTCTGGGTCCGAGATGCTGCGGCCCAGCATCTGGTAGCCGCCGCAGATGCCGAGCACATGGCCGCCGCGGCGCACATGGGCGGCGAGGTCGACGTCCCAACCCTGCGCGCGCAGAAAGTTGAGATCGCCGCGGGTGGATTTGCTGCCGGGCAGGATCACCAGATGGGTATCGCCGGGAATCGCCTCGCCGGGGGCCAGCATCGACAGCGCCACGCCCGGCTCCTGCGCCAGCGGGTCGAGATCGTCGAAATTGGCGATGCGTGAAAGCGCGAGGCACACCACCTTGAGCCCATCCGCGCGGGAGCGGCGCGGCAGGTCGAGCGCATCCTCGGCGGGCAGAAGATGCGCGTCGCGGAACCACGGCAGCACGCCGAAGCCGCGCCAGCCGGTGTGCTCGGCGATCATCTGGTAGCCATCGTCAAAGAGCGTGGGATCGCCCCGGAACTTGTTGATCAGGAATCCTTTCACCATCTCGGCATCGCCCGCATCCATGACCGCCTGCGTGCCGACGATCTGCGCGATGACGCCGCCGCGGTCGATGTCTCCGGCCAGCACCACGGGCACATTCGCGGCGCGGGCAAAGCCCATATTGGCGATGTCGCGCGGGCGCAGGTTCACTTCGGCTGGGCTGCCCGCGCCTTCGACCAGCACCAGATCATGCGCCGCGCGGAGCCGCTCGAAGCTCTCCAGCACGGCCTCCATCAGCCGCGGGCGGAGCCCGGCGTAATCGCGCGCCTGCGTGGTGGCGATGCGCTTGCCCTGCAGCACCACCTGCGCGCCGATGTCACTCTCGGGCTTCAGCAGCACCGGGTTCATGTCGGTGATCGGCTCGAGCCCGCAGGCGCGGGCCTGCAGCGCCTGCGCCCGGCCAATCTCGCCGCCATCCGCCGTCACCGCCGCGTTGTTCGACATGTTCTGCGGCTTGAAGGGCGCGACGCTGTATCCCCGGCGGCGCGCGGCCCGGCAAAGCCCCGCCACCAGCATGGATTTGCCGACGTTCGAGCCGGTGCCCTGCAGCATCAGCGCGGGCATGCGCAGCCTCCGGCGGGGGCGAGATCGCGGGCCGAGCGCTGCGGGGCAGGCGGCGGGCCGGCGTATTTGCGGAACAATGAAAGGGCGGGCATTGCGAGGCTCTCAGGGGTGCTCTTTGGTCCCCTGAGTGCCATCACGCGCGCGCGGAGGCCAGACGGAAACGCTCAGGAGCGGGCGATGTAGCGGTCGCGGCGGTGGTTGATCGAGATCAGCGCGTTGAGGATGATCGCACCCACGAGCGACCAGAGCACCTGCATCGGCTCGAACAGCAGCGCCGCCAGCGCGAAGACCAGAAGGTCAAAGCCCAGTTGCACCCATCCCGCCTTGATCCCGCGGGTGTCCTGCAGCCAAAGGGCGACGATGCCGACGCCGCCCAGCGTGGCGCCATGGCGGAACAGCGACAGCAGGCCGATGCCGGCGCAGACGCCAAAGAGCGCGGCGGCCAGCGGCGGCGAGACCTCGATATCCATCGCCAGCGGCAGCAGGTCCACCATGCTCGACATCAGCGCCACCGAGATGAAGCTCTTGATCGTGAAGCGCCAGCCCAGCTGTTTTACCGCGAGGATGTAGAAGGGCGCATTGAGCAGGAAGAAGAGCAGGCCGAAGCGCAGCCCCGTGGGTTCGCCCAGAACCAGGGCAAGCCCGGCGATCTGGCCGGTGAAGAGGCCCGAGGCGCGCAGGAACTGGATGCCGAGCGCAACCAGAGTTGTGCCGACGAGAATGCCGTGGACGTCTTCCCACAGCGTATGACGATCAGGAGGGGGGCTTTCGAGGAGGAGCATGGGGCAGAAATGCTGACCTTTATCGGCAAGGTCAAGGGGTGTTCGCTGCAGCGCGGCGTCAGCGCGCGGGGGACGCACAGAAATGAGGCAGTAAAGCAAACGGCCGGCCCCATGGGACCGGCCGCGTTTTCAGGGGCTTGGCGTCAGGCCGCGCCGAGCGCCTTGTTGAGGTTCTCGTCCACCTTCTCGAGGAAGCCCATGGTGGTGAGCCACTTCTGGTCCGGCCCGACCAGCAGCGCGAGGTCTTTCGTCATCCAGCCCGATTCCACCGTCTGCACCACCACCTTCTCGAGCGTCTCGGCGAAACTCATAAGCTGCGCGTTGGCGTCGAGCTTGGCGCGGTGCTTGAGGCCGCCGGTCCATGCAAAGATGGAGGCGATGGAGTTGGTCGAGGTCGCCTGACCCGCCTGATGCTGGCGGAAGTGGCGGGTGACCGTGCCGTGGGCCGCTTCGGCCTCGACGATCTTGCCATCGGGGGTCATCAGCTGCGAGGTCATCAGGCCGAGCGAACCGAAGCCCTGTGCCACGGTGTCCGACTGTACGTCGCCATCGTAGTTCTTGCAGGCCCAGACGAAGCCGCCGTTCCACTTCATGGCGCAGGCCACCATGTCGTCGATCAGCCGGTGTTCGTACCAGATCTTCTTCTTCTTGAACTCGGCTTCGAACTCTTCCTCAAAGACCTTCTGGAACAGGTCCTTGAAGCGCCCGTCATAGGCCTTGAGGATGGTGTTCTTGGTCGACAGATACACCGGCCAGCCCATCATCAACCCGTAGTTGAACGAGGCGCGGGCGAAGTCGATGATCGAGCTGTCGAGGTTGTACATCGCCTGATAGACGCCGGCGGAGGGCGCCTGATAGACCTCTTTCTCGATCACCGTGCCGTCCTCGCCGACGAATTTCATCGTCAGCGTGCCAGCGCCGGGGAAGTGGAAATCGGTGGCTTTGTACTGATCGCCGAAGGCGTGGCGGCCGATGACGATGGGCCGGGTCCAGCCGGGCACCAGACGCGGCACGTTGCGGCAGATGATCGGCTGGCGGAAGACCACGCCGCCAAGGATGTTGCGGATCGTGCCGTTGGGCGAGCGCCACATCTTCTTGAGGCCGAATTCCTCGACCCGTGCCTCATCGGGGGTGATCGTGGCGCATTTCACCGCGACACCGATCTCTTTGGTCTTTTCCGCCGCGTCGATGGTGATCTGGTCCTCGGTGCGGTCACGCTCTTCGATCCCGAGGTCGTAATAGAGCAGATCGACGTCCAGATAGGGCAGGATCAGTTTCTTCTTGATGAAGTCCCAGATGATCCGGGTCATCTCGTCCCCGTCCATTTCGACGATGGGGTTCTCGACCTTGATCTTCGACATGGGTGTCCCTTTCGATGGCTGAGTCGGCTGAGTGGCATGTAACGCGTTTCCCCACGGGAGGGAAGGATGGTATGCAGTCGTATACCGTAACGTCGTCATTTTTCCATGATGAGCGCGGCGGAATTAGCGAAATGGAAAACCTTCGCCACTTATGCAGGCGTCATGGATCAGAAGATTGAGGATTTCATGACCGTGCTGCTTTTGGGATTTGTTCTGAGCGTCTCCCTCGCGGCAGGGGGCGTGATGCTGTTTGGGGACTCTCCGGCGAATGGGGCTGCGCCCGGCCCCGTGCTGGTCATCGCGCCGCCATGGGGACCGGGGCCCGCGGCTCTGATCCATGGCGCTGGCGGGCGGATGATCGGCCCGGTAAGCGCGCCGTTTGGGGCCTTGGCGCGTTTCGACGGCGCGGTCCCGGTGGCCCGGTTGCGCGCGCTCGGCGCATGGGGCGTGCGCGATGCATCGGCGCTGGCGGCCTACTGCGGGGCAAAGCCATGAGCGGGGTATCAGATATCCTCGGCCTTCGCGCCCTGCAGGCGCGCGTGCAGGCCATGTCGGCACAGACGCTGCTCTTGCTCCTGGGCATCATGCTGCTGCCGGTGCATATGGCCAGCGACCTCTACCTTGGGCGTCCCGGCATGACCGGCACGCTGATCTCGGTCACGCTCTTGCTGGTCGCCGGTGCCGCGACGCGCCTGCGCAGCCGGTTGACCGACTATGTGCTCGCCGCCGTGGTCATCGCCGAAGTCGTCGAACTCACGGCGGCCTACCGCCTGCACCCGTGGCAGCTTGATACCCATATGCTGTATTTCGTGATGCTGGCCGGGATCTCGATCCTCGGACGGGTGAGCGTGCTGATGTTCGGCTGCGCGCTCGTCGCGGTTCAGCACCTCGCTTTGGTGTTCATCATGCCCGCGCTGGTCTTTCCCTCGACCGATCTGGTGGAAAATCTGATGCGCGTGCTTCTGCACGGCGGCATCGTCATCATGGAGGGGTTGATCCTCACCATGGCGATCATGCAGCGCAACGCCGCGCAGCGCCATCTTGCGGAAAGCGCCGAGCGGCTCGCCGACGAAAGTCACCGGGCGGCTGAGGCCAAGCAGCACGCCGAGCAGGCGGCGCGGCAGACCCAAGACATGGCCGCACAATTCTCGCGGCATCTGCACGACCTCGCCGAGCGCAACCTCGATTGCGCGGTCGAGACGCCAATGGACGGTGCCTTCGAAGATCTCCGGCGCGATTTCAACCGCGCGCTCGGCCAGTTGCAGGGTGCTTTGGGCAGTTCGCGCCGCACCGCCGATGGTGTCGACGAAGAGGCTGCGGCGCTGGAGCAAGTGACCGGCGATCTCTCGACCCGCAGCGAGCGGCAAGCGCAGGAACTCAGCGGCGCGGCAAGCGGCATGGCCGAGGTCACATCGGCCTTGCGCGGCACCGCGCAGCGCGCCGGGGAGCTTGCCGATCAGGCCCGGCTCGCGCGCACCAGCGCCGAAGAAGGCGGCACGGTCACCCATCGTGCTATGGAGGCGATGCAACTGATCGAAGAAAGCTCGTCAGAGGTCGGCAAGATCATCGACCTGATCGATGATATTTCCTTCCAGACCAACCTTCTTGCCCTCAATGCCGGGGTCGAGGCCGCCCGCGCAGGTGAAAGTGGCAAGGGCTTTGCCGTGGTCGCCTCCGAGGTGCGGCAACTTGCGCAGCGCACCTCCGAAGCCGCCGCCGGGGTAAAGAAACTGATCCTCGACAGCGAGGATCAAGTCTCGGAAGGCGCCAAGCTGGTCAATGAGGCGGGGGGCAGGCTCTCCAGCATCGTCGACGCGGTGAGCACCGTCAGCAATATGATCGCCGAGATACGCGACGATGCGCGCGGCCAATCCGAACGGCTTTCCACGCTCTCCGATGCCGTCTCGCGGCTCGACAGCCAGACTCAGGAGAGCGCGGCGCTGAGCGAGGAAATGGCCGCCATGGGGCTCCGGCTGCGGGGCCACGCGCGCGACCTTACGCAGGAGATGGCGATCTTCCAGCTGGGCAACACCCGAACAGGAGCGGAGGTTGCTTTTACCCCGCCGCCTCGAGCTTCTTCAACTTGAGCATGAGAAGCGTCGCGACGATCACCTCGGCAAAGACACCACAGGCGAGCGGCAGCGGCGTGCCGTCAAACATCAGCCCGACCGGCACCGCCATCAGCACCGCCAGCACGGTGGAAATCGCACCAATCAGCGAAGAGGCCATCCCGGCGATATGCCCCACCGGCTCCATGGCAATGGCGTTCACATTGCCCATGGTCATCCCCATCTGAAAGAACACGGTGATCTGCCACAGGTAGAAGACGGCAAAGCCTGCGGTTCCGGAAATCCCGCTGGAAAACGCCACGATGGCGATGCCCGAAAAGAGGATCTGCGCCGCTAGCACCGCGGTCACGATCCGCCGCATGCCAAGTCGGCCCACGAGCCGCGCGTTCACAAAGCTCGCAGAGGCGGCAAAAACCGCCGCAGCCCCGAACCAGATCGGAAAATAGGTTCCCTGATCGAAGCTCACGTCATAGATCTGCTGCACCGACGAGATCATCGAGAACATCGTGGCCTGACACAGCGCCTGCACGCCGATCGAGACGCGGACAACGGGATGTGCCAAGAGCTCCTTCACCGCCGCCCACAGCGGACCCGCGCGGAACGGACGCCGGCGCTCGCGCGGCAGGGTTTCCGGCAGGCGGATGCTCAGCCAGATCGCGATCACCGAGGCAAACCCGACGAAGGCCAGAAACACGCCGCGCCAGCCCGAAAGCCCGATGATCAGCGTGCCGATGCTCGGTGCCAGCGCCGGGAACAGGGTGAAGACCATCATCACAAAGGACATGATCTGCGCCATGCCGCGCCCGGCGTAAACGTCGCGTACAATGGCCAGCGCCACCACCCGCGGCCCGGCAGCGCCGAGCCCCTGCAGCATACGCGCGGCCAGCACCCATTCCAGCGTTTCGGCATTCGCCGCCAACAGAGCGGCGCAGATATAGACGGCGATCCCGCCAAGGATCACCGGCTTGCGCCCAAAGGTGTCCGACAGTGGCCCGGTGAACAGCGTGCCAACACCCATCCCGAGCACGAAGCTGGTGACCACCAGTTGCGCGCGGTTGATGTCATCCGGCGTCAGCTCCTGCCCGATTTGCGGCAGCGCGGGCAGCATGGCGTCGATGGAAAACGCGATCGTCGCGAACATCGACGCCAGCAGCGCGATCAGTTCGAAACGGCTCGGGCCCTTGGACGCGGCGGCCGCATCCGGGGTCTGGGAGGAAGTCATGGTCATTTCGGCCTCGGCGGGAAGACCCCGCGGGCACGATGAACGCAGGGGGAGGGGCAGGGTAGGGAGATGCCGCAGGGCTATCTCGAAACGTCACGTAACGAAAGGCCGCCGGGGCTCCATTGGCGCACAGAGCGCTCACGCCTCACGCACAGACGCCCCCTCAGGCCTGCGCCTTGACCTCTTCGATCACCCGCTCCCAAAGCTCGGTCGCCTGCGCGCCCGGCACCGCGTGCTGCCCGGCCACCACAAAGGTCGGCACCGCCTGCACGCCCATGCCGCGTGCGGCCTGGTCCATCTCGGCGATCTCTTTACGATCCGCCTCCGAGTCCAGCAGCCGCAGCACCACGGCGGCATCCATGCCGCAGCTGTCAGCGATATCGCCCAGCACTTCGGCATCCCCGATATTTCGGCCATCGACGAAATAGGCACGGAAGAGCGAGGAGACCACGGCGGTCTGCACGCCTTCGATCCCGGCCCAATGGATCAGCCGATGCGCATCCAGCGTCGAGGGCGTGGTGGCGATCTTGTCGAGATTGATCTCCAGCCCGGCCTCCGTGGCCCTCTCGGCTACCGGCAGATAAGCCTCGACCGCGCCCTCCTTGCCGCCGAATTTCCCCTCGAGGTAGGCGCGGCGGTCCATGCCGCCCGCGGGCATCTCGGGATTGAGCATGAAGGGGCGCCAGCGGATGGTGAACGGGTGGTCGTGATGCGCCGCAAGCGCACGATCCAGAAGGCCTTTACCGATGTAGCACCAAGGGCAGATCGGGTCGGAGAAAATATCAAGCGTGGTCATCGGTCATCCATCCTTTGCGGCCTCTTAACAGCCGCGCGGGCGATTGGCGAGGCACAGCGGCGCCCTAACCGCCTATTTCGGAAAATTCCGAAATGCCCAGCTCTGCGGCACAGGCAAGTGCTCCCGCGGCTTCTTCTCTTTAAAAATACGCCGGGGGTGAGGCCGAAGGCCGAGGGGGCATCGCCCCCTCATGCCGCAAAAGATCAGCCGCGCCCACGCCCTTCGAACCGCGGCAACATGGCGGAAAAATCCCGGCCCCGACCGTCTTCCTCTTCAACAAAACTCCGGTACAGCTCCAACGCCCGCGCGCCCATCGGCGTGTCGGCATCCGCCGCCTCGGCGGCCTGCTGCGACAACCCCAGATCTTTGAGCATCAACTCGGCCGCGAAGCCTGGCTTATAGCCATTGTCGGCGGGCGACTGCGGCCCGACGCCGGGTGCCGGGCAATAGGCGTTCATCGACCAGCTGTAGCCCGAAGAGGTGGAAACCACATCGAACATCGCCTCGCGCGAGAGCCCCAGCTTGTCGGCCAGTGCAAAAGCCTCGCAGGTGGCGATCATGGTGACGCCAAGGATCATATTGTTGCAGATCTTCGCCGCCTGCCCATTGCCCGATGGCCCGCAGTGCACCGCTTTCTGCCCCATGATGTCAAAGAGCGGCCCGGCGATGGCAAAAGCCTCTGCGCCGCCGCCGACCATGAAGGTGAGCGTGCCGCCCGCCGCGCCGCCGATGCCGCCCGACACGGGCGCATCCAGCGCGCCCAGACCTGCGGCCTGCGCCGCCTCGGCCACCACCCGCGCGCTTTCCACATCGACGGTGGAGCAATCGAGCAGTACCGCGCCCGGCGTCATCGCCGGGATGATCTCTTCGGCCACGCTGCGCAGGATCGCGCCATTGGGCAGCATAGTGATCACCACCTCTGCGCCCGTGGCCGCCTCTGCCGCGCTGGCCGCCTGCGCAGCGCCCTCGACGCGCACGCCCGCCACGTCAAACCCGGTGACCTCATGGCCCGCAGCGATAAGGTTGGCGGCCATCGGCCCGCCCATATTGCCAAGCCCGATAAATCCGATCTTCATCTCTATCTCCTCCCCCTTAACCTTGCTGCAACCGTCCCGTCAGAGCACCAGTTCCTGCGCGCCCAGCGGGGCGAGCAGCGCGGCGACGCGCTCTGGCGGCACCGCATCCAGCGCCATGCCCCAATGCGGGTTCCGGTCCTTGTCGATCAGCTGCGCACGCACCCCTTCGAGGAAATCGCCCTCCTGCATGATGCGGTAGGCGACGCGGAATTCCTGCGCCAGCGCGGCGTCGATATCGCTTGGCGCCGGACCGAGCCGGGCGAGCATCTCCAGCGTGGTCGCCATCGACAGCGGCGAGTTGCGGCGGATCTGCTTGAGCGCCGCCGCGGCCCAATCGGCGCTCTCGGCCTCTAGGCTCTCGGCAATTTTCGGCAGGTTATCCGATGCATAGGCTGCGTCGATCTCTGCTTGCGCCGCGGCCATGGGGCTCTCCGGGGCAGGGCGCGCCACCTCTTCCAGCGCCGAGGCCTCGCCGCTGTCGAGCAGGCGCTGCTTGAGCAACGCCCAGTCTTCCTCGGGCACAAAGTGATCGGCAAATCCCGCGTGCAGCGCGTCGCCGGGGCCCATGCGCGCGGCGGTCAGCGCCAGATGCGCACCGAGCCGTCCCGGCGCGCGGGCCAGCAGGTAGGAACCGCCGACGTCGGGCACAAAACCGATGCCGCATTCGGGCATCGCCACCTGCGCGCTCTCGCCGACGATCCGGTACGAACAATGCCCGCCAAGACCAACGCCGCCGCCCATGATGAAGCCATGCATGAAGGCGACGATGGGCTTGGGGTAGGCGGCGAGCTTGGCATTCATCCGGTACTCATCCGCCCAGAAGCGGCGGCCGAAATCCACGTCGCCCTTCAGGCCGCGGCGGTACATCTCGGCGATATCGCCCCCGGCGCAGAAGGCCCGCTCGCCCTCGGCGTCGAGGATGATCAGCGCCACCTCGGGATCATCCGCCCATGCATCGAGCGCCTTTTCGATCGCAAGGCACATCTCCCAGCTCAGCGCATTCAGCGCCTTCGGGCGGGTCAGGGTGATATGGCCGGCACGGCCGCTCTTGCGGGTCTCGACCTCTGTCGTCGGGTCTTCAAGCGTGGGCATCTCGGTCATCGGCTTCCAATCAGGCTGCGCGCGGTGATCATGCGCATGATTTCATTGGTCCCTTCGAGGATCTGATGCACGCGCAGATCGCGCACCAGCTTCTCGATACCGTAGTCCGCAAGATAGCCGTAGCCACCGTGCAATTGCAGACATTGGTCGACCACTTTCGATCCCGCCTCGGTGACGAACTTCTTGGCCATGGCGCAGAACTTCGTAGCATCGGGCGCGCCGGTGTCGAGCTTCCACGCCGCCTGCCGCAGAAAGACGCGGGCGGCCTGCAGTTCGATTTCCATATCGGCAAGGCGGAACTGCAGCGCCTGAAATTGGTCGATGCTCTGACCGAAGGCGCGGCGTTCGGCCATGTAATCCAGCGTTGCATCCAGCGCCGCCTGAGCGGCCCCGAGCGAGCAGGCCGAGATATTGAGCCGCCCGCCGTCGAGCCCGGCCATGGCGTAGCGAAAGCCCTTGCCTTCCTCGCCCAGCAGATTGGCCAGCGGCACCTCGCAACCGTCGAACTGCACCTGCCGCGTCGGCTGGCTCTTCCAGCCCATCTTCTGCTCGAGCCCGCCAAAGCTCAGCCCTTCGGTGCCATCCTCGACCAGCAGCGCTGAGATGCCCTTGGGCCCCTCAGCGCCGGTGCGGCACATGACGACATAAGCGTCGGAATATCCGCCGCCGGAGATGAACGCTTTGCTGCCGGTGAGCAGGTAGCTGTCGTTGCTCTTCTCGGCCTTGGTGCGCAGCGCGGCGGCATCCGAGCCCGAGCCCGGCTCGGTGAGGCAGTAGGACAGCACCGTCTGCATGCTCAGCGCGCCGGGCAGCACCCTTGTCTTCATCTCCTCCGAGCCATAGGCGTCGATCATCTTGGCGCACATATTGTGGATCGACAGGAAGGCCGCCACCGAAGGACAGGCCATGCTGAGCGCCTCGAAGACCAGCGTGGCATCAAGCCGTGTCAGCCCCGAGCCGCCGCTCTCTTCCGAGACATAAAGCCCGCCGAACCCCAGTTCCGCCAGCTTCGGCCAGAGATCGCGGGGGATGGTGCCCTCGGCCTCCCAGTCGCGGGCGAAGGGTGCGATATGCTCCTGCCCGAACGCCTTTGCCATGTCGAAGATCGCCTGCTGCTCCTCGCTTGGTGCAAACTCCATGGGGCCTCCCTTTCCCAATGGCTCCGGGGCCTCCCAACCCCGGAAATGAACATTTGTTCAGAACATGGCTGGAATCGCCCGACGATGCAAGCCGCACACCGACGGCAGCTTCCTCTTGGCACAAATATCCCGGGGGTGAGGCGCGCAGCGCCGAGGGGGCAGCGCCCCTTTATGAAGTCCTGGGAAGGGCCCGGTCGGCGAATGAGTATTTATGGAAAGATGAAAGGCTCAGGCCGCGCTTTCACGCAGGGCGACGATGCGGCGGATCTCGTCTTCGACCTTGCCCAGCAGGATGGCGTTGTCGAATTTCGCCTCGGCGGTGGCGCGGGCGGCGCGGGACATGGCGGCGCGGTCGGGCAGGTCGAGCACTTTCGAGATCGCCCCGGCAAACCCGGTCTCGTCCCACTCGGGCACCAGAAAGCCGGTCTCGCCCTCGGTCACCGCCTCGGGGATCCCCGCATGCAGGGTCGAGACGGTGATGCAGCCCGCGGCCAGCGCTTCTTGAATGGCGGTGGGCAGCCCCTCGGTGTTGCCGTTCTTGTCGGTGATCGAATGCTGCAGGAAGGTCTCGGTGGTGAGCAACTGCTTGCGGACTTCGTCGTGCGGCAGCGCGCCGGTGAAGGTGACTTGCTCTGCGACGCCAAGCGCGGCGGCGAGGGCCTTGCAGGGCTCAAGCAGCGGGCCATCGCCGATGAAGGTGAGATGCGCCTCGCGCCCCTTGGCGGCGGCGGCGAAGGCGCGCAGCGTGACCTGCGGCGCTTTCTTGTCGACCATCCGGCCCACGGCGAGGCAACTGCCCGGCACTTTCTCGCCCGGGACGAAACGGCGCACGTCGACGCCCGAGGGCACCACGTGGGAATTGGGGTGGGTGACGCCGTGCTTGGCGAGATTGTCGAGCAGGAACTGCGAGACCGAGAACACCCCGTCGAGCCGCGGCATCATCTTGCGGTAGCTCTTGACCCGCTGCGCCGAGGTCAGCGCGCGCGAGGCATCGGTACCGCGGAAATAGGTGAAGACCGGCAGGTTCATCTCATTGGCGAGCTTGGCCACCACCAGCGCCTGCGTGCCGAACTCGGCGAGGATCACCTCGACACCTTGATCACGCAGCCATTGCTTGAGACGGGATTTATTCTCGCCGAAGGGCAGGCGGCCCGTGCCCTCGGTCAGAGAATTCCACCCCATGGCGAGCGGTGCCAGCACCTTGTCGGAGAGCGAGAGCTTCGCGCGGCGCTCGAACAGCGGTTTGCCGTAGGGGTTCTTGCCGTTGAACCTGCCGCAGAGCACCACCGTATCGCCGCCGAAGATGTGCTCGATATGGCGGTTGATGAAGGTCTCGCCCGGCACATGGTAGTCGGAGGTGACGATGCAGGTTTTGTACAAGGGCTTTTCAAGGCGGCTCATGCGGGATCTCCCGGGGGTCTTCGTGCCGCGCCTACATGCCCGTGAAGACCCCGCCGCGCAAGGGCGGCGGGGTCCGGTCTCAGCTCAGGGTCATTCCCCGTAGGCCATCGCGGGCAGCCATGTGGTCAGCGCCGGGAATTCGAAGACGATGAACAGGCCCAGAAGCTGCAGCAGCACGAAGGGGATGATGCCCTTGTAGATATGCGCCAGCGTGACCCCCGGCGGGCAGACGCCCTTGAGATAGAAGAGCGCGAAGCCCACGGGTGGCGTCAGGAAGGAGGTCTGCAAGGTCACCGCCACGAGGATGGCGAACCAGACCACCTGCGGGTCGCGCACCTGATCAAAGCCCGGCACCGCCAGATCGAGCCCTTGGATGATCGGCAGCATCAGCGGCATGATGATGATGGTGATCTCGATCCAATCGAGCAGGAAGCCAAGGCAGAAGACGATGAACAGGATGAAGGCGATCGTCAGATACGGGTTGTCGAAGGCCGAGAGCACCAGATGCTGCACGATCTCATCCCCGCCGTAGCGCCGCAGCACGAAGGCAAAGAAGTTCGCCGCAAGGAAGATGCCGGTGATGTAGCCGGCGGTGTTGAGCGTCGAGCGCGCCACCTCGCGGAACACTTTCCAGTCGAGCTTGCGGTTGAGCAGGGCAAGGACGGTCGCGCCGAGCGCGCCGAGGCCAGAGGCTTCGGTTGGCGTTGCGACACCCACGAAGATCGAGCCCAGCACCAGCAGGATCAGCAGCATCGGCGGCACCACGGCCAGCAGCACTTCCTTCACCTCGTGCCAGCCCACGTGCTCGGATTTCTCCGGCGCGGGCATGCTGTCGGGCGAGAGGAAGCCGTAGACCACGATGAAGACGATATAGAGCGCCCCAAGGATCAGCCCCGGAAAGAGCGCCCCCATGAAGAGATCCCCGAGCGAGATCGCCAGCTGGTCCGACATGATCACCAGCATGATCGACGGCGGGATCAGGATGCCCAGCGTCCCCGCCGAGGCGATGGTGCCGGTGGCGATGGGTTTCGAGTAATTCTGCGCCATCATCGCGGGCAGCGCCATCACCCCCAGCAGCGTCACCGAGGCACCGATCACGCCGGTGGAGGCCGCGAGGATGATGCCGATCAGCAGCACGGTCAGCGACAGGCCCCCACGCAGCGAGCCAAAGAGCTTCTGCATGGCGTGCATCATCCGCTGCGCCACGCCCGACTGGTCGAGCATCAGCCCCATGTAGATGAACATCGGCAGCGCCACGAGCACCGGGTTGTTGACGATATTACCGAAGAGGCGGCCCGAAAGCGCCAGCAGGCGGTTGTATTCCAGCCCAATGCGGTCGAACTCGATCACGTCCTTGAAGTCGGCGCGGAACGGGTCGAGCAGGATCTGCGACAGGATGACGAAGATCAGGCTCACGCCCACCAGCGCCATGGCCACGGGGATGCCGCGGAACAGCATGTAGATGAAGGTCAGGAACATCGCCGCGACGGCGATCTCGTTCAGCGTCAGGAATTGGCCGAGGAAGTGCAGCATCTCAGCGCTCCTTACGCGCGAAGAGACGCGCCACAACAATCACGACCACCGAGGCGACAAGCGCCAGAGCGATGGTCTTTTTCATTTCCCACGGCCCGAAGGCGAGGTCGTCGAAGATCGGCGCGCGCGTCGCCTTGCGCATGCTGTCGATCTCGGGGTCGGTGGCCATCAGCCAGCCGACGCAGGCGTACCAGATGATCAGCTGAACACCGAAGATGGTGGAGGGCAGGGCAAAGAGCAGCTGCTTCCACAGCGCTGGCCGCGTCAGCTGCGACAGGTGGCGCACATAGGCCGACCAGATCGCCACCATGATCACGATGAAGCTGAGGTTCATCAGCGTCTTGAGGATCCACAGGTTGTGCAGCCCGTTGGGGCTCGACGAGCCTTCGTCCGAGGCGATGGAGGTCAGCGCATAATCCAGCGTCACGTCCCAGCACAGCAGCACGAAGGGGAAGAACAGCCAGACCAGCGCGATGATGTCGATGATCAGCCGTTTCCGCTTGGCGAAATTGTCGTAGAAGATGTCGACCCGCACGTGGCTGCCGGTGGTCACCGCATAGGCGATGCCGATCAGCACGGCGACGCCGTAGAGCCACCACTGCAGGTCATCGAGCCAGGCTTGGTTGTGCCCCGCGCCGCGCAGCAGAACCTGCGCGCAGATGGCGATCATCAGGATGGGAAACAGCCAGGCGACGATGTTGGACAGATGCACGATGAGCCTGTCGCCCCGGTTCTGGTCCTTGCGTCCGATCTCTCCGGGGTCGGAGATGGCGACCTTGAAATCCTCCACGGGCCTTGTCCTTTGCTTTGCCTGCCTTGGTCGGGGATGCGCGCCGCGCCCACGCGGGCGCCTCGACGCGAAAACGGCGCGCCAGCGTGAGACCGGGGCGCGCCGGGAAGGGCCGGACCCGAAGGCCCGGCGCTCAGCCGCTCGCTGTTATTTCCAGGGACGCGGCAGGTAGATGTTGTTGTACCAGGTGGAGTAGCCCTCGCGGAACTCGCTGAGGTCGGCCCAGGTCTTGGCGAACATCTCGTCCTCGGCCTTCAGTTCTTCCACCACCTCAAGCCACGCCGCTTCGAATTCCTTCAGCTGCTCGGGCGTCCAGTTCTTGATCGTCACGCCATGCTCTTCGACGTTCTCGACCATGGCCGGGAAGTTCTTGGCCTCGCCTTCGGCGAAGTTGTCGGTGAGGTTGGCCATGCAGGCGATCTCGATCTGTTTCTGGCTCTTCTCGTCCAGATCTTCCCAGCGATCCTTGTTGATCAGCAGTTCGAACATGGTGGCGGGCTGGTGCCAGCCGGGGAAGTAGTTGAACTTGGCGATGTTGTAGAAGCCGAGGTTCGCGTCCACCAGCGGCATCGAGAACTCGGTGGCGTCGATCGCGCCGCGCTCCAGCGCCGGGAAGATGTCGCCCGCGCCCAGCAGCGAGGTCGACACGCCCATCTTCTGCATCACCTCGGCGCCAAGGCCGAAGAAGCGCATGTTCAGGCCCTTAAGATCCTCAAGCGAGGTGATCTCTTCCTTGAACCAGCCCGAGGTTTCGGGCGCGTAGGAGCCGCAGAGCACCACATGCACGTTGTAGCCGTTGGTGTCATACATCTCCTGGAACAGCGTCATGCCGTCGTCATAGAGCATCCATGCCAGCATCTCGCCCGGCTCCGGGCCGAAAGGCACGGCGGCGAAAAGGCCCGCGGCGGGCATCTTGCCCTGCCAGTAGCCCGAGGTCGAATAGGCCGCATCCACAGAGCCGTTCGACACCGCGTCGAGCATCTCCAGCGACGGCACCAGCTCGCCCGGATCGAAATGCTCGAACTCGACGCTTTCCGAGATGTTGTTGATCTTGTCGACGAAATTGACCGCCGCGGTGCCGAGGATCGGCAGGTTCTTGGAATAGCCCGAGGTCATCTCGAGCAGTTCCTGCGCCGAGGCTGCCCCTGCAAAAGCAAAAGCGGCGGCCGAAACGGCCGTGAAGGTCTTGTTGATCATGTCTTTCCTCCCTGAAGCAGCATCCCCTCCCAAGGACGCCGCAGGCATTTGTGCCTGCCGCGAAAGCTATCCAAGCCTCACGCGGCTGTGAATACCCAGTAGTACGTATGCGCCCGCAAGAAAGTTACTTACGCTGCGGAAATCCCGGAACTTTCCACCCCGCGCACCCCGTGCCGCCGTAACCCTTTCATCTTTCCAAAAATACTCAAAACCCGCCGCTAACCGGCCTTCACCTTGCCTTTCATTGTTCCCCAAATACGCTTCGCACCGCCCGCGCTGACCGAACGTCGGGCAAGGGCGCTTTTCATCGCCCTCCGCCTGCGCTATTCCCGCGCGAAACGGGGTCTCGGAGGTTGGCATGACCGAAGGTAAGAACGGCATCACCTATGCGGATGCAGGCGTGGACATCGATGCGGGCAACGCGCTGGTCGAGCGGATCAAACCCGCGGCCAAACGCACCAGCCGCAGCGGCACGATGTCGGGTCTGGGCGGCTTCGGCGCGCTTTTTGACCTGAAAGGCGCGGGCTATGAGGATCCGATCCTCGTTGCGGCGACCGACGGCGTGGGCACCAAGCTGCGCATCGCGATCGACACCGGCCATGTGGACGGCGTGGGCATCGACCTTGTCGCCATGTGCGTCAACGATCTGGTCTGTCAGGGCGCAGAGCCGCTGTTCTTCCTCGATTATTTCGCCACCGGCAAGCTCGACACCGACAGCGCCGCGCGCGTCATCGAGGGCATCGCCGAGGGCTGTGTGCGCTCGGGCTGCGCGCTCATTGGCGGCGAGACCGCCGAGATGCCGGGCATGTATCCGGCGGGCGATTTCGATCTTGCGGGCTTTGCCGTGGGCGCCATGGAGCGCGGCACCGACCTGCCGAGCGGCGTGGTCGCGGGCGACGTGCTGCTGGGTCTGGCCTCGGATGGCGTGCATTCGAACGGCTACTCGCTGGTGCGCAAGCTGGTCGAAGTTTCCGGCCTTGGCTGGGACGCAGATTGCCCTTGGGCCGAAGGCTCGCTTGGGGAAGTGCTGCTGACCCCGACCCGGCTTTACGTCAAACAGGCGCTGGCGGCGGTCCGCGCGGGCGGCGTGCATGCGCTGGCCCATATCACCGGCGGCGGCCTCACCGAGAACCTGCCGCGCGTGCTGCCTGAGGGCTGCGGCGCGAGTATCGACCTGGGTTCCTGGGAGCTTCCGGCGATCTTCGGCTGGATGGCCGAAGTGGGCGGCATCTCCGAGGCCGAGATGCTCAAGACCTTCAACTGCGGCGTCGGCATGATCCTGTCGGTCTCGGCGGACCGCGCCGAGGCGCTGAAGGCGCTGCTCGAGGCCGAGGGCGAGACGGTCTACACGCTCGGCACCGTGACCGAGGGGCAGGGCGTCTCCTACGAGGGCAGCCTCAAGTGAAACGCGTCGCGATCTTCATCTCGGGCGGCGGCTCCAACATGGTGACGCTGGCCGAGAGCATGACCGGAGATCACCCGGCCCGCCCGGTTCTGGTACTTTCGAACAACGCCGATGCTGGCGGGCTGAAGAAGGCCGAGGCGATGGGCATTCCCACCGCCGTGGTCGATCACCGCCCGTTCAAGGGCGACCGCCCCGGCTTTGAGGCGGCGCTGCAGGCGGAACTCGACAAGGCGCAGCCCGACATCCTGTGTCTGGCGGGCTTTATGCGCGTGCTAACCGCGGGTTTCGTCGAGCCGTGGAAGGGGCGGATGCTGAACATCCACCCCTCGCTCTTGCCGAAGTATCGCGGGCTGCACACCCATGCGCGGGCGCTGGAGGCGGGCGACGCCGAGCACGGCTGCACCGTGCATGAGGTCACGCCCGAACTGGACGACGGCCCGCTGCTGGGTCAGGCGCGGGTGCCGGTGCTGGCGGGCGACACGCCGGACACGCTGGCCGCGCGCGTGCTGGAGATGGAGCACAAGCTCTATCCCGCGGTGCTCCGCCGCTTTGCCGCGGACGACAAGACGCCGGTGCTGCTGCCTTAAGGCACCAGCGCCGCCGCATTGCCATGCCAGTCAAGCTGCTGCGCCGCGCCGGGCTCCGGGGCGGGCGCAAGCAGGGCGGGAAGGCCGATCAGCAGCAGCAAGGCAAGCGCCGCAAGGCCAGCGGTGACGCCGCCGTGCGGGGCGGGGCGGGCGGTGTAGCTATAGGCAAGGTCGAGCGAAGTCATGGGAGGAACTCCTCTTGGGGTTGCAAGGTGATTTCGAAGTACCCGCAACATAGGCGCCAGCGATCCTTCGCAAAAGCGAATGCTTGTCGCCTCCGCCATCACGCAGCGTGATGAGTCCGCCAAGCCTTTGGCGTCCAACACCTTCCTCGGGCCGCGCTTGATGCCAAAAGGCGGCGCTCTGAGGCTTTCTTGCATCGCCGCTTTGAACTTCCTCGCGCGAAGGTGTAGGAGGCGCGATAACCAAGAGAAACAAGAACCAGCCGGTGCCTGAATGAAGACATTGACCAAGACGGACGAGCTTGCGGAGTTCTGCGCCGAAGCCGCCAAAGCGCCTTACGTGACCGTGGACACCGAGTTCCTGCGCGAGCGCACCTATTACTCCAAGCTCTGCCTGATCCAGCTGGCGATCCCGGGCACTGGCGAAGAGAATGCCGTTCTGGTCGATCCGCTGGTCGAGGGCCTGTCGCTCGATCCGCTCATGGAGCTGTTCCGCAACACCGATGTGGTCAAAGTCTTCCACGCCGCGCGGCAGGATCTCGAGATTTTCTTCATCGACAACGGCGTGATCCCGCAGCCGCTCTTCGACACGCAGGTCGCCGCGATGGTCTGCGGTTTCGGCGAGCAGGTGGGCTATGAGACGCTGGTCAAGCGCATCGCCAAGCAGCAGCTCGACAAAAGCTCGCGCTTCACCGACTGGTCGCGCCGCCCGCTGACCGAGGCGCAGAAGAAATACGCGCTGGCCGATGTGACGCATCTGCGGGTGATCTACGAGTTTCTCGCCGCCAAGCTCGAAGAGACCGGGCGCGCGCATTGGGTGGCCGAAGAACTGGCGACGCTCACCGATCCCGAGACCTATATCACCCGCCCCGAAGAGGCATGGCTGCGCGTGCGCACCCGCTCGTCGAGCCCGCGGTTTCTGGCCATCGTGCGCGAGCTTGCCGCCTTCCGCGAGAATTACGCGCAGACCCGCAACATCCCGCGCAACCGGGTGTTTAAGGATGACGCGCTGGCCGAGCTTGCCTCGACCAAGCCGGTGACCATGGAAGACCTCGGACGCTCGCGCCTGCTGCTGCGCGAGGCGCGCAAGGGCGCGATCGCCGAGGGCATCCTCGCCGCAGTGAAGGCCGGGACCGACGCGCCCAAGGAAAGCCTGCCGCAGGTCGACGCCAGCCGTGACCAGCTGCAGGTCAACCCGGCGCTGGCGGATCTGCTGCGTGTGCTGCTGAAGGCCAAGACCGAGACCTCCGGCGTCGCCTCGAAACTGATCGCGCCGGCTGCCGAGCTTGACGCGATTGCCGCGGGCCAGCGCGACGTCAAGGCGCTCAGCGGCTGGCGGCACGAGGTGTTCGGCGCCGATGCCCTGCGGCTCTGCGCGGGCGAGATCGGCCTCGCCGCGAAGGGCAAGACGGTTCAGGTCATCGAGATCTGAGGCGGAAGGCGCTGCCCCCGCGGCGCAGGAAGGGCAGGCGGGCCGCCTGCCCGGAAACACCCGGCACCGGAACTATCACACAAGAGACTGCCGCGCCTAGCGCCGCCAGCTGATCCGCGCGACGAGATCGGCGCAGGGTTTCGACAGGCTGCGCGAGCGTCCCCCGAGGGCGTCCCAACGCCGCTGCAACTCCACGACCTGAGCGCGCTGCTCGGCGCTCCACGGCGAGGTGCGCCATTCCTCGTCCTGCACGGCCTTGAGGATCACACTCAGCTCGGCAAACTCCGCCTCCGAGGGCCCGCAGATGCGGCGCCCCTCGGGTCCGGCAAGCGCGGCGAGATCGAAGGTGGTGTCGAGCCGCACCGGGTCCGACAGCGGCAGCGTTTTCAGATCATAGGCGACGAAGATCGCGGAATTCTCCGGGATCGTGCCCGGCGGCACCCCGGGGCCGGTCCGCGCGGTCTCAGCACAGGCCTGAAGCAGCAGACCGGCCGACAAGAGGCAGGCAAGTTTGCACATTAAGGTTCCCTCCCAGAACGAGTGTCCGGTCGGGATCGTCGCAGCCCGGCGGCCGCAGGTCATTGATCTGCCTCAAAAGGTTAGGCGCCCGCGCGCGGGCCGCCGTTTAGCGGCTGATGCTCTGCGCGTTGCGCAGCCCTTCGACGCGCAGCGCGCGGTAGGGCGCGAGGGATTTGTCGCTCAGCCACAGGCCAGCGGTCACCGTGCGGGCCAATTCGCCGCCGGTGCGCGGCCCGGGCAGTTGCAGCGCCAGCAGGCGGAAGGTCAGCGTGCCGGTGTCTTCCGAGCCTTCAACCGGCACCAGCCGCACATCGAAGGGGCCGGGATAGTCGGCGACGCCGGTGACGCGCAGGATCGCACCGCCCGGACGCCGCTCCAGCAGCAACTCGGTGATCACGCCGACCGGCTGGCCGGGATAGACCTCGTCCTTCTTGGTAAAGAAGCTCACCGCGCTGCGCTGCGGGATCAGCGGGTTGTTCACCCCGGTCTCGGCGCTCACGCTCGGCGCCTCGCTCTGGCCGCCACAACCGGCCAAAGCCAGCGCCGAAATCATCACGACCGATACGGTTTTGAACATGGTGCAACTGCCCTTTGCCTGTCTTGCCTCCGGGGTTAGCGCATCGCGGCGGGGTTGAAAAGCGCGGTTTGCCGGGGCTGGACCTTTGCCGCCCCGCCGCCTACCTCTTGGCACCGATCGTGCTGGTGCAATGAGATGGGCAAGGGGATCCGCTCCGGGCCCATGCACCTATGGACGCAATGGACGCCGGCAGCAGGAGCGCAGATGGCACAGGCAGGTTTCGAAGAACTGGTCGAGGATTTCGAATTTCTCGAGGATTGGGAAGACCGCTACCGCACGGTGATCGAACTGGGCAAGGCGATGGCGCCGCTGCCCGAGGCGCTGAAGGTGCCCGCCACCAAGGTCGAGGGCTGCGCCAGTCAGGTCTGGCTGCATCTGACGTGGGATGCGGGCAAGCTGCAGTTCGAGGGCGAGAGCGACGCGATGATCGTGCGCGGCCTGATCGCCGTGCTGCACCGGCTCTACGACGGGCTGGCAGCGCCGGAGGTGCTGAAGATCGACGCCCGCGCCGAATTGGGGCGGCTGGGTCTGAACGAGCATCTTTCCGCGCAGCGCTCGAACGGGCTTCGTGCCATGGTAGAGCGTATTCGCGAGCAGGCAGCCGCCGTAGCGTGAGACTTCTGCGGCGCCCAAGATGGCCGCAAACCGCTATACATCCGGGCGCCTGTGGCTTAGAACGCCTTTTAACAGGAATGACTTGAACGGGCAGAACCAACATGTCTGAAGACTTCGAACTCGACACCGCTGACCTGCAGCGCCGCATGGACGGCGCCATGGCGAACCTCCGCACCGAATTCGCCTCGCTGCGGACCGGCCGCGCCTCGGCCTCGATGCTCGAGCCGGTGCAGGTCGAAGCCTATGGCTCCATGACGCCGATCAATCAGGTCGGCACCGTCAACGTCCCCGAGCCGCGCATGGTCACCATCAACGTCTGGGACAAGGGCCTTGTGGGCAAAGTGGAAAAGGCGATCCGCGAAAGCGGCCTCGGCATCAACCCGCAGCTCAACGGCACGATCATTATGCTGCCGATCCCCGAGCTCAACGAAGAGCGCCGCCGCGATTTGACCAAAGTGGCCGGTCAATACGCCGAACACGCCCGCGTCGCGGTTCGCAACGTCCGCCGCGACGGCATGGACCAGATCAAGAAGGCCAAGGCAGACGGCATGTCCGAGGATGACCAGAAGTTCTGGGAAACCGAGGTGCAGGAACTGACCGACACCTACATCAAAAAGGTCGACGCCGCGCTGGAGACCAAGCAAGAAGAGATCATGCAGGTCTGAGGCGGAAACGCCCGAAGCGAGGAGGGCAGATGCCCAAACCGATCCGAGACGGCAATGGCCCGCGCCACGTGGCCATCATCATGGACGGCAATGGCCGCTGGGCGACCCAAAGGGGGCGCCCGCGGCTGTTTGGCCACCACGCAGGCGCAAAGCGGGTCCGCGAGATTGTCGAGGCCTGCCCCGATGCCGGGGTGCAATATCTGACGATCTTTGCCTTCTCGACCGAGAACTGGAAGCGCACGCAGACCGAGGTGGCCGGGCTCATGAGCCTGTTCCGCCGCTACATCCAGAAAGAGGCGCGCGCGCTGCACGCCGAAAACGTGCGGGTGCGCTTCATTGGCGACCGGGTCAAGCTCGACAAGAAGCTGATCACCTTGATGGACGAGCTTGAGGTGATGACCGAGGGCTGCACGGGGGTGAACCTTACCATCGCGATCAACTACGGTGGACGCGACGAGGTGGCCCGCGCCACCAAGCGTCTGGCGCAGGATGTGGCCGCCGGGCGGCTCGATCCCGAAGAGGTCAACGAAGAGACCCTGCCGCGCTATCTCGACACCTGTGTGCTGCCCGATCCCGATCTGGTGATCCGCACCTCGGGCGAGGCGCGCATTTCGAACTTCCTGCTGTGGCAGTCGGCCTATGCGGAATATGAGTTCGTCGACACGCTCTGGCCGGACTTCTCGGCCGAGGAATTTTCTACACTGATCGGCGGCTATGGCGCGCGGGACCGGCGCTATGGCGGGGTGAAGGCATGAACAGCACACGTTGGAGCGATCTGGGGCCGCGCATGGCCTCGGCGGCGGTGCTTATCGTCGTTGCGCTGGTCTGCGTCTGGCTCGGCGGGATCTGGTGGCGCGCCGCCATCGCGCTGGCCTGCGGCGGCATGGTCTGGGAACTGGTCAACATGGTGGACACCAACCGCCATCGCTCGGCCAAGATCCTCGCCGCTGTCGCGGGGGCCTGCGCGCTGGCCGCGATCTATCTGCCGCCCGCCTTCGCGCTGCCGCTGCTGCTGCTACCGTCCATGGCGGGCTTTGGCCAGATGCAGCGCGGCGGCGTGACCTACGCCGTGTTCACCGCGATGATCATGCTGGCGGGCTTTGGCATGATGATGCTGCGCTCTGGCTCTGAGTTAGGCCTGACCTGGATGCTGTGGATGGTGACCGTGGTCGTGGTGACTGATGTGGCAGGCTATTTCGCCGGACGCGCCATCGGCGGCCCCAAGCTCTGGCCGCGCGTCAGCCCCAAGAAGACTTGGTCGGGCTCGGCAGCGGGCTGGATCGGGGCCGCCATCGTTGGCGCAATCTTCGCGATGATCTCGCGCGAGGCGGGCTTTGGTCTGATCGGCGTGTCCATCGCCATCTCCATGGCGAGCCAGATCGGTGACATGGCCGAAAGCACCATCAAGCGCCGCGCCGGGGTCAAGGACAGCTCGAACCTGCTGCCGGGCCATGGTGGGCTGCTGGACCGCTTCGACGGCATGCTGGGCGCCGCGCTGTTTCTGCTGATCGCGGGGCAGATCGTCGACTTCCCGCCGGGTGTTGAGTGAGACCGTCGACATGAGGCGCATTTCCATTTTCGGCGCGACCGGCTCGATCGGTCAGAACACGCTCGACCTGATCGCCCGCGACCCCGAAAGCTACCATGTCGTCGCTCTGACCGGCGGCAAGAACGTCGCGCAACTTGCGAAAGACGCTCGGAAATTCGGCGCCGAGATCGCCGTGACCGCTGACCCTGCGCTGCTGCCCGAACTGCGCGCGCGGCTGGCGGGCTCCAATGTCGAGGCCGCTGCCGGGCCGGAAGCGATCTGCGAGGCGGCGAGCCGTCCGGCGGATTGGGTGATGTCGGCCATCGTTGGCGCCGCTGGTCTCGCGCCGGGACTGAAGGCTTTGGAGCAGGGCGCCACGCTAGCGCTCGCCAACAAGGAAAGCATGGTCTGCGCCGGTCCGCTGGTGCTGCACACCGCACAGGCCCATGGCGGCCGCGTGCTGCCGGTGGACAGCGAGCATTCGGCAGTGTTTCAGGCTCTGATTGGCGAGGAAATGAGCCGCGTCGAGCGGGTGATCATCACCGCCTCGGGCGGGGCTTTCCGCGACTGGCCGCTGGAGAAACTGGCCAGCGCCACCCCCGAACAGGCGGCGACGCACCCCAATTGGGCCATGGGACAGCGGATCACCATCGATTCCGCCTCCATGTTCAACAAAGCCCTGGAAGTCATCGAGACAAAAGAGTTTTTCGACCTTGATCCGGCAAAGATCGAGGTGGTCGTCCACCCCGAGAGCATGATCCACGCGCTGGTCGGCTTCTGCGACGGGGCGCTGATGGCGCACTTGGGCCCGCCGGACATGCGCCATGCCATCGGCTTTGCCCTCAACCACCCGTCGCGCGCAGATCTGCCCGTGGAGCGGCTGGATCTGGTGAAGCTCTCGCAACTGACATTCCGCCCCGCCTGCGAGACCCGCTGGCCGGCGCTGCGGCTGGCGCGCGAGGTGATGCAGACCGGGGGGCTTGCCGGGGCTGTTTTCAACGCTGCCAAGGAACAGGCGCTGGATGCCTTCATCGAAAAGCGCATCGGTTTTCAGGACATGGCGAAGGTCGTTGAACAAACACTTGAACATGTGTTGGCCGAGAGTGATCTGGCCAGCGCCGCCATCACCCTTGATAACGTGCGCGGCGCTGACCATCTCGCTCGGGAGACCGCGCGCGCGCTGATGCTGCAGCACCATTGAGCCTCGCCGCCTTGGCGGGGTGAGTGAACTGATTTGAAAGGGCCGAGCTTTTGGAGATCACCCAGTTGCTTCCGGAATTCGGGGGCCTCATCTGGACGCTTCTGGCGTTTGTCATCGCGCTTTCGGTGATCGTCGCGATCCATGAATACGGCCACTACATCGTCGGACGCTGGTCTGGGATCCATGCCGATGTCTTCTCGCTTGGCTTCGGGCCGGTGCTGCTGAGCCGCGTCGACAAACGCGGCACGCGCTGGCAACTCGCGGCGCTGCCCTTTGGCGGCTATGTGAAGTTCAAGGGCGACTCCAACGCCGCCAGCGGCACCTCTGACGAAGAGGTGATGCGCCAGATGACCGCCGAAGAGCGCCGCCAGACCATGACCGGCGCGCCGCTCTGGGCCCGCGCGGCCACCGTCGCGGCGGGGCCGGTGTTCAACTTCGCGCTGACCATTCTGCTTTTCACCGGCATCTTCATGTTCCAAGGCAAGGTGGCCGAGCCGCTGACCGTGGGCGAGCTGCGTGCCACGCCCAGCGTGCAGGAGCTGCAGGTCGGCGACGTGCTGCTTGGGATCGAGGGCACGCCCACGCCGTCCTTTGACGATGCCGAAGGCTTCGAGGCGTTCCTTGAAGATCTGCCACAGCAGAACACGCTCACCTATGACGTCGAACGCGATGGCACGCGGATGGAGGTCACCGGCCCCTATGTCTATCCGCCGGTCGTCTCGCAGGTGGTTCCGCGCTCGGCGGCCATCGATGCGGGCATGGAGGCGGGCGACGTCATCATGTCGATCGACGGGGTGCCGATCTTCGCCTTTGATCAACTCAAGCAACGGGTTGAAAGCTCGGATGGCGAGACGCTGGGGCTGGAGGTCTGGCGCAACGGCGAGATCCTTGATCTAGCGCTGACGCCGAAGCGGACCGATGAGCCGCTGCCCGATGGCGGCTTCCAGACCGTCTATCGGATCGGCATCGTCGGCGGCATGGTGTTCGAGCCTGCCACCGAAGCCGCCGGGCCGGTCGAGGCGGTGCAGGGCGCGGTGCTGCGCACCTATGACATCGCGGCGGGCTCGCTGTCGGGGCTGTGGCACATGATCGCGGGCAATATCTCGTCGTGCAACCTGTCGGGGCCCATCGGCATCGCCGAGACCTCGGGCGCCATGGCCTCGCAGGGCGGGCAGAGCTTCCTGACCTTCATCGCGGTGCTGTCGACCGCCGTTGGCCTGCTCAACCTCTTCCCGGTGCCGGTGCTGGATGGCGGGCATCTGGTGTTCTACGCCTATGAGGCCGTCGCCGGCAAACCGCCGTCGGACAAAGCGCTGCGGATGCTGATGTCGGTCGGCCTTGTGCTGATCCTGAGCCTGATGGTCTTTGCGCTGACCAACGACCTCTTCTGCCCTTGATCGGGGAGCGTGCGGACTACGCGCGGGCAGGGCGGGCCATTGGGCTCGCCCGCCACCCGAAAAATTTCCCGAGCGGCGCATAATCCTGCCGTAAATCAGCCATAATGCACCGATATTTCCCGAGCCTCAGGTATAGCGCATCGGGGGATAAGATGCAGACCCTACAGAATGGTTATCGCGGGCTCGGCCTGCTGCTTTCGATCAACTGGGAACGGATGTTCTTCCCGGCGGTGATCCTTGCCGCGTTGTATTTTGGCGCCTTCCTCGGAACTCTTTGAGACATCGCCGTTTCGTCTTTTGACAAGACCACTTCCAGCCGCTACTCACTTAAAAAAAACACGGCGGAGTGGACAGCGAGCATGAGCATCGGGCAGAAGACGGGCAGCCCCCGCATCAGGACTTACGCGCACCGCGCTGGCGTTTCGGCGCTGGCGCTTTCGCTTGCGGCGGCAGTGACCTTTACGGCACTTCCCGAAGCGGTTTTCGCGCAGTCCTATTCGTTCAATCAGGTTCAGATCGAAGGCAACGAGCGGATCGAATCCGGCACCATCCTGAGCTATGCGGGCATCGCTCGCGGCCAGACCGTGGATGCCGGGGAACTCAACGCCGCCTATCAGCGGATCGTTGAATCGGGCCTCTTCGAAAGCGTCGAGATCACCCCGCGCGGCAACACGCTCGTGATCGAAGTCACCGAGTTTCCGACGGTCAACCAGATCGCCTTTGAGGGCAACCGCCGCCTCAAGGACGAAGACCTTGCCGCCATCGTGAAAACCCAGTCGCGCCGCGTCTACAGCCCGCGTCAGGCCGAGGCCGATGCCGCCCAGATCGCGCAGGCCTATGTCCAGCAGGGCCGTATCGCCGCGCAGGTCACGCCGAAGCTGATCCGCCGTTCGAGCAACCGCGTCGATCTGGTGTTCGAGATCTTCGAAGGTGGCGTCACCGAGGTCGAGCGCATCGGCTTCGTCGGCAACCAAGCCTATTCCGACGGACGCCTGCGCCGCGTGATCGAGACCAAACAGGCCGGGCTTCTGCGCGCGGTGATCCGCAGCGATACCTACATCGAAGACCGCGTGGCCTTTGACCGGCAGCTGCTGCAGGATTTCTACGCCTCGCGCGGCTACGTCGATTTCCGCGTGACCGGCGTCAACGCCGAGCTTTCCGAAGAGCGTGACAGCTACTTCCTGACCTTCAACGTCGAAGAGGGCCAGCAGTTCGACTTCGGCCGCATCGGCGTTGCCAGCGATCTGCCGGAAGTGAACGTCGAGAGCTTCCGCAACGCGCTGAGCCTCAAGTCGGGCCGCGCCTATTCGCCCGCAGAGGTCGACAAAGAGATCATCCGTCTCGAGCGTCTGGCCACCCAGCAGGGGCTGAACTTCGTGCGCATCGAGCCGCAGGTGACGCGCAACGAGCGTGATCTGACGCTGGATGTGACGTTCAACCTGATCCGCGGGCCGCGCATCTTCGTCGAGCGCATCGACATCGAAGGCAACACCACCACGCTTGACCGCGTCGTGCGTCAGCAGTTCGACACCGCCGAGGGCGATCCGTTCAACCCGCGCGCCATCCGCGAGGCGGCAGAGCGCATCCGCGCGCTTGGCTATTTCTCGGACGCACAGGTGGAGGCCCGCGAAGGCTCGACCCCGCAGCAGGTCATCGTCGATGTGAACGTCACCGAGCAGCCCACCGGCTCGATCGGTTTCGGCGGTTCTTATTCGACATCCGACGGTTTCGGCGCATCGATCTCTTTCGCCGAGCAGAACTTCCTCGGCCGCGGTCAGCGACTGTCGTTCGGCATCAACACCGCGTCGAGCACCCAAAGCTACACGTTCAACTTCGTGGAGCCCGCGTTCCTTGGCCGCGACGTCGCCTTCGGACTCGCGCTCAGCTATAAGGAAACGTCTTACGACAGCGCCGACTACGACACGGCGACCGGGATTTTCCGGCCCAGCCTGACCTTCCCGATCTCCGAAAACGGGCGTCTCGGCGTGCGCTATACCGCGCGGTACACCGACATCATCGACGAAGATGATGACGTCGGCAACGTCGTGACCGCCGAAGCTCAGGAAGACGCACGCTGGGACAACATGGTTGGCTATACGCTGAGCTATGACACCCGTCGCAGTGGGCTTGAGACCGACCGCGGCATCCTGCTCGAGTTCGGTCAGGACTTTGGCGCAGGCGGTGACACGCAATTCGTTCAAACCGATTTTCGCGCCATCGCGCAGACCATGGTCTGGAACGATGAGGTGACGCTGCGGGCCACGCTGCAAGGTGGGGCACTCAACTACGTCGAAGGCGACAGCCGCGTGACCGACCGCTACATGCTGACCGAAAGCATGCTGCGCGGTTTCGAATACGCTGGTATCGGCCCGCGCGAGTACAATGAGGACGACGACATCGACTCTCCGCTGGGCGGTAACTACTACGCCTCGCTGCGGCTCGATGCAGAGTTCCCGCTTGGCCTGCCCGAAGAATATGGCATCACCGGTGGTGTGTTCTACGACGTCGGCTCGGTCTGGGGCCTTTCGGATGACACTATCGCCAAGGCGGATGGCAACGACGTTCTCTATGAGGATTTCACTGCGCGCTCGTCGATCGGCGTATCGATCCTCTGGGACTCGGTGCTGGGGCCGCTTCGCCTGAACTTCTCGACCCCGGTGTCGAAGGAAGAGCATGACAACGAGCAGAACTTCAGCCTCTCGCTTTCCAGCACCTTCTGATCGGATGGCGCGCAGCACCCTGCGCGCCGCCGCTTTCGGGCTGGCACTGGCGATCGGCGCGACAACACCGGCTCTGGCGCAGGACAATATGCGCCAGGGCATCGTGCAAAGCCCGATTGTGACCATAGAGGTCGACCGTCTCTATTCTTCGAGCGATTTCGGGCAGAAGACCTCTGCCGCGCTCGACGCTGCGGGTGCGACCATTGCCGCCGAGAATCGGCGCATCGAAGCCGAGCTGACCGCCGAGGAAAAATCCCTCACGGAGAAGCGCCGCTCGATGGACCCGGTTGCGTTCCGCAAGCTCGCCGATGCCTTTGACATCAAGGTGCAGGATCTGCGCGACGCTCAGGACAGCAAGGCGCGCAAGCTGGGCAATGTCTCGGAAGAGCGCCGGCGCGAGTTCATCTCCAGCGCAGAGCCGGTTCTGGCGCAGCTGATGCGCGAGGCCGGGGCCTTGGCCATTCTCGATCAACGCTCTGTGTTCCTGTCTGCGGGGGCGATCGACATCACCGATGCGGCGATCGAACGGCTCAACGATGTGCTGGACGATCCCGAGCCGCTGCCCGACTTTTCGGGCGATGACGAAAGCGCGCAAGAACCGGACACTCAGGCAGGGCCGCTCAAGCCCTGAGGGGCCGCCGCCGCCCGCGCTCTGTTTCAAAGCGTTACGGGCGCGCGTGCCCTGACGTGCCGCGCCGCTTGCCCCGCGCCGCAGGGATTGCTAGGGGAAGGGCGACTTTTTCCTTTTGAAAGGCCCACGATGACCGAGACGCTTCTCAGCGCTGACATCCAGCTGATCCAGCGCATCCTGCCGCATCGCTACCCGTTCCTGCTCGTCGATAAGGTCGAAGAGATCGACGGCACCAGCTCGGCCGTGGGCATCAAGAACGTCACGATGAACGAGCCGCATTTTCAGGGCCATTTCCCCGGCCTGCCGATCATGCCGGGCGTGACCATCGTCGAGGCCATGGCGCAGACCACCGCTGTGATGGTGGGCGTCGCGCTCGATCTCGCGGACAAGGACCTGAAGGTCTATTTCATGGGCATCGACAAGTGCAAATTCCGCCGCAAAGTGGTGCCGGGCGATGTGCTGAAGATGAAGGTCCGCACCCTGCGCGGCAAGCCGGGCGGCAAAGTCTGGAAGTTCGAGGGCGTTGCCGAGGTCGATGGCGAACTGGCCTGCGAAGCCGAATTCACCGCGATGATGGACCTGCCGGCGTGACCGAGACCGTGATCCACCCCAGCGCCTATGTCGAGCCGGGCGCACAGATCGGCGCGGGCTGTAAAATCGGCCCGTTCTGCCATATCGGCCCCGATGTGGTGCTGGCCGACAACGTCGAGCTGAAAAGCCATGTGGTCGTCACCGGCCGCACCGAGATCGGCGAAGACACGGTGATCTTTCCCTTCGCGGTGATCGGCGAGATCCCGCAGGACCTGAAGTTCCGCGGCGAAAAGACCGCGCTGGTGATCGGCAAGCGCAACCGCATCCGCGAGCATGTGACGATGAACGCCGGCACCGATGGCGGCGGCGGGGTCACCCGTGTGGGCGACGACGGTCTGTTCATGGCAGGCTGCCATGTGGCGCATGATGCGCAGGTCGGCGACCGGGTGATCTTGGTGAACAACTCGGCGCTTGCAGGGCACTGCGTCATCGAAGACGACGTGATCGTCGGCGGGCTCTCGGGCGTGCACCAATGGGTGCGCATCGGACGCGGCGCCATTATCGGTGCGGTCACCATGGTGACCAACGACGTGATCCCCTACGGCCTCGTGCAAGCCCCGCGCGGCAAGCTCGACGGTCTGAACCTCGTGGGCCTCAAGCGTCGCGGTGTCAGCCGCGCCGACATCACCGCGCTGCGGGCGGCCTTCCAGATGCTGGCGCAGGGCGAGGGGGCCTTTGCCGACCGCGCCAAGCGCCTCGGCGATGAGACCCAGAGCGAGTATGTGCGCGAGATCGTCGCCTTCATCCTCGGCGACAGCGACCGTCATTTCCTGACGCCGGGCTGAGCGCATGCTGGCGCTGATCGCAGGGCAGGGCGATTTGCCACGGGCGGTGGTGGACGCGCTGCCCGAACCGGCGCTGATCTGCGCCATGGAAAGCTCGCCGCCCGACAGGATCGCGCCCGATCACCTGTTCCGCGTCGAGCAATTGGGCAGTTTCTTTCGCTGGCTTAAGGCGCGCGGCGTCACCCGCGTGTGCATGTGCGGCGCGGTCGGTCGGCCCGACGTCAAGCTGTCCAAGCTCGACCTGCCGACGCTGATGCTGTTGCCGCGCGTGCTGCGCGCGCTGAAGCGGGGCGACGATGGCGCGCTTCGGATCGTCATCGGGATGCTCGAGGACAGCGGCTTTCAGGTGATCGGCGCGCATGAGGCCGCGCCCGCGCTGCTGCCCGAGGCCGGTGTTCTGACCGCCGCACAGCCGGGCGACGGTGCCGCCGCCATGGCGGCACTGGCCGATCAGGTGAGCCACCGACAGGGGCTTCAGGATCTAGGACAGTGCTGCGTCATCTCGGGCGATCAGGTGGTCGCGCAAGAGGACGCGCGCGGCACCGACGCCATGCTTGGCGAATTGCCCCCGGTGCCCGGCGGGCTGTTCTACAAAGCGCCGAAACCGGGCCAAGAGCGCCGCGCCGACCTGCCGGTCATTGGTCCCAACACCGCCGTCGGCGCGATCCGCGCGGGGCTGTCGGGGATCGTGATCGAAGCGGGCGGCGTGATGATGCTCGACCGCGCGGCGGTGATCGAAATGCTGGATGCCGCAGGGCTCTTCCTGTGGGTACGGGAGCGGGACGCATGAAAGTTTTCATCATTGCGGGCGAGCCCTCGGGCGATCGTCTGGGCGGCGCTCTGATGCATGGGCTGAAGGCGCGGGTGCCCGATGTCTCCTTCGAGGGGATCGGCGGCGAGCGGATGCTTGAGGAGGGGCTGCAGAGCCTCTTTCCCATGGATGAGATCTCGATCATGGGCATCACCGAGATCCTGCGCCACTACGGCGCGCTGAAGGCCCGCATCCGCCAGACCGCCGATGCCATTGTCGCCGCCAAGCCCGACGTGCTGATCACCGTCGATCTGCCCGAGTTCTCGCTGCGCGTCGCCAAGCTGGTCAAGGAACGCTCGGACATCCGCACGGTGCATTACGTCGCCCCGACGGTCTGGGCGTGGCGTCCGGGGCGCGCCGCCAAGATGGCCAAACACATCGATCAGGTGCTTGCGCTGCTGCCGTTTGAGCCGCCCTATATGGAGGCTGCTGGCATGCGCTGCGATTTCGTCGGCCATCCGGTGGTGACCGACCCGCAGGCAAGCCATAGCGAAGAGGCCGAGTTTCGCCTGCGTCACGGTATCGGCGATGCGCCGCTGTGCCTGATCCTGCCGGGCTCGCGCCGGTCAGAAATCAGCCGCCTTGGCCCGGTCTTCGGTGAGGCGCTGGAACAGCTGAGGGACGCGCGGCCCGAGCTGCGCTACGTGCTCCCTATGGCGGGGCCGGTGGCCGATCTGGTGCGCGAAACCGTGGCGGACTGGCCGGTGAATCCGATCCTGCTTGATCCGCGCGCGCAGGGCGAAGCGGGCAAGGCCGAGAAACGCGCCGCCTTTGCCGCCGCCGATGTGGCGCTCGCCGCCTCGGGCACCGTGGCGTTGGAGCTTGCCGCCGCCAGCACGCCCATGGTGGTGGCTTATGACATGGGCTGGCTGTCGCGGCAGATCATCTCGCGGCTGATGCTGGTGGACTCGGTAAACCTTGTGAACCTCGTCACCGGCAGCCGCAGCGTGCCGGAATATGTCGGCGATGCCTGCAGACCGGGACCGATCGCCGATGCGGTGCTGCGGGTTCTCGACGCCCCGCAAGAGCAGATCGCCGCGATGCGCGACACGATGGAGCAACTGGGCAAGGGCGGACCGCCCCCCGGCCAGCGCGCTGCAGACGCGGTGCTCGACGGGATCCGGCGAGCCGGGTAACCCCAGTTTCGGGAAATGCCGAAATACAAATAAGCCCCGACATCCTCGCGATGCCGGGGCTTTGTTTTCTGGGCCTTAGCCGCGCTTACTGGCGCAGGGCGCTGGTCTCTTCATAGCCAGCGGTGAAGCCCGATAGCGACATGTCCAGCTCCACCTTCTGATCCGGCGCGAGCGCGGGAACGATGGTGATCTTGGCACTTGCGCCGCCCTTGAAGCGGTTCACGTCTTCTCCGGTGAAGCCGACGCGGGCGTAGCAGCCCACCGGGGTGCAGAACGAGAAATCATAGCGTTTCGCCTGACCGCCATCGACGGCAATGGTCATCTTCTGCGTCAGCAGCGTCTCGAGCGGCACGACGAACGTGCCGCCAGCCGCGACCTGGCCCCCATTGGCGACGCGGAACAGGCTGACCTCGGCAACGTTATTGCCGTCACCATCCTGCAGGAGCTGGTACATCTGGCACGGATCTTCGGCCTCGCTGCCCTCGGGGGCGCGCAGACACTGAAGCTCCCACGAGCCATGGGTGGCTTTGACGTAGGTTTCGGGCTGGTTCTGGCCCGCTGCCGGTGCGGCTGCGGCGCCAGCGCCGGTGTCTTCGCCCAGCGACAGGCCGCCCGGCGCGACAGATCCTTCTGCCGCTGCAGCGGGCGCGTCTTCGGTCTCGGCGGTGTCCTGCGCATAGGCGGGCAGCGCGACGAGCGCAGCGGCCAGCGGCAGCACGCGCAGAATGTGAAGCGGTGTGGTCATGGTTTCCCCCTGAACGTTCATTCTTGCCTCACTGATCGCTTAGCATGCACGTCAAACGGTGTCAGTCGGGAATTCCTCGCGATCACGAGAGCGGCAAAAAAGCGCGAAACTAGTTCAAAAAAAAGAGAAAAGGGACCGTGCGGTCCCCTTTCCCTTGCTCCCTGTCGGACCGGCCGACTTTGTCATTGACGGGACGCTACGAAACTCTTCGGCACCGGTCAACAGGCTTTGCAAGGTCAGGGCTACACTTTTGTGCAAAAGGCCGCGCCCGAAACACGGACGCGGCAAGTCAGACAGGGAGGAAGTTCGCCCGAGGCAGGAGAGGACATGTTGCCCCGGACGAATTTCATACTGGCACCAAAGAGTTAAGATTGTATGCTCGGGGGCGGGCCGGATTTGGCAGAGCAAAGCGACATCGGAGGCGGGTCATGGAAAGTGACGTTTTTGTAGGCGGTGGCGGCGAAGGCTACTCCGAAAAACAATACCTTGGCCTGAAGTACGGCAATCGCCACGGGCTCATCGCCGGGGCGACCGGCACCGGCAAGACCGTCACGCTGCAGATCCTCGCAGAAGGCTTTTCCGCAGCGGGCGTGCCGGTCTTCCTGTCGGACGTGAAGGGCGATCTTTCGGGGCTCGCGCTGGCCGGGTCGGAAAGCGCACCGCTGCATGGCCCGTTCACCGAACGCAATGCCACCATAGGCTTTGATGAGTTCACCTATCAGGCGTTCCCTGCGGTCTTTTGGGATCTCTTCGGCACCAAGGGCCACCCGGTGCGCACCACGGTGGCCGAGATGGGCCCGCTGCTGCTGGCGCGGCTTTTGGAACTTACCGAAGCGCAGGAGGGCATTCTCAATATCGCCTTCCGCCTGTCGGACGAGCAGGGGCTGCCGTTGCTCGATCTCAAGGACCTGCAATCGCTGCTGGTCTGGGTTGGGCAGAACGCCAAGGACCTCAGCCTGCGCTACGGCAATATCTCCACCGCCTCGGTCGGGGCGATCCAGCGGCGTCTTCTGGTGCTCGAGAACCAAGGCGGCACGCGGCTGTTTGGCGAGCCGGCGCTGGATCTGGCGGATCTGATGCGCTGCGCCCCGGACGGACGCGGACATATCAACATCCTCGCCGCAGATGCGCTGATGGGCGCGCCCCGGCTCTACGCCACCTTCCTTTTATGGCTGTTGTCGGAGCTTTTCGAGGAGCTGCCCGAGGTGGGCGATCCCGACAAGCCCAAGCTGGTGTTCTTCTTTGACGAGGCACATCTGCTGTTTGACGATGCACCCAAGGCGCTGGTCGACAAGGTCGAGCAAGTGGCGCGGCTGATCCGCTCGAAAGGGGTCGGCGTCTATTTCGTCACCCAGAACCCCGATGACATCCCCGAAGACATCCTCGGCCAGCTTGGCAACCGCGTGCAGCACGCGCTGCGGGCCTTCACCGCGCGCGACAAGAAGGCGCTCAAGCAAGCCGCCGAAACCTATCGCCCGAACCCCGCCTTCGACACCGAAACCACCATTCGCGAGGTCGGCACCGGCGAGGCTGTCACCTCGTTTCTGCAAAAGAAGGGCGTGCCGGGCATCGTGCAGCGCACACTGGTGCGCCCGCCCAGCTCGCAGCTTGGCCCGATCACCGACGCCGAGCGCACGGAACTGATGGACGCCTCAACGCTCAAGGGCAAATACGACACGCCGGTGGATCGAAACTCGGCGCATGAGATGCTCAAGGCGCGCGCCGAGGCCGCGGCGCGCGAGGCCGAGGCGGCCGAGACCACCAGCACGGCGCAGCAAACGCTCGAGGCCGAGGTGCGCGACTATAACCGTGCGCGCCGCTACGATCCGACGCCGCGCGCCGGGGCCCGCTCGAGCAGCAGCAAGAGCCGCAGCACCCGCTACAGCGCCCCCGACAGCATCGGCGAGGCGCTGGGGCAGGCGGTGCTGAAAGAGCTTTCGGGCACTACCGGCAAAAGGCTGGTGCGCGGCATTCTTGGCAGCCTGTTCAAGGCACGCTGAGGAAGGAGGAGCCGCAGGATGGGGATGGGACTACAGATCCTTCTGGGCACTGGGCTGCTGTTTCTCTGCGCGCTGGTGCAGATCTGGCTGGTGTCGCTGGTGGGGCCGCGGCTGATGCGCCACGCCGCGCGGCCCGAATTGCAGGCCAGCCGTTTGAAGCTGTTTGTGCTGATCTGCGCGGCTTTCGGCGCCATGGTGGTGGCACATACGATTCAGGTCTGGATCTGGGCCGCGAGCTTTCGCCGCCTCGGGGCCTTCGAGACGCTGAACGAGGCGTTCTATTTCGCCGTCGTCAGCTACACCACGCTGGGCTATGGCGACATCACGCTGGGCGAGGGGATGCGCATCTTCGGCAGCTTCGCGGCGATCACCGGGCTGCTGACCTTCGGGGTCAGCACGGCGTTTCTGCTGGCGGTGCTGACCCGGCTGCGCCCGATGCTGGGCGAACCATGACGCGGGGGCGCTGCCCCCGCACGCAGGTCAGACACGGGGCTCTGCCCCCGTACGCAGGTTAGACACGGGGGCTCTGCCCCCGTACCCCCCGGGATATTTTTGCCAAGAGGAAGGGGCCGGGATCAGAACCAACTGTCGACCGTGCGCGAGGCGCGCGAGACGTCCTGTCCGAAGCCATCGACGGTGCCGCAAGCGGCAAGCGGGGCGGCCAGAAGGGCGATGAGGATAAGGCGTTTCATACTGTCTGCTCGTTTCTCGTTGTCGTGTTGGTCTTATTTTTTGGTCGTATCGTCTTCCCACCACCAGGCATTGGGCTGCCAGTCGATCCAATCGCCGTAGACCGGGGTGGGCTCGGCATATTTTAGCTCTTTAGCGTGGGCAATCCAGCTCTGGTTCCACTGGTAGGTGGGGATGACGTAGCGCCCCGCGGTGAGCACCCGGTCGAGCGCCCGCGTGGCGGCGAGGAAATCGTCGCGCGAGGTGGCGGTCAGAAGCTCTTCGATCATCGCGTCGGCGGCGGGGCTCTTCATCCCCATGAGGTTGCGCGAGCCCTCCTGATCGGCGGCGGCGCTGCCCCAATAGAGGCGCTGCTCATTGCCCGGCGACAGCGACAGACCGCGGCGGAACCATGTGACGTCGAAATCGAAAGAGGCGGTGCGCGAGTTATACTGGGCGGAATCCACCGTATCGACGCGCACTTCGATGCCCAGGCGTTGCAGCGCCTGCACGTAGATGTCGATCATCGACCCCGCCTCGGTCTCGCCCTGCGGCAGCAGGATGTCGAAGCCGAAGGGCTGGCCGTCGGGGCCGGTCATCACGCCGTTCTGCACGGTGTAGCCAGCCTCTTCCAGAAGGCCCATCGCCTTGCGCAGACCGGCGCGATTGCGCGCCGAGCCATCGCCCTGAGGCAGGCTGTAGCCCTCGAGCGCGCCCGGCGGCAGGCTGTCCGCGAAAGGCGCGAGCAATTCCTTCACCCGGCCACCGGCGGGACCGTCCTTCATCGCCAGTTCGGAGTTGGAGAAATAGGAGGTGATGCGCGGCTGGCGGCCACCGGTCAGCGTCTCGTTGATATATTCGAAGTTGAAGAGCTGGATCATCGCCTCGCGCACCCGCCAGTCGGCAAAGGCCGGCTGGCGCGTGTTCATCACAAAGCCGGTCATCCCCGAGGGGCGCCCGTGCGGGATCACCGATTTGACCACCTCGCCGCTTTCGATCGCCGGGAAACCATACTGGCTTTCCCATTTCTCCGAGTTGAACTCGCGGTTGGAGTTGAGCAGCCCGGCCTTGAACGCCTCGAACATCGCGGTGCCATCGCCAAAGAACTCCATGCGCACCTCGTCGAGGTTGGCCTGCCCCTTCATGAAGGGCACATCCTTGCCCCAATAGTCGGGGTTGCGCTTGAGCGAGACGTAGCGCCCCGCCTCGAAATCGTCGATGACATAGGACGCGGTGGTGATCGGGATCACGTCGAGGCCGGACTCGGCGAAATCCTTGCCCTCCCATTGCGCCTTTTTGAGGATCGGACGCATGCCGACGATCAGCGCCAGCTCGCGATCGGGAGTGTTGAAGGTAAAGCGCAAGCTGCGCTCGCCGGTCTTTTCGATGCTCTCGATCCGGTTATACGTGCCCTGATAGCGCGGATGGCCGACGGTGCCGAGCGTGTCGAAGCTCCAGATCACGTCCTCGACCGTCACCGGCGTGCCGTCCGAGAACTTGGCCTCGGGGCGCAGGGTGAACTCGACCCAGTCGCGCTCGGGCGAGGTGTCGACCGTTTCGCAGATCAGACAATAAAGTGTGAAAGGCTCGTCCCAGCTGCGGCCCATGAGGGATTCATAGGCCAGAAACCGCAGCTGCCACGGCACCGAGCCCTTGAGGATATGCGGGTTGAGACTGTCGAAACTGCCCACTTCGCCGGTGACGATGCGGCCGCCCTTGGGGGCATCGGGATTGACGTAGGGCAGGTGGTCGAAATCGGCGGGCAGGGCGGGCGCGCCATACATGGCGATGCCGTGCATGGGCTCTGCCGCAGCGCCGAATCCGACGCAGATCGCCAGCGCGGTCAATGTGCTGTTTCCCAGCGAGGGGAATTTGAAAAAATTCGCGGTCATCTTGGAAACCGTCCTGCTCTGCCCTTGTTTTCTTGGCTTCAGAGCCTACCGGGGCTTTTACGTCTTTTCAAACTTTTAGGTTGGACTCCGGCGGCAAAGCGCGTATAAAGAAGTCACTGCTCGATAGGTTTCTTGCCTGTATGAAACCTGCCTCAATGACTGAACGCCGGCTTCGTGCCGGCGTTTTTTTTATGGCTCGCAACACTTTTCCGAAGAGGCGCAGTCCGTTTACGCCGCCCAGAAGGACGAGTCGGAGAGGGGCTGCGACGCGCGCCGTCTGCCTGCAAATGCGGCAGCGCGGCATGACGGGCAGCGATGCCGGAGCCATACAGGCCAAGGCCCCGCTTGCCTAGGGGGGCATTCATCCACAGGGCCTACTTATCCGTGATGACGTTGCGATCCCGGGCTTGCAGCTTCCGCTTGGATAGCAGAGCAATGGGGCGGACAGGGAACCGGGAGGATGGGTTGTCCCTTGGTCCCAGTGAGGCGTGCAATTTTGGCGCCGCAGCAATCGAGGAGTTTTCGCATGTCTCTCAAGGGCAAAACAGCCATCGTCACCGGGTCGAACTCGGGCATCGGCCTCGGCGTCGCGCGCGAACTGGCGCAGGCCGGCGCGTCGGTGGTGCTCAATTCCTTCACCGACCGTGACGAGGATCATCAGCTCGCCGCCGACATGTCCAAAGAGTTCGGCGTGCCGGTGCGCTACATCAAGGCCGATATGTCCAAGGGCGACGAATGCCGCGCGCTGATCGAACAGGCGGGCGCCTGCGACATCCTCGTCAACAACGCCGGCATTCAGCATGTGGCGCCGATCGACGAGTTTCCGATCGAGAAATGGGACGCGATCATCGCCATCAACCTCACCTCGGCCTTCCACACCACCGCCGCGGCGCTGCCGATGATGCGCAAGGCGGGCTGGGGCCGGGTGGTGAACATCGCCTCGGCGCATGGGCTCACCGCCTCGCCGTTTAAATCAGCCTATGTCTCGGCCAAGCACGGCATCGTCGGCATGACCAAGACCGTGGCGCTGGAAACCGCGAAAGAGCCGATCACCTGCAACGCCATCTGCCCGGGCTATGTGAAGACCCCGCTGGTCGAGGCGCAGATCCCCGACACCGCGGCCAAGTACAACATGTCCGAGGAAGAGGTGATCGAGAAGGTGATCCTCGAGCGCCAGCCCTCGAAAGAATTCGCCACCACCGCGCAGATCGGCGGCACGGCGGTCTTCCTGTGCTCGGACGCGGCAGAGCAGATCACCGGCACGACGATCTCGGTCGACGGCGGCTGGACCGCGCTCTGATCCGGCACGGCTTCGGGGACACTTCGGCGTGAGCCGCGGTGTCCCCCCAACTTCCCCCGTTGATCGGGCGCGCATGTGAACATATCATGAACACATGACAAGAATGACCCTCGATCAGAAGCTCGCGATTCTTTCCGACGCGGCAAAATACGATGCCTCCTGCGCCTCCAGCGGGGGGCAAAAGCGCAATTCGCGCGACGGTAAGGGCCTCGGCTCGACCACCGGCTCTGGCATCTGCCACGCCTATACGCCCGACGGGCGCTGCATCAGCCTGCTGAAGATCCTGATGACGAACTTCTGCATCTATGATTGCGCCTATTGCGTGAACCGCGTCAGCTCCAACGTCACCCGCGCCCGGTTCTCGCCCGAAGAGGTGGTGACGCTGACGCTGGAGTTCTACCGGCGCAATTACATCGAGGGGCTGTTCCTCTCGTCCGGCATCATCCGCAGCCCCGACGAGACCATGTCCGACATGGTGCGCATCGCTCGGATGCTGCGGCTCGATCATCACTTCCGCGGCTACATCCACCTCAAGACCATCCCTGATGCTGCGCCCGAACTGATCGAGGAGGCGGGGCTTTATGCCGACCGTTTGTCGATCAATGTGGAGCTGCCGACCGACCGCGCGGTGAAAGACTATGCGCCGGAAAAGGATCCGGCGCAGATCCGCCGCGCCATGGCCGATGTGCGGCTGAAGCGCGAGGCCCGCAAGGAGCGCAGCTTTACCGGCAAGCGGCCGCCGCGGTTTGCGCCCGCGGGGCAGTCGACGCAGATGATCGTTGGCGCCGATGGGGCGGACGACACCACCATTCTGCGCAGTTCGACCCGGCTTTACTCCAGCTACGGGCTCAAGCGCGTCTATTACTCGGCCTTTTCGCCAATCCCCGACAGTTCCGCCGCGCTGCCGCTGATCAAGCCGCCGCTCATGCGCGAGCATCGGCTCTATCAGGCGGACTGGTTGCTGCGCTTTTATGGCTTCGACGTCGACGAGATCGCCGCCTCGAGCAAGGGCGGTCATCTCGATCTGGAGATCGACCCAAAGCTCGCCTGGGCGCTGGCCAACCGCCATCTGTTTCCGGTCGATGTGAACCGCGCCGAGCGCGAGATGCTGCTGCGGGTGCCGGGGCTGGGCACCAAGAGCGTTGGGCGCATCCTTGCCACACGGCGCCATCGCACGCTGCGCTATGACGATCTGCGGCGCATGGGGGCGAACCTCAAACAGGCCAAGCCTTTCATCACGCTGCTCGACTGGCGCCCGCGCGCGCTGAGCGATGCTGCCGGCCTACGCGCCCGTTTCACGCCGCCGCCCGAGCAGTTGCAGCTGATCTGATGCGCAGCGTCAGCCTGCCAGAGATCGGCACCTTCGAGGCGTGGCGCGACGAGGCGCGGGCGCTGCTTACCGCATCGGTGCCGCCCGAAGAGGTGCTGTGGCAGCGCGGGCAGGGTGCGGCTGACCTCTTTTCCGATGCCCCCGGCACCGAAGCTCCGCCACCAGCCGCCGCCGCGCCGCTCTCGGTGCCGCGCGGCTTTGTCGATCTTGCGCGGCTGGCAATCTGCCACAGCGATCCCGAGCGGTTCGCCCGGCTCTATGCGCTGCTTTGGGCGCTGCGCTCGGACAAGCGCCTGCTGAGCGACCGCGCCGATCCGGGCATCGACCGGCTCGAACGGATGGCCAAAGAAGTCCGCCGCGACCGGCACAAGATGACCGCCTTCGTCCGGTTCCGCGAGATCGGCGCCCCCGGCGCCAACCGCCGCAGCTTTGCCGCGTGGTTCGAGCCGACGCACCATATTGTCGAGTTGACCGCGCCCTTCTTCGTCAGCCGTTTCGGCGACATGGACTGGTGTATTCTCACGCCCGATATCTCGGCACATTTCGAGGGCGGCGATCTGCGCTTCGCAGCCGGGGCCGTGCGTCCCGATCTGCCCGAGGATGCCACCGAGGATCTCTGGCGCACCTATTTCCGCAATATCTTCAATCCCGCCCGGCTGAAGCCCAAGGCGATGCAGGCGGAGATGCCAAAGAAATACTGGCACAATATGCCCGAAACCCAGCTGATCCCCGAACTTCTGGCCAGCGCTCAGGCGCGGGCGCAGGAGATGGCCGAGGCCGCTCCAACGCTGGCCCCGGCGCGCGCCGGGAAGATCACCGAAAGGCTGCGCGCAGAGCCAAACGCAGCGCCCGAACTGCCCGGCGATCTGGCGCAGGCGCTACAGGGCTGCCGCCGCTGCCCGCTGTGGCAGGACGCCACGCAGCCGGTACCGGGCGAGGGGCCGAAGGATGCGGCGCTGATGGTGGTGGGCGAACAGCCCGGAGATCGCGAAGACCTCGAAGGCCGACCCTTCGTCGGCCCAGCAGGGCAGCTTTTCGACAAGGTGGCGACGCGGGCCGGGCTCGACCGAGCGGAGGCCTATCTCACCAACGCGGTGAAGCATTTCAAATTCACCCCGCGTGGTAAGCGCCGGATCCATCAGGCGCCGAACCGGGGCGAGGTGATGCACTGCCGCTGGTGGCTCGACATCGAGCGCGCGCAGGTGAAGCCGAAGCTGATCCTCGCCATGGGCGCCACAGCCGCCGAGAGCCTCACTGGAAGTCGCGCGGGGCTGATGGCGCGGCGGGGACGGGTGGAGCACACCGAAGACGGCACGCCGGTGCTGATCACCCTGCACCCATCCTACCTGCTGCGTCTGCCCGAGGCGGAAAGACCGGCAGCCGAGGCCCTGTTCGAAGAGGAACTGCGTCTGGCGGCGAAAATGGTCGCCGCGTTGCGCTGAGCCTCAGCTCGCGCGGCGCACCGGCTCGACCTTGGGTTTGCCGCCGGATTTCTCGGGCGGATAGACGAGACCGGCGGAGATCACCAGTTTCGCGGCGTCCTCGATGCTCATCTCCAGTTCCACCACATCCTCGACCGGGAAGTAGAGCAGGAAGCCCGAGGTGGGGTTCGGCGTGGTTGGCACAAAGACCGACACAAGCTCTCCGGTGACGTCGGATTTCTCCAGCACCTCACCCTTGGCCTGCGTCGAGATGAAGCCGATTGCCCAGATGCCCTTGCGCGGGTATTGCACAAGGCAGGCCTTCTCAAAACTGCGCTCGGTCTGGGCAAACACCGTCTCGGCGATCTGCTTGATGCCGGAATAGATCGAGCGCACCACCGGGGTCCGGTCCACGAGCGTTTCGGCAAAGCGGATCGCCGAGCGGCCGATGAGGCCCTTGGCGACCCAGCCCACCACGATGGTGAAGACAAGGAAGAAGATCACCCCGACGCCGCGCAGGTTGATCCCGATGTATTCCTCGGGATTGAACCGCTGCGGCACCAGCGGCAACACAAAGCCGTCGACCCAGCCAAACAGGGTCCAGATCAGCCAGACCGTCAGGCCGACCGGCGCGATCACCACCAGCCCGGTGAGGAAGCTGGCCCGGAGGCTCGCAAAGATGCCGGGACGGCGCGGCTTTTCGTCGAAGGGGGTGTTCATTCGTGGTCCGGAAAAATCAGTTACCGCACCAACCTAGGCACTCGCGCGCCGCTTCACAATGGGCGCGCGAGCCTGTGAGGTCAGCTTCGGGGCAGGGCGCTCAGTTCCGAAGCGATCGCAGCGCCCAGCTTGGCGTTGTTGAGCACCAGTTCGATGTTGCTCTCCAGCGAGCGGCCCTCGGTCAGCTCGAAGATGCGCTGCAGCAGATAGGGCGTCACAGCTTTGCCGTGGATGCCGTGCGTTGTGGCGTCTTCCATGGCGCGCTGGATGATCGGCATCATGGTGTCGCGTGGGATTTCCGCCGCGGGCGGGATCGGGTTGGCGACAAGCTGACCACCCGGAAGCCCCAAGGCCGCGCGCATCCGCTGCGCCTCGGCGATCTGCTTGGGGGTATCGAGCCGCAGCGGCGCCGCCAGACCGGCCTCACGCGACCAGAAGGCGGGCAGCTGGTCCTGACCAAAGGCGATCACCGGAACACCAAGGGTTTCAAGCACTTCCAACGTCTTCGAAAGGTCGAGGATCGCCTTTGCGCCCGCCGCGATCACGGTCACCGGGGTCTGCGCCAGTTCCTGCAGGTCGGCCGAGATATCAAAACTCTGCTCGGCACCGCGATGCACGCCGCCGATGCCGCCGGTGGCAAAAACCTCGATCCCTGCGAGCCGCGCCGCGATCATCGTCGCCGCGACGGTGGTGGCCCCAGTGCCGCCGCGCGCCATGCAGACCGCCATATCGGCGCGCGAGAGTTTCGCCGCGTGTTTGGTCTGCGCCAGCTTCTCAAGCTGCGCATCGTCAAGCCCGACGCAGAGCTTGCCGTCGAGCACCGCGATGGTCGCCGGGGTAGCGCCGCCGTCGCGGATGGTCTGCTCGACCTTGCGCGCCATCTCGAGGTTCTGCGGCCAAGGCATACCGTGGGTGATGATGGTGGATTCCAGCGCCACCACGGGCGCGCCGTTTTCCAGCGCGTCGGCAACGGGGGCGGACAGATGCACGAGGCTCATGAAGCGATATCTCCGGATACGTAGGTTGCGGCGGCCTCCAGCGCTTCATGCAGCGCGGTGGCACGGTCAGCGCCGCGCAGTTCGGCGGCGATATGCGCCGCCATGAAAGTGTCACCCGCGCCGGTGACACGGGTCACCAGCACCTCGGGCGGGCATTCGGACACGACGCCCTCGGCGGTTGCATCGGCGGCGGGCTTGCCGCCATCGGTGACCAGCGCGCGCGCCGCGCCGCGCTCGATCAGCGCAGCCGCCGCGGTTTTGGCATCGTCAAAGCTCTGCATGCAAAGAAGGCCGGCTTCTTCGAGGTTCACATAAAGCACACCGCGTCCCGCGCGCAGGAAGGGCGTCAGACGCTCGGCCTTGCCGGGGCTCGCCGGGGCGATGCGCAGGTCGGCGGCGCGGAAGGCGGGCAAGCGGACGATTTCCTCCAGCAGCGCCTCGGTGAGATTGCCGTCGAGCGCGACCGGCCCGCTCCATGGCGCATCGGCCTGGCCAAGCGGGCCGTCGATCAGCGGCGCAAGGATACGGGCACCGGCCTGTTCCAGAGAATGCGCGTCGGCAATCGCTGCGATCAGCCCGTTCGCACCTTCAACCGCCATGTAAATGTCGGTCGGCAAATCTTCGGAACGATAAAGAAATTCCGTGATACACCCAAGCCGCTCACAGGCATCGACAAGCTCGTGGCCGTTGGGGTCCTGACCAACCGCGCTGAGCAGTCCGGGCTTCAGACCAAAGCGCGTCAGGGTCATCGCGATGTTCATCGCGACGCCGCCGGGCAGGCGGGTGATACGGCCGGGCACATCCGAGCCCTGACGCATATGGCTGGCGGATCGGCCAATCACATCCCACAGGACGGAGCCGATGCAAAGGATATCGGGGGCGCTGTTCATTCTGTCCTTGTGACCGAGCGTGCGCGCCGGGGCAAGAGCATTGATGCGCGGGTGCGCGGCTGCTAGCGCTTCGGCGGAAACACGCGTGAAAGCGTTGGATTTGGGAGGAATAGAGCCATGATGAACCGCCGATGGGTGCTTAATCACTATCCGCAGGGCGCGGCGACCGAGGACGTCTGGCGGCTCGAAGACGCGCCGATCCCAGAGCTTGATCCGGGGCAAATTCTTGCGAAAACCCAGTGGCTTTCGCTTGATCCTTACATGCGCGGGCGGATCGCTCCGGGGGCCAATTACACCGCCGGTGTCGCGCCCGGAGGGCTGATGCAGGGCGGCGGTGTCGGTGAGGTGATCGCCTCGGCGCATCCGGGCTGGAAGGTCGGCGATATGGCCGAGAGCATGGGGTTTGGCTGGCAGACCCATGCGGTGCTGAGCCCGGATCTGCCGGGCGCTCAGGCCACGAACCGGGTGCCCGAGGGGGTTCCGGCCCAAGCCGCGCTGTCGTGGCTCGGGATGCCGGGGCTGACGGCTTATGTTGGGCTGACCGAGATCGGGCGGCCGCTGCCGGGCGAAACCGTGGTCGTCTCGGCAGCCTCGGGCGCTGTGGGCCAGTTGGTCGGCCAGATCGCAAAGCTGATGGGCGCGCGTGTCGTGGCGATCGCAGGCAGCGAAGAAAAGCTGAACTATTGCCGTGAGTTGGGCTTCGACGTTGCGATCTCGCACCGCGACCCAAAGCTCGCCGAGGCGCTGTCAGAGGCATGCCCAGAGGGCGTCGATGTTTTCTGGGACAACACCGGCGGCACCATTCATGACATCGTATTGGCGCAACTGGCGACGCGAGCGCGCGTGGTGATCTGCGGTCGCATCGCGGTGGTCGACAAGCCCGCCAGCGAGGACATCGGCCTGAGGGCCAGCGCGCGGCTGATCGTGACGCGCGCACGGGTCGAGGGCTTGGTGGTCTTCGACTGGTGGCACAAGCGCGACGAGGCGTTCCGGCATCTGCGCAAATGGCAGGCTGCGGGGCATATCCGCTACCGTGAGGACGTTTTGGAGGGGTTCGAACGCATGCCCGAAGCATTCCTGCGCATGATGAGCGGAGCCAATCTGGGCAAGCAACTGGTACGCGTCTGAGGAAAATCCGAGGTGGGGACACCAAAATTCCCACCTCGATTTCGCACCATAGTGATTCTCATAATTGGTATTATGTATATTAAGTGCAGATGCGTGGCGCTGAGAAAGACCATATAGCCCTTTGACGCGGCGCGAAAATCTCCGCATTCTGCCAGTATGCGCCGAAATCCTGCACGTCCTATCCTCATCGCGATTATCGCCCTTGCCCTTACCGCAGCGGTCTTTGTCGGCGTCCGCACCGTGCGCCACGCGCTCTATTGGGCCGATCCGGCGCATCGCAATGTCACGCCCGAGGGCTGGATGACGCTTGGCTATCTAGAGCGTTCGCATCACTTGCCGCACCACAGCCTTGGCCCGGCGCTTGGGCTGTCGCCGCAGCCCGGCGAGCCGCTGAGCCTCGAGGAGATCGCCGCGACGCGCAACGAGCCACTGGCGCAGCTTCTCGCAGAGGTCGGCGCCGTGATTGAGGCCGAGAAGCAATGAGCGATGTCACGGGCAGCCTTAGCGATACGATCCTCGCGCTGCTGCCCGAGCTGGGCCTGCCGGTGCTTGGCGGAACCATCATGCTGGCCTCGCTCGGACTGCCGATGGCGCCGGGCTCGCTGATGGTTCTCGTCGCGGGCACGCTGGCGGCCGCTGGTGAGCTGCCCATTGTCGCCACCGCGCTCACCGCGCTCTGCGCGGCTTTGCTTGGCGATCAGCTGGGATATTGGCTTGGGCGTCTGCTGGGCACGCGGCTTCTTGGCGGTCGGCTGGCCGCGCGCCAAGGACCGACGCTGGAGCGCGCGCTGGCGCTGCTGTCCGAACGCGGCGCCATGGCGGTGTTTCTGACGCGCTGGCTGATCGCGCCGCTTGGTCCGGCGATGAACCTCGTGACTGGCGCTGGCGGCTTGCCATGGCTGCGCTTCGCGCTGGCCGATCTCGCCGGAGAACTGGTCTGGGTCAGCGCCTACATGGGCCTCGGCGCGGCCTTCGCGCCGTTCATCCCGCAGATCGCCCAGCTGTCGAGCGATGTCACCACGCTGCTCGCCGCGCTCGCCGTCGCGCTGGCCGCCGGACTGCTGCTGCGCCGCCACCGGCATCATCGGCACGACAGACCCCGCTAGCGGGATTTCTGGACAAGCCGATCACGCGCGCGCTATCTGGGCGGGAATTACCGGAGACTTGCCCATGCACTCGCTGCTCATTCTGAACGGCCCGAACCTCAACCTGCTTGGCCAGCGCCAGCCCGAAGTCTATGGCCGCACCACGCTGGCCGACGTCGAGGCCATGTGCCGTGCCCATGCCGAAAAAATCGGTGTCACTCTCGATTTCGCACAGAGCAACCACGAAGGCGCGCTGATCGACGCGATCCATGCCGCGCGCGGCACCAAAGATGGTATCATCCTCAACGCCGGCGCTTACACGCATACTTCGGTCGCTCTGATGGATGCGATCAGCTCGGCAGAAGTTCCGACGATTGAATTGCACCTGTCGAATGTTCACGCCCGCGAAAGCTTTCGCCACACCAGCTATATCGCCAAGGTCGCGCTTGGCGTGATCTGCGGCTTCGGCGCGCGCGGCTACACGCTGGCCATGGATGCGCTGGTGTCCCACTTGGAGTGACACGCTCATGACCCCGGACGATCGGGCCCATCTTCTGGCACTTACCAATGCCTCCAGCATCGAGACCGCATGGTCCATGCATGTGGCGAAAATGGCCGGATATGGGTTCGATCGTCTACTCTACGGGTTCACCCGCTATCGCACGCCGACCTCGCTGGGCGATCCCAATGATTTCCTTGTCCTGACCAACCACCGGCCCGATTACACGCGCGAGTTCATCGGCAACGGGCTCTATCGCCATTCTCCCATGGTCCGCTGGGCGCTGGAGAACGAAGGCCCGCGCTCTTGGAGCCGCACAGCCGCTGCGCTCGCGCGTGGCGAGCTGTCGGAAGATGCGCGGCGGGTCGTGGCGTTCAACGCGTCCAAACAGGTCACCGCGGGCTACACCATTGGTTTCAAATCACTTTCGCATCGGGCCAAGGGCGCTATCGCGCTGACCGCGCGGCCCGGCATGACGCAGGAAGAGGTCGAGCGGATCTGGTCTGCCCATGGCGAGACCATTTTGTTGTGCAACAATGTACTTCACCTGCGCGTGCTCACCCTGCCCTACATCCCGCCCGATCAGACTTTGACGCCGCGCCAGCGCGAGGCACTGGAATGGGTCGGCGACGGCAAAACCACTCAGGACATTGCACAGATCATGGGGCTGACGCAGGCGACTGTGGAAAAGCACTTGCGTCGCGCAAGAGACACACTGAACGTGGAAACCAGCGCACAAGCTGTCGCTAAGGCGACATTTCTCAACCAAATGTTCATTTTGGATATATAAGCGTATTTGAATTAACAGAGTGATAGATTCGAATCGCACATCGAAACAATGCCGTCAGAGCATGCATCACGCATGTTCTTTATTGCTTTTGCTTATAGGGACCTTTCAAAAACCGGAAACTGTGGCCGGAAATGCTCGTGAATGCGCTCTAAAGTGCCTCGCGCTGCATCACCCCTCTTTTACTTAGCGTCAGTCCGTTGCACACTCACTCATGTTCCGTGAGTGGTGGCTTTGGCCATAGGAACCCGAGACTGTCACTCCCCGCAATTTCGGGGCTCTGCCAGCCTCCCGGTTTATACCGGAGCCAGATCGGTCCCTCGCAATTTCCGCTTGGGCTCGGCTTGGCACGCCTGTCTTGGCACTCCGGCCTCATCCCCAAATGTATTGGGGTGCCGAGAAACACAGGTTGCGGGGTCGCTCCAAGGAGCGGCTCCGCTCTTGTTTTCAGCCCCCGTCTGGCCCTCGTTCGGCCCCCATCTGGCAGGCGAAATTCGCCCAAACACGAAGCCCTCGTAGAAGAACGTTCGTTCTGGCCCATTGTCCCTGCCCCGGCTCCAGCATGGGCCTGTATGGGCCTCTGGCACCTTCGAGCATCCCACCCGGCGAGCCCCGCTGCACGGCACAATGAACCAAAACAAAAGAGGCGCCCCGGATGGGACGCCTCTCGATCTTTCGGCAGCGGGGCCGCGGTGGCCCCGGAGCGGGCTTAGCCCTGAGCGGCTTTGGCCACTTCTGCCGCGAAGTCTTCTTCGACTTTCTCGATGCCTTCGCCGACCTGCAGACGGATGAAACCGGTGATCTCGGCACCAGCTTCTTTCGCCGCCTGCTCGACGGTCAGATCGGGGTTCACCACGAACTGCTGACCCAGCAGGGTCACTTCGGCGAGGAACTTCTTCATGCGGCCGACGATCATCTTCTCGATCACGGCGTCCGGCTTGCCGGATTCCTTGGCGATGTCGATCTGAACCTGACGCTCTTTCTCGACAACCGCCGGGTCCAGCTCAGCTTCGTTCAGCGAGGCCGGGTTGGCAGCTGCGATGTGCATCGCGACCTGCTTGCCGAACTCTTCGCTGCCGCCGGTCATGGCAACCAGCACGCCGATCTGGCCGAGGCCGGGCGCTGCTGCGTTGTGCACGTAGGTGGCGACGACTTCGCCTTCGATTTTCGCCATCCGGCGCAGGGTCATGTTCTCGCCGATCTTGGCGATCTTGTCGGTGACCAGCTCGGAGACTTTCTTGCCTTCGATCTCTGCGTCGGCCAGCGCTTCCACGCTGTCCACTTTCAGAGCGGCGCCAGCGATGTCGCGGACCATGCCCTGGAATTCGGCGTTCTTGGCAACGAAGTCGGTCTCGGCGTTCACCTCGACGGCAACACCCACGCCACCTTCGACCTCAACGGCCACGAGGCCTTCTGCGGCGGTGCGGCCGGATTTCTTCGCAGCTTTCGCGAGGCCCTTGGTGCGCAGCCAGTCAACCGCGGCTTCCATGTCGCCATCGGTCTCGGTCAGCGCTTTTTTGGCATCCATCATGCCTGCGCCGGTCATCTCGCGCAGTTCTTTAACCTGTGCAGCAGTGATCGCCATCTCGGCTCTCCTCATCTCAAATTCGGTGGGGCGGCCCTGCCCCGGGCCACCCGCTCCTGTCATGAATTCGTGACGCTTTCGCGACAGGCCCAGGGAACTGACCCATGGGGCGCGCGAGAGCGTGGTGCGCCCGCCCCGCACGGGGCGCGGCAGGCGCGGATGGCTTACTTGCCTGCGTTCGCGTCGGCGAGCAGCTCTTCTGCCGGTGCGTCTTCCAGAGCGCCGAGGTCAACGCCTGCCGCTTCCATCTGGCCGGTCATGCCGTCCAGGGCTGCGCGCGAAACGAGGTCGCAGTAGAGCGAGATGGCGCGTGCCGCGTCATCGTTGCCGGGGATGATGTAGTCCACGCCTTCGGGCGAGCAGTTGGTGTCGACGATGGCGACAACCGGGATGCCCAGCTTGTTGGCTTCGGCCACGGCCAGCGCTTCTTTTTTCACGTCGATGACGAAGAGCATGTCGGGCAGGCCGCCCATTTCGCGGATGCCGCCGAGCGATGCCTGAAGCTTCGCCTGGTCACGCTCCATGCCGAGGCGCTCTTTCTTGGTGAGGCCTTCTGCGCCGGTTTCCATGCGCTCGTCGATGGTCTTCAGACGCTGGATCGACTGCGAAACGGTCTGCCAGTTGGTGAGCGTGCCGCCCAGCCAGCGGTGGTTCATGTAGAACTGTGCGCATTTTTCTGCGGCTTCGGCGATCGGGCCAGCTGCCTGACGCTTGGTGCCGACGAAGAGCACCGAGCCGCCTTTGGCGACGGTTTCGCGGATCGCGTTCAGCGCAGCGTCCAGCATCGGGACGGTCTGCGTCAGGTCCATGATGTGGATGCCGTTGCGCGCGCCGTAGATGAACTCGCCCATGCGGGGGTTCCAACGCTGCGTCTGGTGGCCGAAGTGCACGCCTGCTTCAAGCAGCTGGCGCATGGTGAACTCGGGGAGAGCCATGTCCGTATATCCTTTCCGGTTTCATAAATCCTCAGCGGGGGCTCATCCTTTTGGGACAACCGGTGGACGCTTGGGGATGTCTCCCCCAAAGGCCCGACCCCGCCTGTGGCGTTCTCGTGGGCGCGCCTATACTCCCGTTCCCGTGAGCGCGCAACCCCTGGAGCCGCAAATTCCTCTCAGCACGGTGCCCGGTCGTGGTTTCTGGCCGAGTCTTCTGGCGGCGCTTTCCGGCCTGCCTCCGGCGGGGATATTTTGATCTAGACGAAGAACCACGCCCCGCGCCCTTCGTCTAGAAACAAATATCCCGGGGAGTCCGCGCAAGCGGACGGGGCAGAGCCCCAAATCGTTCAGCCCATCACCGCAAACCTGCCGCTGGGTCACGCCTGCGTGAGCCCCGCTTGCGAAAACTACTTACCCTGTTAACTACCATCCCTGTTAAGCAACCGCAGCAACCCGGCCCAACCTCATGTCCGACACCTCCGACACCCGCCAGTCTACACGCCTCCTCGAAGCTCTGCTCGCCGCCACGCGCGAGATCCGCACGCACTATGATGCCAGCGCGCAGGACCTCGGGCTGACGTTCTCGCGGGCGCGGGTAGTCTCGGAGCTGGCACGGCACGAGGGCGCGACGCAGGCGGAACTGGCCTGCGTGCTGCGCATCGAGGCCCCAGCACTCAAGCGCCAGATCGACGCACTGGAGGCGCAGGGCTTCATCGAGCGCCGGGCGCTCGACGGGGACGCCCGCAAACGCGCGCTGCATCTGACCGATAAGGCCAGATCGAGCCGCATCACCTGTTTTCTCGGGCGCGTGCGCGCCGATCTTCTCGACGGGATCTCACCCGAAGATCAGGACCTCGCCTGCGAAGTGCTGGAACGCATCGCGCTCAACGCAACCAAGCTGACTTCCGAATGACCGACCAGACCACAGAACACCAGAAGCCGGAGCGCGCGGGAGAACCCCCGTCCGACACGCCGACACCGGCCGCAGCAGAACCGGCCGCACCGCCGCCGCCCGCGCCGGGCATGCCCCTGCGCCGCGCGCTGCCCTATATCGGCGCTTCGCTCACCATCGGTGTGACGCAGGGGCTGGGACAGGGGTTCATCTCGACCAACCTGCCGCAGATCGCCGGCGATCTGGGGATCACCACGGCGCAGGCCAGCTGGCTCATGGCCGCCTATATGATCCCCCGCGCCTCGCTGACCATCATGCTGATCAAGCTGCGCACCCAATACGGGCTGCGGCGCTTCGCCGAGATCGGCATCGCGGTCTATGTGGTGGTGGCCTTCATCTCGCTATGGATCACCGATCTGCGCTCGGCGGTGGTGATCGAGTTCCTCTCCGGCATCGCCGCCGCACCGCTCTCGACGCTGGCCTTCCTCTATATCCTCGAGCCGCTGGCGCAGCAGTGGAAGCTGCGCCTCGGGTTGCCGATCGCGCTGATGCTGCTGACCTCCGGGCCGACGCTGGCGCGGGTGGTCTCGCCGTGGCTTATTGGCGATGGCGGGCTGGCGGGGATCCATTTCACCACGCTGGGCCTGTCGATGGTCTGTCTGATGCTGGTCTACCTGCTGCCGATGGGACCGATGCCGCGCAGCAAGGTGATCCAGCGCGCCGATTTCCTCAGCTTCGGGCTGATCGCGATCGGGCTCGGCGGGCTGGTCACCGGCTTCATCATGGGGCCGATCCACTGGTGGACCGCCCTGCCCTGGCTCGGCTGGCTGCTGGCGGCCTCTGTGCTGTGCCTGACGCTGGCGGTGATCCTCGAATTGCACCGCGACGCGCCGCTGATCGACATCCGCTGGCTGCTGACCCCGGCGATGCTGCACCTTGCCTTCACGCTGTTCCTGTTCCGCCTGCTGCTGTCAGAGCAGAGCACCGGCGCGCCGGCGCTGTTTCAGGTGCTGGGGCTGGGCAGCGCGCAGATGACCGGGCTGTTCACCATGATCCTTGCGGGCACTGCCATGGGCGCGCTGGCCTGCGTGGGGTGGATGAAGCCCGGACGCGAGCCTGCCTATCACTTCGTCTCGCTGGCGCTCATCGCGTTTGGCGCGTGGATGGACAGCGCTTCGACGCTGCAGACCCGGCCCGAGCAGATGTATGTGAGCCAGACGCTGATCGCCTTCGCCTCGATGCTCTTCATGGCGCCTGCGATGATGAAGGGGCTGATCGCCGCGCTGAGCAAGGGGCCGATGTATCTGCTTTCTTTCGTCATCGTCTTTCTGGTCACCCAGAGCGTTGGCGGCATCCTCGGCTCGGGCATCTTCCGTTCCTTGATCAATGAGCGGCAGGCCTTCCATCTGCAGGTGCTGCGCGAGGAACTGACCAGCGCCGATCCGATGACCGCGCAGAGCATCGCCGCCAGCATGCAGCAGCTTGCGCCGCAGATCGCCGACAGCGCGCAACTCAAGGCGCAGGCGGTGTCGCAACTGGCCAGCACCGCCTCGAGCCAAGCCTATGTGATGGCCTATAACGACGGCTATTTCATGATCTCTCTCGTGGCGCTGGCGTCGCTGGTCGCGCTGGTGCTGCACATCTTCCGCGACTGGCTGGCCGCGCGCCTTGCTCGCTCCGACGCAGAGCAAAACACCCAGCCAGAGCCGCAACCCTCCTGACCCATCCGAGCAAGAACAATGAAGAAATTCCTCTCCCTCCCAACCCTTATCGCCTCGGCGATCGGCATCGCCGGTGTGCTGCTGCTGCTGTTTGCATGGCACCTGCCGCCCTTCGCCGCCGCCCATCCCTCGACCGAAAACGCCTATCTGCGCGGCAAGGTCACGCAGATCGCGCCGCAGCTCTCGGGCTATCTGTCCGAGGTCGACGTGAGCGACTTCCAGACCGTCAAGCAAGGCGATTTGATCGCGCGCATTGACCCGTCGAGCTATCGCCAGAAACTCTCGCAGGCGCAGGCAACGCTGGCCTCTGCCAAGGCCGCCGTCGATGTGGCGAAACAGAGCGTCAGCTCGGCGGTGGCCAGCGAGCATTCGGCAGAGGCCGCGCTCGCCTCGGCGCAATCGACGCTGGAGACCGCGCAGACCGACGCCGAGCGGATGGACAAGCTGCGCGAGCGCGGCGTGACGTCCCAATCCAGCGCCGATCAGACCGATCTTGCGCTGCGGCAGGCGCAGGCCTCTGTGCGGCAGGCCGAAGCGCAGCTTCAGGTCCAGCGCGAGGCGACCGCGAGCGCAAAGCTGCAGATCGCCGCGCGCAACGCGGATGTGGAAAGCGCCGAGGCGGCGGTGGAATTGGCGCAGATCGACCTCGACCACACCGAAATCCGCGCCCCGGCGGATGGCCGCCTCGGTCAGGTCTCGGCGCATGTGGGGCAATATGCGACGGCGGGCACCACGCTGGTGAGCCATGTGGGCATCGATCTGTGGGTGATCGCCAACTTCAAGGAAACCGCGCTGCACGGGCTGCAGGCGGGACAGCCCGTGCGCTTTACCGTGGACGCGCTTGGCGGGCGCGCCTTTGACGGCCATGTGCAGGGCTTCTCGCCCGCCGCCGCCTCGGAATTCAGCCTGCTGTCGGGGTCCAACGCCACGGGCAATTTCACCAAAATCGCGCAGCGGCTGCCGGTGCGGATTTCGATCGACGATGGACAGGATGCGCAGGCGCTGCGGCCCGGCTTTTCGGTTGTGGTGGATGTGGATACCGCGGGGGCGGCGGGCTGACGCCCGCCGGGATGGGGGCGCTGCCCCCGTCCGCTGACGCGGACTCCCCCGGCGTATTTTAAAAAGAGAAGAAGCGCGGAAAGGAAAAGGGCGGCCTTGGGACCGCCCTTTCGCTGTGGTGTGTGATGTGCGCGCTCAGCCGAGCGCGTAGCCGGCGCCGCGCACGGTGCGCAGCGGATCCTCTCCGCCATGGGCACCAAGCGCCTTGCGCAGACGGCCGATGTGGACGTCGACGGTGCGCGTGTCCACATAGATGTCGCGGCCCCAGACCCGGTCGAGCAGCTGCTCACGCGACCAGACGCGGCCGGGCTTTTCCATGAAGGTGGAGAGCAGGCGGAACTCGGTCGGCCCGAGCTTCAGTTCCTGCCCGCCGCGCATCACGCGGTGGGTTTCGGCGTCGAGCACGATGTCCTCGAACTCCAGCCGCAGACCGGCCGCCGAGGGCCGCGCGCGGCGCAGCTGCGCCTTCACCCGCGCCATCAGCTCGCGCAGGCTGTAGGGTTTCACCACATAGTCGTCGGCGCCGGTGTCGAGGCCGCGAATGCGATCGACCTCTTCGGAGCGCGCCGAGAGCATGATCACCGGCAGGCTGCGGGTCTCGGTGCGGGTCTTGATCTGGCGGCAGACCTCGATCCCCGAGAGATTGGGCAGCATCCAGTCGAGCACCACCACATCCGGGTTCTCTTCGTCGAGCAGCACCAGCGCCTCTTCGCCATTGCCAGCGGCAGCGACGCGGAAGCCCTCGGCCTCGAGGTTGTAGCGCAGCACCTCGCGCTGCGCGGCCTCATCCTCGACCACCAGAACCGTGGGTTGATCAGCGGCCATGCCTCACTCCTTGCCCGCATCGGCGCTGAGCGCCGGGTCGGAAGAGGTGCGGTCTTCTTTCACCCGGCCCTCATGCGGCATCTCGCCGGTGGCGAGGAAAATCACCTGCTCGGCGATGGCGGTCACATGGTCGCCCATGCGCTCGACGTTCTTGGCGATGAAATGCAGATGCATGCAGGAGGTGATGTTGCGCGGGTCCTCGAGCATGAAGGTCAGGAACTCGCGGAACAGCGTGTTGTACATCTGGTCCACATCGCGGTCGCGCTCGATCACGTCTTTGGCCAGCGCCTCATCGCGGCGGATGTAGGCGTCGAGCCCGTCTTTGAGCATATGCTCGACCTCGCGCGACATGCGGCGCAGCGCGGTGGCCGAGCCTTCGATCTGCGCCAGCTGCGAGAGCACCGAGGTGCGCTTGGCCATGTTCTTCGACAGATCGCCGATCCGCTCGAGGTTGGCCGACATGCGCATCACCGAAAGCACCACGCGCAGGTCGCGGGCGGTGGGGGCGCGCAGCGCGATCACCCGCGCGGCTTCCTCGTTGAGCAGCTCTTCAAGCTCGTCGATCGCCTTGTCACCGGCGACGACCTTCTGTGCCAGTTCCTCGTCGCGGCTCTCAAGCGAGAGCGCGGCATCATGGATCGCCGCCTCGACGAGGCCGCCCATCTTGAGGATCTGCGCCTGAATGCCTTCGAGGTCGCGGTCGAAGGCCGAGGCGATGTGTTTCTTCAGCTCGTCACTCATGACTTATCCGATCCGTCCGGTGATGTAGGATTCCGTGCGGGGATCCACGGGGTTGGTGAAGATCTGCGAGGTGTCGCCGTATTCCACGAGGTTGCCGAGGTGGAAGAAGGCGGTCTTCTGGCTCACCCGCGCGGCCTGCTGCATGGAGTGGGTCACGATCACCACCGAGTAGTTCTCGCGCAGCTCGTCGATCAGCTCCTCGACCTGACCGGTGGCGATCGGGTCGAGCGCCGAGCAGGGCTCGTCCATCAGCAGCACCTCGGGCTCGGTGGCCACGGCGCGGGCGATGCACAGACGCTGCTGCTGGCCGCCCGACAGGCCGGTCCCCGGCGCATCGAGGCGGTCCTTCACCTCATCCCAGATGGCACCGCGGCGCAGGGCCTTCTCGACGATCTCGTCAAGCTCGGCCTTGTTCTTGGCCAGCCCGTGGATTTTCGGCCCGTAAGCGACGTTGTCGTAGATCGACTTGGGGAACGGGTTCGGCTTTTGAAACACCATGCCCACTTTGGCGCGCAGCTGCACCGGGTCGACACGCTTGTCGTAGATGTCCTCGCCGTCGAGCTCGATAAGCCCTTCGACGCGGCAGATGTCGATCGTGTCGTTCATCCGGTTCAGGGTGCGCAGAAAGGTGGATTTGCCGCAGCCCGACGGACCGATGAAGGCGGTCACGGTCTTGTCGAGGATCTCGACATTGACGTCCTTGATGGCGTGCGTGTCCCTATAATAGACCTGCACGTCACGGGCGGAAATCTTGCTAGCGTTGGTATCCACTTCGGTCTTCCTCAATGGCGAGTCGTACATGTTCAATATCCTTATAGCTTACCAGCGGCGCTCGAACTTGCGGCGCAGCACGATGGCGAGCAGGTTCATGGCCAGCAGGAACACCAGCAGGATGATGATCCCGCCCCAGGCACGCTCGTAGTAGGCAGGGTCGGCGCGCTTGGCCCATTCGTAGATCTGGGCGGGCATGGCCGAGTTCGGCGACAGGAAGCCCGAAAAGACCCCCTCGGGATAGTTGGTGGCGATATAGCCGACCATGCCGATCAGCAGCAGCGGCGCGGTTTCGCCAAGCGCTTGGGCAAGGCCGATGATCGTGCCGGTCAGGATGCCGGGCATGGCCAGCGGCAGCACGTGGTGGAAGGTCGCCTGCATCTTCGACGCACCCACCCCCAGCGCCGCATCGCGGATCGACGGCGGCACCGCCTTCAGCGCGGCGCGGGTCGAGATCACGATGGTCGGCAGCGTCATCAGCGTCAGCGTCAGGCCACCCACAAGCGGTGCCGACTGCGGCAGATGCGCGAACTGGATGAAGGCCGCGAGGCCAAGGATACCGAAGACGATCGAGGGCACCGCGGCGAGGTTGGAGATGTTCACCTCGATGAAGTCGGTGAACTTGTTCTGCGGCGCAAACTCTTCGAGGTAGATCGAGGCCGCGACGCCAATCGGCAGAGCCAGCAGCAGCACGGTGATCATCATGAAGAGCGAGCCCAGCATCGACACGCCCAGACCGGCCTGTTCAGCGCGGCTTTCCGAGGCGTCGGCGCCGGTGATGAACTCCCAGTTGAAGCTCTTGTGGACCACGCCCTGCTCGCGCAGCACGTCGACCAGATCGAGATGCTCGGCGTCGATGTTCTTGTCCTGCTCGATGCTCTCGCGGCTGACGCGGCCTTTGAGGTAGCCGTCGACGCGGCTCGACGCGAGGATCTGGAAATCGACGGTTTCGCCAACCCGCTCGGGGTTTGCCAGCACCCAGTCACGCACCTTGGCCGCAGCCGAGGCAGAGATCATCTCCTTGACGTCCTTGGCTTCCTCGAAGGGGGTCTCGGCGCCGCTGTCGACGACGACTTTCCACAGCGAGTTCTGGATCAGCGGGTTGTAGCCAAAGGTCGAGACCTTCTGCATTTCCGCCGGATCGCGGTTGCCGTTTTTGTCGAGCTTGGCTTCTTCGAGATAGACCGGCACCTCGATGAAGGTCTGCTGGAACGCGCCGATGCCGTTGCTGACGATGGCGATCAGCAGCACCGCGAGAAAGAACACACCGGCGCCAATGGCCGCGAGGCCATAGGTGCGAAAGCGTTTCTCGGAAGCGTTGCGTTTCTTGGTGCGGGGATCGACGGTCAGCAGCCCGTGGGACTTGGGCGCGTCGCCGGAATAGGTTGCGTCGGACATCAGTCGTACTGCTCCCGGTATTTGCGCACGATGTAGAGCGCGAAGACGTTGAGCGCCAAGGTCATGACGAAAAGGGTCATGCCGAGGGCGAAGGCCACCAGTGCTTCGGGCGAGGCGAAATCCGCGTCGCCGGTCAGCTGGCTGACGATCTTGGCGGTGACGGTGGTCATCGCATCGAACGGGTTGAGCGACAGCCGGGCCGCGGCCCCTGCCCCCATCACCACGATCATCGTCTCGCCGATGGCGCGCGAGGCGGCCAGAAGGATCGCGCCGACGATGCCGGGCAGCGCGGCGGGCAGGATCACCTGCTTGATGGTCTCGGACTGGGTCGCGCCAAGCCCGTAAGACCCGTCGCGCAGCGATTGCGGCACGGCGTTGATGATGTCATCCGACAGCGAGCTGACGAAGGGGATCAGCATGATGCCCATCACGAGACCCGCGGTCATCACGGCGGTGCCCGCCTGCATCCAGTTCAGCCCGTCGCGGCCAAAGACCGACAGCAGCAGCGGGCCGACCGTCAGCAGCGCGAAGAGACCGTAAACGATGGTCGGGATACCGGCCAAGAGTTCCAGCGCGGGTTTGGCGACGGCACGGAATTTCGGCCCGGCGTATTCCGACAGGTAGACGGCGGCAAACAGCCCGATCGGCACCGACACCAGCAGCGCGATCAGCGAGATATAGAGCGTGCCCCAAAGCAGCGGCCAGATGCCAAGCTGCGAGCCGCCGCCAAAGCTGGGCGACCATGTGAAGGAGCCGAAGAATTCCGACGCCGGGTAGATGCGGAAGAACTCGACGGTGTTGAAGACCAGCGACAGCACGATGCCGATGGTGGTCAGGATCGCGATCGAGGCGGCACCGATCAGGATCGCGCGGATCGCATGCTCGACCGAGTTGCGCGCGCGGAAATCCTTGTTGGTCTGCGCCAGCGCCCATGCGCCGCCAGCCAGCGCAAGGCCAAGCACCACGATGGCGCGCAGCAGATCGCCGGTGGCGTTGCTCGTGCGGTAGCTTTGCGCGGCATCCAGCACCTCGGGCGTGATGTCAGAGCCCACGGCAACACCGGCGCTGCCTAGAATGCCGCGAACGTCGGTCCCCGACGTGCTCAGGTCCGAGGCCTCACCAGCGGTCAGCAGCCCCTGCTCGACGGCGAGGTCGAGCCCGTCAGCCACGCGGCGCACATCCGACATCACCAGACCCAGCGTGGATCCTTCGGGGATGGCGGCAGCGTCAAGCAGGCCGGTGGCCTTGCTGTTGACCACGAAAGGCTGGGCGACCAGCCAGATGATCAGAACGAGGAAGGCCGGTGCCATCGCTTTGATCGCGACGTTCCAGCCATAATAATTCGGCAGCGAATGAAGGCCGCGTCGGTCGTCGCCGGCGCTTGAAATGGCGCGTGCGCGCCCGGCGAAATATCCCGCGACGGCCAGCGCGAGAACGATCAGGATCAGCCAGAGAACAGGCATTGGGCCCCCAAGTTATTCCGGTGCGAGATCACCAAAAAGCAAAACGGAGGGCAGCGCGAAGCTGCCCTCCGCCCAACAGACTGACGTCCGCTTACATGGTTTCCTCGTCGGCGACCATCGACTGAGTCGCGCTCAGTTCGGGGTCGGACACGAGGCCGTAGTTGGCGAGCGGGCCATCGGGGCCAGCGATCTCGTCAGCAACGAAGAACTCTGCGAATTCTTTAAGGCCGGGGATGACGCCGATGTGGGCTTTCTTGATGTAGAAGAACAGCGGACGCGACACCGGGTATTCGCCCGACGCGATGGTCTCGGTCGACGGCTCGATGCCGGACATGGTCGCGACTTTGAGCTTGTCGGTGTTGTTCTCGTAGAACGCCAGGCCGAAGACGCCAACGCCGTTTGCGTTGCTGTCGATACGGGCCAGGGTCTCGGTGTAGTCGCCGTCGATGTCGACCGACTTGCCGTCGGTGCGGACCGCGATGCAGGCGTCTTCAGCGTCGTCTTCCGACATGCCCGAAGCGACCATGGCTTCCAGAGCGCCGGTGGTCTCGCAACCAGCCGCCAGAACCTTCTCTTCAAAGACTTCGCGGGTGCCGTGCTTGGTGCCCGGGATGAAGGCTGCGATCTCGACGTCCGGCAGATCGGCGTTGAATTCCGACCATTTGGTGTAGGGGTTGTCGACCAGCTCGCCGTCGACGACGACTTTCGGTGCCAGCGCGTTGTACCAGTCATCCGGCTCGAACGCGGTGAACTCGGGGCCGTCTTTCTGCGACGCGAAGACGATGCCGTCATAGCCGATGCGGACCTGAATGATGTCCGTCACGCCAGCGTCGGCACAGGCTTTGATCTCTTTTTCGCGGATGGCGCGCGAGGCGTTCGCGATGTCGATGGTGTTCTCGCCGACGCCTTCGCAGAAGCGCTTCAGGCCAGCCGAGGAGCCGCCCGATTCCACGACGGGCGTCGGGAAGTCGAAGTTCTCGCCAAAGGCTTCGGCGACGATCGAGGCGTAGGGCAGCACGGTCGACGAGCCTGCAACCTGAACGTTGTCACGTGCGGCAGCAGCGCTTGCCGAAGCAGCGGCGAGCGCGAGGGTCGAAACGGCGAGTTTGACGGATTGCATATGAATGCTCCTGTTTGGTCAGAACCCGTCCCCCGGTCGGGGAACTTGAAGCGGTGCCTAGGCAACGTTCGCTATGCTTTTGTGACACCTATGTAACGCTTTTATGACAGCCTGTCGCCCACGTCGGCGCGAAGCGGCCCATAGGATACTATGTGACTGTTTTTGTGCACTTATCTAAAATTTCGACCGGCAAAAATTCGATTAAATTTCCGTGGCCAATTTTAGGCCGAACTCGATTTAAGGGTTATTATCCTTGGCGGATTCAACCATAGAGCGCTCTATGTGACAGCCTGCGCCACCCGCTGCACACGCAAAAAAGAACCCGCCGCATTGCGACGGGCCGTCTTTGTAAAAATCCACCGTGGAGTCGCGGATCGAGAATCAGGCGTCCTCGACCCGCGGCGCGCTGGCGCGCAGCGGCAGGATCACCCGGAAGGTGCTGCCTTTGCCCGGCATGCTCTCGATCCGAAGTCGCCCGCGGTGCCGGTTCACGATATGCTTGACGATGGCGAGGCCCAGCCCGGTGCCGCCCATCTCGCGCGAGCGGTGACTGTCGACCCGGTAGAACCGCTCGGTCAGGCGCGGGATATGCAGCGGATCAAAGCCCGGCCCGGTGTCAGTCACCTCGATCTCGACCCCCTCGGCCCGCAGGCGCGGCTGATAGGTCGGCGGTGACAGGCGCACCGTCACCTGCGCGCCGCGACCGGAATATTTCAACGCGTTTTCAACGAGATTGACCATGACCTGCCGCAGCTGATCGGAATCGCCAACCACCTCCAGCGGCCCCTCGGGCAGATCGCGGACCAAGCTGACCCCGGCCTCTTCGGCCAGCGGCGCCAGCCCGTTCAGCACCGAGCTCATAAGCTCCGGCAGATCGAGTGGCTCGGTCGGGCGCACGCGCTCTTCCGCCTCCAGACGGCTGAGCGAGAGCAGATCGCCCACGAGCCGTTCCATGCGTTCGGCCTCGGTCTCCATGATCCCGAGAAAGCGCTCGCGCGCGGCCGCATCCTCGCGCGCCGGGCCGCGCAGGGTCTCTATGAAGCCCAGCAAAGCGGTCAGCGGCGTGCGTAGCTCATGGCTGACGTTGGCGACAAAATCGCGCCGCATCTGCCCGGCCTGCTCCAGATGGGTGACATCGGCGAAGGTCAGCAGCACGCCCGGCCCTTTCTCGAGCGCCACCGCGCGGCAGGCCACATCAAAGGCGGTGTCCTGCCGACCATCGGTCGACAGGTAGCGGGTCTTGCGCGGTGTGCCGTCGCGAAACGTGCCCTCGATCGCATCCAGCAGCACCGGCTGGCGCAGCACGGTGATGAAATGCCGGCCCGCAAGCCCCTCGCCCAGCAAGGCGGTCGCTTCCGCGTTGGCGGCGTCGATTCTCTCGTCCCAGCGGATCAGAACCGCCGGGAGCGGCATGGCGTCGATCAGATCGCGCGCCTCGGCCTTCATCAGAGCGCCTCTCGCGCGGCTTTGAGGCCGCTCTCGAAGACCTCGAGCAGCGCCTCGGGATCCTCAAGCCCCACCGAGACGCGGAAGAAGCCCTCGGAAATCCCCAGCGCGGCGCGCCCTTCGGGCGTCAGCGCTCGGTGCGACGAGGACGCGGGATGCGACAGCGTGGTGCCCACATCGCCGAGCGTCGGGGCAAAGGCGATGCCCTGCGCCGCCTCGGTGAAAGCGTTGGCCGCGGCCCGCCCGCCGTCCAGCTCGAAGCTGAGCATATTGCCCGGATTGCCCCGCAGCACCGATTGCGCGCGCCCGGCGTCGGGATGGTCAGCGCGGCCCGGATAGAGCACGCGGCGCACGCCCGGCTTGCCGGTCAGGAAATCGGACAGCCGCTGCGCCGTCTCCTGCGTCTGGCGGAACCGCAGCGGGAAGGTCATCAGCCCGCGCTCGGCCAGCCAGCAATCAAACGGGCTTGCGGTGAGGCCTGCGGTCACGGCGAAGACGCGCAGGCGCTGGTTCACCTCCGGGTCCTTGGCGGCCACCCAGCCCAGCGTCACATCCGCATGGCCCGCGAGCAGTTTGGTCACCGAATGAATGACGATATCGGCGCCGCGCTCCACCGGCTTGATCGCGGCGGGGGTGGTAAAGGTGTTGTCCACCGCCAGCAGCACGCCCTTTTCCTTGCAGAGCGCGGCGATCCCGTCGAGATCGGCGATCCGCAGCGTCGGGTTCGACACCAGTTCGATCAGCACCAGCTTGGTCTCGGGCCGCAGCGCGGCGGCAAAGGCAGTGATGTCGGTCGGATCGGCCAGCGAGGTGGCGATGCCCAAGCGCGGCAGATCCTCGGCCATCATCCGCAGCGAGCGCCCGTACAGCTGATCGGCCCCCAGAACGTGATCGCCCGCGCTCAGCAGCCCAAGCAGAACGGCGGACACAGCGGACATGCCGGATCCGGTGACGATGCCGCCCTCCATCCCCTCAAGCGCGTCGATGCGCTGCGCCAGCATGTCGGCGTTGGGGTGACCTTCGCGCGCATAGGTGTAGCCGGAAGTGACGCCATTGTACTGATCGTCGAGCGAATCCGGGCTGTCGGAGGCGTAAACCACCGCCGGCATGATGGGCGTGACCACGGCCGAAGAAACCGATGCGGGTACGGGAACCGGGCGAATGAGAGTCTTGCGGGTGTCCATGGGGCCTCCTTAATTCGGCCACAGGCTTTGCACAGCGCCCCGGTCAGGACAAGATAGAGAATCTAGGCAAGAATCCGCGCAGAACCTAGGTGGAACAATCGCCCCGCATTCACACGCAAATATGAACAAAATCACCGAAAATTCAAAAGCATCTTCAACAATCCTGAGCACCCGCCTGAATTGTTTACTGTCGTCCGCTTTACACTCGTGTAACGGGAAGTTTGCAATAATTAAGGTTGATTTCAGCCCAATTCTTAACACATCCTAGAGACGTAGGTGGGGGCACCTACAACTTACAGGAGCGTCGACGAAGATGCAGAATGATCCTCTCGATGTACGCTGTAGTGATTGCGGCAAGGCTGCCCAGTTCTTCGAGCCTTTCCGGTTTACCTGTGTCGTACGGCTACCTGACGTCCCAGAGCATTCGCATGTCTGGGGCCGCGTTGTCGTAGAAGAACTTTTCCCCGAGCAGTTCAAGTGGCAACAGCCGGACTGCAAGAAGCCGAAGTTCCTGCAACCGGGTGAGACCGGCGAAGGTTATCGGCTGAACGAGCGGGGCATGGTGTGGTGCAAGGCCTGCAAGACCTTCGAGGCGAAGACGATCTCTTGGCCGGAGGACGCCTATTGGCAATGGACGGTGAAGGGCCACAAGCTTGTGGCGCGCAACCGTGATCATGCCGAGCAGATCCTTGGCTTCCTGCAGGAAAGCCAGCGCGCACCGAACCGCAAACCGGCGCTTCGCGGCATTCCGACGCCGCTGCTGACCCGTCGTCTTCAGGACGAAGTTAGCAGCAAGGTCGAATACGCGCTCGCCAACGCCTGATTCAGCATTCGCCGGATCAGACAGGGATTAGCCCGGCGCTGAAGCGTCGGGCATTTTCTTGATAGTTCAGGGCCGACTTCCGCAGCCCTTCGATCGCCGCCTCATCAAGCTGCCGGACCACCTTGCCCGGCATGCCCATCACAAGGCTACCATCGGGGATTTCCTTGCCTTCCGGGATCAGCGCCCCGGCACCGATCAGGCAGTTGCGCCCGATCTTCGCGCCGTTGAGGATCGTCGCCCCCATGCCGATCAGAGAGTTCTCGCCGATCGTACAGCCGTGCAACATCGCCTTATGGCCGATGGTGCAGCCCGCGCCGATGGTCAGCGGAAAACCCATATCGGTGTGGCACACCACGTTCTCCTGAACGTTCGAGCCTGCGCCCACGCGGATCTCCTCATTATCCCCGCGCAGCGTGCAGCCGAACCAGACCGAACTGCCCTCTTCCATGACAATTTTGCCGATGAGGTTCGCATCGGGCGCGACCCAGGCGCTTTCGTGAAGCTCCGGGGCCACCCCGTCCAATGCGTAAACTGTCATACGTCGCCCTCCTCAAACTCTGCCTGCAGCGCGCGCACATGGTTCAGCAGACCGGGCTGCTGGGTGCGGCGCAGCCGCGTGGCGGTGATGATGCTCTTGAGCTGCGCCTCGGTCTCGTCGAGGTCCTCGTTCACCAGAACGAAGTCATACGAGCCCCAGTGCGAGATCTCGTCCCAGCTTTTCTGCATCCGCTTGTCAATGACATCGGCACCGTCCTGACCGCGCGCCTCGAGCCGCCGCTTGAGCTCGCCGATCGACGGTGGCAGCAGGAAGATCGACAGCGTGTGCAGGCCAAGCTCGGAGTTGGTGATCTGCTGCGCGCCCTGCCAGTCGATGTCGAACAGCACGTCCTGCCCGTCGATAATCGCCTCGCGCACCGGGCCCTTGGGCGAGCCGTAGAAATTGCCGAAGACATGCGCGTGTTCGAGCATATTGCCGCTCGACACGGCCTTCTTGAAGTCGATCTCGGGCATGAAATGGTAGTCCTCGCCGTCCACCTCGCCGGGCCGCGGCGCCCGTGTGGTCGCCGAGACCGAGAAGATGATCGACGGGTCCCACGCCCGCAGACGCTTGGCCAAGGTCGATTTGCCCGCGCCCGAGGGCGAGGAAAGGATGATCAGGAGGCCGCGCCGTCCGCTCATAGTCATATTACTCCACGTTCTGCACTTGCTCGCGCATCTGGTCGATGACCGTCTTGAGGGTCAGGCCGACCTGCGTCAAGGCGGCGGAGCCGGATTTCGAGCAGAGCGTGTTCGCCTCGCGGTTGAATTCCTGCATCAGAAAGTCGAGACGCCGCCCCACGGCGCCTTCCGCTGCCAGAAGCTCACGCGCGGCGGCCACATGGGCGGTCAGGCGGTCAAGCTCTTCGGTGACGTCGGATTTCACCGCGATCACCGCCAGTTCCTGCGCGACGCGCGCCTCATCGACCCCACTCACCCCCTCCATCACGCGCTGCAACTGGGCGCGCAGACGCTCGTCCTGCTCGCCCCGACGCGCCTCGACCGCCTCGGCGGCCTGCGCCACCAAAGCCTCGATCTCATCAAGCTGCCCGGTCAGGATCGCGGCCAGAGCCGCGCCTTCGGTGCGGCGCATCTGGGTGAACTCCTCCAGCGCCTCGCCAAAGGCCGCCAGCATCTCGCCGCGCAACTGGGTGATATCGGCGGGCGCGCCAGAGGTGCTCAGCACGCCGCGAAGGGCCACAATCTGCGCCGCGGAGGATGGCGAGAGCACCAGCCCCTGCCCGGCCGCAGCCCCTTCGATCCGCGCCATCGCCGTAAGGATCCGCGTCAGCACCGCCTCATCAAGCTCCGCCGCCGCTTCCTCACCGTTGCCCTGCGTCTTGAGCGAAATCTGCACGTTGCCCCGTGCCAGCGCCTTTTGCGCCGCGGCGCGGACCTGCGGCTCGAGCCCCTCGATCCAGTCGGGCAGCCGAAGGCGCAGCTCCAGCCCCTTGCCATTCACCCCGCGCAACTCCCAGCTCCAGCGGAGCCCCGCGGTTTCCCCTTGGCGTGATGCAAAGCCGGTCATGGATTGCCGCATTTCAGACCCTTTCAAATTCGCGTCCGGGCAAAATTCGACGCCCGCTTTCAATGGCCTACAAGCCCATGCGTGGCCTGTCCAGCCGCACCCCAAAAGGCACTGTTAACCCTTCGGTCACAATTGGGGCGAAAACCGGACGCATTTGAGGTAACTTAATCTCCAATCAACGTCGGCTGCATTCGGGGGCGCGCATCCGGCGAAAAGTGTTAGCATTGGAGCGAGTGCAGATGTTCGGGTTGGGTGGTAACGGCGAGGGTGTGGTGTCTATGACAGAGCACGAGAAGGAACGGCGCCTCGCGCCGCTGCGGCTGATCGAGGCCTATTGGCAGGGGCTCGTCGGCGCCGACGGGCAGATCCCGCTGCGCAGCCAGATCGACCCTCGCGGCATCGAAAGCGCCTTGGAATATGCTTTCCTCGGAGAGCGCATTGCCCCGATGCTGGCAAAGCTGCGCGTGGCGGGCACCCATCTCAACGAGCTTATGGGAATGGAGACCTCGGGCATGCCGCTCTCGGCCCTGATCGCCCCCGAGGATCGCGACCAGCTGGGCGCGGCCATTGCCAAACTCTTTGCTGACGGCGTGGAAGTGCGGATGCACCTTGTGGCCGAGGAAGGCTTCGGCAAAAGCCGCCTGACCGGGGACATGGTGCTTCTGCCGCTGCGCTCGGACATGGGCGATCTCAGCCGGATGATCGGCGCGCTGGTGACCCATGGCCGCGTCGGTCGCACGCCCCGGCGCTTCCGTATCGAAAGCATCAGCATGCATGCGCCCGGCGAGGCTTTGGCCGAGCGCGAAGAGCACAGCATCAAGAAGCCCGTCAGCCTGCCCAAGCCGCCCGTCGCGCCGGTGCGCGCGCTTGCCGAAGATGGCTCGCCCTTCACGCCCGCTCCGTTCAAACCCGCGCAGGACAGCAGCGGGAAACGTCCGCCCTACCTGCGCTTGATCGTCTCTAACGACGATTGAGCCAGTTCGGCGACCCCATCGCGACATAAGAAAAACGCGGCGCCCGAAAGCGCCGCGTTTTGATTTTGCGGACCTGCGTCCGAAAAGATCACTCGGCCGCGATGGGCAGCGGCTGCAGTTCCTGCAGCACCGGATGGAACTCCTTCTGCGTTCCGGCATAGGCCAGCGTCGCACGCAGCATCCCAGCCTTGGATCCGCAGTCGAAACGGTCACCCGAGAAGCGGAAACCACACAGTCCCACCTTCTCTGCGCCAAGCGCGATGGCATCGGTCAGCTGAATCTCGCCGCCCAGACCGGCGGGCAGACCGTCCAGGTCGGCAAAGATCGACCCGTCGAGCACGTAGCGGCCAACCACCGCCTGCAGCGACGGCGCCTTGTCGGCCTCGGGCTTTTCGACCATGCCCGACGCGCGCAGCATCTGGCCGTCGGCCTCGCCCTCGGGCACCAGAACGCCATAGGCCGAAACCTCGTCGCGCTTCACTTCCATGGTCGCAACCATGTGGCCCGGCTCTGAGGTCTCATAGGCTTCGATCATCTCGGACAGGCAGCCCTTTTCGCCGACAATCAGATCGTCGGGCAGGATCACCGCCACCGGACCCGGCAGCGCATGTTCGGCAGCGCAGAGGACCGCGTGACCAAGGCCAAGCGGCTCGGGCTGCATGACAAAGAACACCTGCTCTTCATCGGGGTTGATCGCCGCCTCATGCAGCGAGTCTGCGATCTTGTGCTTGCCGCGCTCGCGCAGCGTGTCGCAAAGGTCTTTGTCCTGATGGACGTAGCGCTCGATGGCGCTCTTGCTGGGGTGCGAGACGAAGATCATCCGCTCGATCCCGGCGGCGCGCGCCTCGTCAATGGCGAACTGCAGCAGCGGCTTGTCGAGAACGGGCAGCAGCTCTTTCGGTGTTGCCTTGGTCGCGGGCAGGAAACGGGTCCCGAGTCCGGCAACGGGGAAAATCGCAGTTCTCACTTTGGATTTGCCGGTCTTCATATCGGGCGTGCTCACGTCTGGAACTCCTTTCGAGTGACCTGATCTCGGTGATCCGCCCTCGTGACGGACCGCCAAAATATCAATGCCGTGCTAAGGCCTGTCTAATCAGCCCCGCTGCACTGCGGCGTATGGGTAAGAGAGTATGGCCAATTTTCCGCAGGTCAAATCCGAGGCACCCGGAGATAAGCGGCGGAACGCTCAACCTCTTGTTTTCTCGAACACCACGAGCCGCCAAATGGTTCCATGATTAAAATTTAGGCAGTAATTTCAGATCAAAACATGCGTGTTATGTCAGCGGGTTGCATCGAAAATACCTCGCAAGCGCAGAAAAATTTCGCGTCCACTGGTGTTATTCCCGGAACAATCGACCTAGAGTCAGCGTTATCAGGACAACAGCAACGGAGAGAGCCCTCTGGGTCGCCGACGGTGCCACCACGTGGCAGCGGCCCCACATGTGTCATGGACGGACAGAGCATCCCAACCCCGCCCGCGCAGCCCGACAGCCTCACCGGCCCCCGGCGCGCCACGCCCTATTCTCGCCTGACCGTGATCGGCATGGGGAGCTGGGGCACCGCCCTTGCCACCACCGCCGCCCGCGCAGGATGCGAGACACGCATCTGGGGCCGCCGCCCCGATCTTGCCAAGGCCATGGCCGAAACCGGCCAGAACCCGGACCACCTGCCCGGCATCGACCTGCCCGCAACGCTGCGTCCAACCTCTGACCTGCGCGAAGCGCTCGACAACACCGAAGCGGTTTTGCTGGTCACCCCCTCCCACACATTGCGCGACGTCGCCCGCTCGATGCGCGAGTTTCTGCCCGAGGGCGTGCCCCTCGCGCTCTGCTGCAAGGGCATCGAGCGCGGCACCGGCTATCTGCTGAGCCATGTGGTCGAGGAAGAGCTTCCCGGCCATCCCGTCGGCGCCCTTTCGGGCCCGACCTTCGCCACGGAAACCGCGCTCGGCCATCCGACCGCCGCCACCGTGGCCTTCAACTTCACACACCATGACCGGATCGAGCCCGAGAAAGCTCCCGCCGCCCGGCTCGCGCTGACCATGCAGACCGACGCGTTCCGCCCCTATATCTCCGACGATCTGGTCGGCGTAGAGGTTGGCGGCGCGGTGAAGAACGTGATCGCCATCGCCTGCGGTATGATGACCGGCGCTGGCTTTGCCGAAAACACCCGCGCAGCGCTGATCACCCGTGGCATGGATGAGATGAAGTTCCTTGCCGAAGCGCTTGGCGGCCGCCGCGAGACGGTGACCGGCCTTGCCGGCGCGGGCGATCTCACGCTGACCTGCTCTTCCACCACCTCGCGCAATATGGCGCTTGGCACGCAGCTTGGACGCGGCATGGCGCGCGACGAATGCTTTGACGGCAAGCCGGTCGTGGTCGAGGGCGAGGTGAACGCCGTGTCGGTGGTCGATCTGGCCCGCCGCCTCGGTGTGCGCATGCCGATCTGCGAAGCGGTCCACGCCGTTCTGCACGAGGGCGCGCCGCTCACCGCCACTTTCCAGCAGCTTTGGGCTGCCCCGATCGAGGGCGAACCCCGCGCCCTCGACCTGCTACTGCATCCCCACGAAGGAGACCCCGCATGAGCCTCGACACCACGAAGGCCCGAGACATCGCAACCTGCCGCTTCGTGCTGGCGACCGATCTCGACGGCACCTTCCTCGGCGGCACCGATGCGGACCGGAAAACCCTCTATGACTGGATCGAGGCGAACCGCGACACTGTGGGCCTGATCTTCGTCACCGGCCGCGACCCGCGCTTCATCCGCGAGCTTTGCGACGGCGGCGTGCCGTGGCCCGAGTTCGTGGTCGGCGACGTGGGCACCACCATCGCCGAGGTGCAGGATGGCGACATCCACCCGATCGAGCCGCTCGAAGAAGAGATCGCCGAGACATGGGGCAACGCCGGTGACACGGTGCGCGCGGCGCTCCACGGCCACCCCGGCCTGACGCTGCAGCCCACCGATTTCCGCTACCGCATCAGCTATGACCTCGATGCCGAGGCGTTCGATCCTTCGGCGCACGACAAGGTGCGCGAGATGGGCCATGACCCGCTGGTCTCGGACAACCGCTATTTCGACGTGCTGCCGCGCGGCATTTCCAAAGGGCCGTCGCTGCGCCGTCTCGTCTCGCATCTGAAGATCGAAGAGCGCCGCGTGCTTGCCGCGGGCGACACGCTCAACGATCTGTCGATGCTGCAATGCGGGCTGCCCGCCGTCGCCGTGGGCGGCGCCGAGGACGCCCTGATCAAAGAGGTCAAGGACCTGCCGCATGTCCATAAAGCGCAGCGCATCGGCGCCGCGGGCATCCTCGAGGCGATCCAGACCTTCGAAATGCACGACCTTCCGAAAGGAGCCTGACCCATGCCCAGTGATCTGGTGATCGTCTACCACCGCCAGCCCTATGAAGAGGTTGAGGTGAATGGCAAGATCGAGTTCCGTGAAAACAAAAGCCCCAACGGCATCGTCCCCACGCTGAAGAGCTTCTTCGGCTCAGTCGACAAGGCCGCGTGGGTGGCATGGAAAGAGGCCGAGGACCCCTCGAACCCCGGTTTCGACCGCGTGGTGGATATCGAGGACAGCTTTGGCAAATACACCGTCTCGCGCCTGCCGCTGACCGCCGAACAAGTGCGCAGCTTTTACCACATCACCTCGAAAGAGGCGTTCTGGCCGATCCTGCACGGGTTCAAGGAAAAGTATAACTACGACCCGGTCGACTGGCCGACCTTCCGCGAGGTGAACTGGGCCTTCGCCGAGGCCGCCGCCTCGGAGGCCGCCCATGGCGCGGCGGTCTGGGTCCACGACTACAACCTATGGCTGGTGCCCGGCTACCTGCGCCAGATGCGCCCCGACCTGCGCATCTCCTTCTATCACCACACGCCCTTCCCGGCAGCGGATATGTTCAACGTGCTGCCGTGGCGCGGCGAGATCATCGACTCGCTGCTGGCCGCCGACGTGGTGGGCTTTCACATCCCGCGCTACGCCTCGAACTTCCTGAGCTGTGTGCGAAGCCTGCGCGACGTGGGCCAAGTGCCGCGCACCAAGGTCGCCGAAGACATGATGTCGGAAGGCTCGGCGCTGTCGGACCGCACGGTGCCGACCGAGATCCACCTCGACGACGGGCATGTGGTGCATCTTGGCGTGACCCCCGTGGGCGTGAACACCGACTACATCAAAAGCCTTGCCGAGAGCGAGGACACCGACAAGCTGGCCGCCCGCTTCCGCTCGGAGATCGGCGACGGCAAGCTGCTGCTGTCGGTCGGGCGCACCGATTACACCAAGGGCGGTGCCGATCAGCTTCTGGCGTTCGAGCGTCTGCTGGAGCGCCGCCCGGACCTGCGCGGTCAGGTGCGTCTGCTGCACGTCTCGGTGCCCGCCAACCGCAATATGACCGTCTACGAGCCGATCCAGAAAGAGCTCGAAGAGATCGCGGGCCGGATCAACGGGCGTTTCGGCAGCTTCACCTTCCAGCCCTGCGCGCTGATCTCGCGCGCCATTCCCTTCGAGGAACTGGTGGCGTGGTATCAAGTGGCCGACGTGGCGTGGATCACCCCGCTCGCCGACGGCATGAACCTTGTGTGCAAGGAATATGTCGCCTCGCGCAAGGATGGTGACGGCGTACTGGTGCTGTCGGAATTCGCCGGCGCCGCGGTGGAGCTTGGCGCGGCAGTGCTGACCAACCCCTGGTCGACGCGCGCCATGGATTTCGCCATCGATCTGGCCATCGACATGCCCGAGGAAGAGCGCCGTGCCCGGATCGCGCTGCTGCGAAGCGCGGTGGAAAAGCGCGACACCAACCATTGGGCCAGCGACCAGCTTGCGCTTCTGTCGCCGAAGGATTTCGGCAAGCAGGACGAGGACGCCGCTCCGGTCGGCGGCGAGACTGAAGACGCCTGAGCGCAAGGCATCGACACAGACAGGAAAGGCCCGCCCGCATCCGCGCGGCGGGCCTTTCTTATCGCCCGGCTGCGATTGCAGCTGCGAGCGCACCAGCCCATAACACTCCAGCAGAAGATGTCGCTCAGGAGGGCGCGTATGAACATCGCCCTAGAGCCCGCCATCGCTGACGACGCCGATACCCTTGCCGCGCTGCGCGTCGCGGCAATGCGCCCAAGCCTCGAGGCGCTGGGGCGTTTCGATCCCGACCGCGCGCGAAACAGGTTCCTTGACAGCTATACGCCTGAGGACACGACCGTGCTGCGCTGCGACGGCGCGCTCGCGGGCTTTATGGTTCAGCGCCATCGGCCCGAGGATCTCTATCTCGATCACCTCTACATCGCGCCAGAATTTCAGGGGCGCGGGCTCGGCGACCGACTCCTCTCCGCCGCGATGGAGCGGGCGCAAAGCGGCGGCCTGCCGATCCGGCTCATCGCCCTCGTTGGAAGCCCAGCCAATGGGTTCTACCGCTCCCGCGGCTTCGTCCCAGGCCCCGACGACGGAATCGACGTCTCCTATCTCTGGCAGCCGCGGCCCGCGTGAGCCACGGCGCTAGGGGTCTCAGTCGTTCGTTTCGTTCCGCCGCATCGGCATCCGGTCGATCGCCGCGAAAAGCTGCTCGGGGGACAGCACCGCGTCTTCTTCCAGCTTCACGCCGCCGTCCTTGCCGACCAGCACCAGCTTAAAGCCGCCGGGCGAGAACCCCTGCCGCAGCGGGCTCGGCTGATCCGGCTGCAGGTCGCTGAGCACCACGATATCGCGGTCGCGCAGTTCCGCCTCGGCCTGACGGAAGAGCGCCATCTGCTGGCTGTAGGTCTCATCGCTTTCGGACGGCGCGAAGAGCAGCACCGGGCGCTTGTCCCAGCGCATGTCCTGCAGGTCGCGCTGCTCTGCGGGAAGCGGGCGGAAAATCTCGCCAGCGGCCTGACCGGCGATTGGAGCGGCAAGCGTGGCTGCGGCGGCGAGGCCGACCGCGGTGAGGGGGAATGGGCGTCGAAGCATCTGCAATCTCCTTGAGGGTTACAAGGACTACGCAGAAGGTGCGGCTCCGGATCTCTCACAATTTCCGCGTTGGCCGAAATTGGCCGAACCGCGCAGCGATTTGTCGCTGCACGTCCCCAAAAGCAAAAAGGCGGCCCCGAAGGACCGCCTTTCTCAATTCTCAGGATGCGCTGGCTCAGGCCGAGGCAACATCCGCCGATTTGTCGCGCAGCGCGGTCAGTTCCTCGGCGACGAGGAAGGCCAGTTCCAGCGACTGCGAGGCGTTGAGACGCGGATCGCAAGCGGTGTGGTAGCGGTCCGACAGGTTCTCGTCGGACACGGCGTAAAGGCCACCGGTGCATTCGGTCACATCCTGACCGGTCATCTCGAAATGCACGCCGCCGGGCACGGTGCCCTCGTCGCGGTGCACGGCGAAGAACTCGCGCACCTCGCGCAGCACCGAGTCGAACGGGCGCGTCTTGTAGCCCGAGGCCGACTTGATGGTATTGCCGTGCATCGGATCGCAGGTCCAGACGACATTGGCGCCCATTTCCTTCACGGTTTTCACCAGACGCGGCAGGTGATCGCCCACATTGCCTGCACCGAAGCGCGAGATCAGCGTCAGCCGGCCCGCTTCGTTCTCGGGGTTCAACTTCTCGATCAGCACCTTGAGATCTTCGGTGGTCATCGAGGGGCCGCACTTGAGGCCGATCGGGTTCATCACGCCGCGGGCAAATTCCACGTGCGCGCCATCGGGCTGGCGGGTGCGGTCGCCGATCCAGATCATGTGGCCCGAGCCCGCGAGCCATTTGCCCGAGGTCGAGTCGATGCGGGTCAGCGCCTCTTCATACTCCAGCAGCAGCGACTCGTGGCTGGTGTAGAAGTTCACCTGATGCAGCGCCGCCGAACGGTTGCTGTCGACACCAGCGGCCTTCATGAAGTCCAGCGTGTCCGAGATGCGGTTCGCCATGTCGCGGTAGCGCGTGGCTTTCTCGCCCTCGACGAAGCCGAGCGTCCACTGGTGCACCTGATGCACGTCGGCATAGCCGCCGGTCGAGAAGGCGCGGATCAGGTTCAGCGTCGCCGCCGCCTGCGTGTAGGCCTGCAGCATCTTGCGCGGATCGGGCTTGCGCGCTTCGGGGGTGAAGGCCAGCTCGTTGATGATGTCGCCGCGGAAGCTCGGCAGTTCGACGCCATCCACGGTTTCCGTGGGGGCCGAACGCGGCTTGGCGAACTGACCGGCCATCCGGCCCACTTTCACCACCGGCACCTTGGCGCCATAGGTGAGCACCATCGCCATCTGCAGCATCACCTTGAAGGTGTCGCGGATGGAATTGGCCGAGAACTGATCGAAGGCTTCGGCGCAGTCACCGCCCTGCAGCAGGAACGCCTCGCCGCGCGACGCTTTGCCCAGCTCTTCGCGCAGGCGACGGGCCTCGCCCGCAAAAACCAGCGGTGGATACTTCGAAAGCTGAGCCTCGACAGCGTTCAGTTCTGCCTGATCTTGATAATCCGGCATCTGAATCCGCGGTTTGGTTCTCCAGCTCGATTTGCTCCACTCGGTCATGGCTCTCTCCCGACGACACTCCGTTAGCGTAAACGTTCCTTGAAACGTGGATCGCGTATAGCGAACCAAATGCGGCAATGCCACAGCTAATACACGCAGCGTCAAGGACGCCACGTCATAGCCCTGCGCATAGCGAAGCGGCAAATGTCCCGCGAAACCTCTGTCATCAAAACGACATGTCTTGACGCAGATTGGCTTTCCTGACCATGTGACCCCGCCTGCCCCTGCGCAGCAGGTAACCAGCAAGGATCCGCGCGATGCCCGACCCGCGAGTGCCCGCCGCACCAGCCAGCCTGCAGAAGCCGCGCCGCTTCACCTTTGTTTTGCTGGAGCAATTCACGCTTCTGAGCTTTTCCGCCGCGATCGAGGCTTTGCGCATCGCCAATCGCATGTCAGGTCAGACGCTCTACGAATGGAGCCTTGCAGGTGCCGATGGCGATACGGTGCGTTGCTCGGCGGGGCCGGAGTTCAAGGTTGCCTCCGAACTGCCCGAATTGGGCCGGGACGATACGATCTTGGTCTGCGGCGGTATCGACGTGCATCTGGCCACCTCCCGCAAGCTGCTGAACTGGCTGCGCCGCGAGGCGCGGCGCTGTCAGGCAGTTGGCGGGCTGTGCACCGCCAGTTGGACGCTGGCCAAGGCCGGGCTGCTCGACGGCAAGCGCGCGACGATTCACTGGGAGAACCACGACGGCTTCGCCGAGGAATTCGAAGAGGTGGAACTGTCAAAGCGGATCTATGTGATCGACGGCAACCGCATGACGGCGGCGGGCGGCACCGCCTCGATCGACCTGATGCTGAAGATCATCGCCGACGATCACGGTGCCGATCTCGCCAATGCCGTCGCCGACCAAATCATCTACAGCTCGATCCGCACCGATCAGGACAGCCAGCGGCTTTCGGTGCCCACCCGCATCGGCGTGCGCCACCCCAAGCTCAGTCAGGTCATCCACCGTATGGAGGCCAATATCGAAGAGCCGATCAGCCCTGCGGTGCTGGCCAAGGAAGTGGGCATGTCCACCCGCCAGCTTGAACGGCTGTTCCGGCGCTACCTTAACCGCTCGCCCAAGCGCTACTACATGGAACTGCGCCTGCAGAAGGCGCGCAACCTGCTGATGCAGACCGACATGAGCGTGATCAACGTCGCGCTGGCCTGCGGTTTTGCCAGCCCTTCGCATTTCTCCAAATGCTACCGGGCGCATTACCAGACCACGCCCTACCGCGAGCGCGGCACCCAAGGCACGGTGCGGGCCGAGGACTAACGGCTCAGCCGTCCTCGCCCGCTCCCGTCTGTGGCGTCATCCGGTAGAGCGTGCCGTCGATCTCGGACAGGAACCAGATCGCGCCGTCCGGCCCCTGATCCACGTCGCGCACCCGGCCCGTCTCCGGCGCTTCGATCCGCTCGACCTCGCGCAGCGGCTCCCCCGAGAGCCGCGAGATGAAATCGAACTTCAGCGAACCGACCAGCGCGTCGCCGTCCCATGCCGGCACGGCGCTGTCCTCAAGGAACACCATGCCCGAGGGCGCAATCGACGGGTCCCAGTAGAACACCGGCTGGGTCAGCCCCGGCTTTTCGGTACCCTCGCCGATCTTCGCGCCGGAATAATGCGTGCCATAAGAGATCACCGGCCAGCCGTAGTTGCCCGCGCGCTCGATCAGATTGACCTCGTCGCCGCCCTTGGCGCCATGCTCGGCCACCCACAGCCGCCCTTCGGCATCCATCGCCGCGCCCTGCGGGTTGCGGTGCCCAAAGCTCCAGATCGCCGCCTGCGCCCCGGCGGTGCCAATGAACGGGTTGTCCTGCGGGACAGAGCCGTCGCGCCCGATGCGCAACACCGATCCATTGTGGCGCGACAGGTCCTGCGCCGCCGCCGCCTCGCCCAGCTCGCCAACCGTGACAAAGAGCGTGTCGTCCGGCCCCTCGACCAGACGCGAGCCGAAATGCCGCCCGCTGGAATTGCCCTGCGTCATCTCAAAGATCAGCTGCACGTCCTGCAGCGCCGTGCCCGCCTCGGGAAGCACCGCGCGCAGCACCGCCGTGCCCGCGCCGCCGTCCTCCTGCGGCTTGGCATAGGTCATGAAGATCTCGCGGCTCTGCGCAAAATCCTCGGGCACCAGGACATCGAGCAACCCGCCCTGACCCCTGTCGGCGACCTCTGGCAGGCCCGAAAGGGGCTCGGCCCGCCCCTCCTTGACGCGCAGCAGAACACCCGCCTTCTCGCTGATCAGCACGCCGCCGCCGGGCAGGAAATCGAACCCCCACGGCATCTCGAGCCCGTCGACAACCGGCGTGATCCGCATTTCACCCGCGCTGGTCTCCAGCGCCAAAGCCGGTCCGCCCGCTAAGGCAATCATCACGCTCAGCGTGCTCGAAAAAGTGATGAAGCGGTCTCGCATGGTCGCATCCTCCTGACCCGACGACATGGGGCGCGAAAGACCTTGGACCAGCGCTTAACCGCCGATCTGTCGGCAACGTGATTGACGTTGGGAGAACGTAATTATCGCTCGCGGAACGCCCTTTTCTTTTGCATTTTGCCCGCATAGGCTCCGCCGAGAATAACAAGTAACCAATCTGGGAGATACCACATGAAGAAGTGGCTTCTGGCCTCTACGCTTCCGCTCGTCACCGCCGGTGCCGCCTTCGCCGATGACGCCAAGATCGGCGTGATCCTCGGCTACACCGGCCCCATCGAGTCGCTGACCCCGGCGATGGCCGACAGTGCCGAACTGGCAATGACCGAGGTGAACGACAGCGGCAAGTTCCTCGAGAACGTCACGCTGGTTCCGGTGCGCGCCGACAGCACCTGCATCGACAGCGCCGCCGCCACCGCCGCCGCAGAGCGCCTTGTCACCACCGACGGCATCGTCGCCATCATGGGCGCCGACTGCTCGGGCGTGACCGGTGCGGTGCTCTCGAACGTCGCCGTGCCGAACGGCGTGCCGATGATCTCGCCCTCGGCGACCTCGCCGGCGCTTTCGACGGTCGAGGACAACGGTCTTTTCTTCCGCACCGCCCCCTCTGACGCGCGTCAGGGCGAAGTGCTGGCGGGCATCCTGCAGGACCGCGGCATCTCTTCGGTGGCGCTGACCTACACCAACAACGACTACGGCAAAGGCTTTGCCGATGCTTTCGAGGCGGCCTTCAAAGAGGCTGGCGGCGAAGTGACCCTCGCCGCGCCGCATGAAGACGGCAAGGCCGATTACTCCGCCGAAGTGGGCGCGCTGGCCTCTGCGGGCGGCGACGTGCTGGTGGTGCTGGGCTATTCCGATCAGGGCGGCAAGGGCATGATCCAAGCCGCGCTCGACACCGGGGCCTTCGACACTTTCGCCATGGGTGACGGCATGTACTCCGACGCGCTGCTGGCCGATCTCGGCAGCGACATCGACGGGTCGTTCGGCTCGGTGCCCTGGGCTCAGGGCGAAGGCGCGGATAAATTCGCCGAGGTTGCCGAAGCCGCCGGTGTGAACGCCGAAAGCACCTACACCCGTGAAAGCTATGACGCGGCGGCGCTGATCGCGCTGGCCATGGCCAAGGGCGGCGAGCCGTCGTCGGCCGCGGTCGCAGCCAACATCCTCGACGTGGCCAACGCGCCGGGCGAGCCGATCCTGCCGGGCGAGCTTGGCAAGGCGCTGGAGATCCTCGCCGAGGGCGGCGACATCGACTACGTCGGCGCCACCAACGTCGAGCTGATCGGCGCAGGCGAAGCCGCTGGCACCTACCGTTACTACGAAGTCAAGGACGGCGCCTTCGAGACCGTCTCCTTCAAGTAAGCAAACCGGCGCGTCCGGGAGCGATCCCGGGCGCGCCTGCCAGCAAGGGCGCGGGAGAACACGCGCCGGACAGAACGCGGGACGCCGAACGCCCGCCACGAGAAACCCCACGCAAACCTCCGGGGACCCAAGATTTGATCCGCGTCGAAAATCTCCACCGCCACTTCGGCGGTTTCCGTGCCGTTGACGGGGCCAGCCTCGAGATCGCCAAGGGCTCGATCACCGGGCTCGTCGGCCCCAATGGCGCGGGTAAAACCACGCTCTTCAACGTCGTGGCCGGTGCGCTGCCGCCGACCTCGGGCCATGTCTTTATGGATGGCGAGGACATCAGCGGCCTGCCGCCGCATGAGCTGTTCCACAAGGGCCTGCTGCGCACCTTCCAGATCGCCCATGAGTTCAGCTCGATGACCTGCCGCGAGAACCTGATGATGGTGCCCGGCAACCAGTCGGGCGAGAGCCTGTGGAACGCCATCTTCGGGCGCGGCCGCATCGCGCAGGAAGAGGCGGCGCTGCTGAAGCAGGCGGACGAGGTGCTCGACTTCCTGACCATCTCGCACCTCAAGGACGAGAAGGCCGGAAACCTCTCGGGCGGGCAGAAGAAGCTGCTGGAACTGGGCCGCACAATGATGGTCGATGCCAAGATCGTCTTCCTCGACGAGGTCGGCGCGGGGGTAAACCGGACCCTGCTGAACACCATCGGCGACGCGATCCTGCGCCTCAACCAAGAGCGCGGCTATACGTTCTGCATGATCGAGCATGACATGGATTTCATCGGCCGCCTGTGCGACCCGGTCATCGTCATGGCCGAGGGCAAGGTGCTGGCCGAGGGCACGGTGGACGAGATCAAGGCCAATGAGGCGGTGATCGAGGCCTATCTGGGCACGGGACTGAAGAATAAGGAGATGATCGGCGGATGATCTGCTTGGACGACTTTGCAGGGGGCTCCGCGTCCGCGCGCCAAAGGCGCGCAGCAAAACATGAAAGGGGCTTCGCCCCCGCGCGCCAAAGGCGCGCAGTGAAAGACAGAGGGGGCTTCGCCCCCGCCGCGCTGCGCGCGTCTCCCCCGGCATATTTGGAAAGAGAAGAAGAGGCGGGCGCGGCATGAGCGGCGAGACCTATGACGATCGCGGCAACAACGACCGCTCGATCACCAATCCCGCAGGGATGGGAGAGGCTATGCCGGTCAGCGGCGGCGGTCATGCTGCACCCGTAGGCAAGACTGAAGGGCCGTTCCTCATCGGCGACGCGATGACCGGCGGCTACGGCAAGGGCGCGGATATCCTGCACGGCTGCACCATCGCGGTGGAGCGCGGCGAGATCGCCGTAATCGTGGGGCCCAATGGCGCCGGTAAATCCACCGCCATGAAGGCGGTCTTCGGCATGCTCGACCTGCGCTCGGGCGCGGTGCGGCTCGACGGTGAGGACATCACCGGGCTCAGCCCGCAGGAGCGGGTGCGGCGCGGCATGGGCTTCGTGCCGCAGGTCCGCAACATCTTCCCCTCGATGACCGTCGAGGAGAACCTCGAGATGGGCGCCTTCATCCGGCGCGATGACATCCGCGAGACCATGGAGCAGATCTATGGCCTCTTCCCGATCCTCAAGGACAAGCGCAAGCAGGCGGCGGGCGAGCTTTCGGGCGGCCAGCGCCAGCAGGTCGCCGTGGGCCGCGCGCTGATGACCCGGCCCAAGGTGCTGATGCTGGACGAGCCCACGGCGGGCGTCTCGCCGATCGTCATGGACGAGCTTTTTGACCGCATCCTCGAAGTGGCGCGCACCGGCATTCCGATCCTCATGGTCGAGCAGAACGCCCGGCAGGCGCTGGAGATCGCCGACAAGGGCTATGTGCTGGTGCAGGGCGCGAACGCCTTCACCGGCAGCGGCAAGGAGCTGCTGGCCGATCCCGACGTGCGGCGGAGCTTCCTCGGTGGCTGAGCGGCGGCGGAGAGGGTTGGATATGGGTATTTGCGGAACGATGAAGCTGCTGGTGCTTTGCGCCATGGCCGCGCCCGCGCTTGCGCAGGAGGGCCCGCAGATGTCGCTGCAGGACGCGCCGGTGCAGCGGCAGGTCGCGCTGGCCTGCGATTTCGCCACGGAATGCCGCGAATCCGCGCCCTGCGGCGAGACCGATTTCGCGCCGGTGCTGAACGGCAGCTCCGGCGGGCTCGACGAGAACAGCATGGTGGTGCGCGCGCAGCTGTCCTCGGGCGGGCGCGGCGTCGAGCTCATAGGGGTTTCGGACGGCAGCACCATGTCGCTTTGGGGCGGTGAGATCGAAGAGCGGCATTTCTTCACCCGCGCCGCCACTGGCGAGACCCGCTACACGGTGCACCGCGCCGAGGGGCCGGAGGTGATCAGCTACCTGGGTGTGTGCAAATGAGGGGTGTGCAAATGAGCGCTTTGCGGATCGCGGCGCTGGCCGCCCTGCCCCTTCCCACGCTTGGCTTGCCCCACCCGGCTGCCGCCGAGGGCGCGCGGCTGGTGCTGGAGTGCAGCTTTGTCACCGCCTGTTCGGAGGCCGGGGCGTGCGCTGCGGGCGACGGGCCCGTGCGCTTCGTGCTGGCCCCGCTGGAGACCGATGCCGCAGGCGCCGGGCGCTATGAGGTCACTGTCGACGAGCAGCCCGCGCAGCCCGCCGAGGCGCTCGGCTTTGCCGGGCCGTTCCTCTGGCAGCCCTCCGAGGGCACGCGGATGGTGCTGAGCCTGACCTCCGAGACAACGGCGCTCTGGACGCGCCAGATCGTCGACAGCGGCACCGATGCGCCGCCCTCGGCGGAGATAGATTTTCTGACATGCGGGATCCTGCCCTGATGGATATCCTCAACGCCTTCGTGGCGCTCGCCAATTTCGTTCTTGTCCCCGCCATCGCCTATGGCAGCCAGTTGGCGCTTGGCGCGCTGGGGGTGACGCTGACCTACGCCATCCTGCGGTTTTCCAACTTCGCCCATGGCGACACGATGGCCTGGGGCACCATGTGCGCCGTGCTGGCCACATGGGGGCTGCAGGCGCTTGGGGTGAACCTCGGGCCGCTGCCCACCGCGCTGCTGGCGATCCCGGTCGGCATCCTCGGCGCTGCCCTGCTGGTGCTGATCACCGACCGCGCGGTCTATCGCTTTTACCGCAGGCAGAAGGCCAAGCCGGTGATCCTGGTGATCGTCTCGATGGGGGTGATGTTCGTCTACAACGGGCTGACGCGCTTCGTCATCGGACCGGATGACCAGAACTTCGCCGACGGTGAGCGGTTCCTGATCTCGGCCCGCGATTTCAAGGCGATGACTGGCCTTGATGAGGGGCTGGCGATCAAGACCACGCAGGCGCTGACCGTGGTGGTCGCGCTGATAACCGTCTCGCTGCTCTTTTGGTTCCTGAACCGCACGCGCACCGGCAAGTCCATGCGCGCCTATTCCGACAATGAGGATCTGGCGCTGCTTTCGGGCATCAACCCCGAGCGCGTGGTCACCGTCACCTGGCTCATCGTGGCGGCGCTGGCGACCATCGCGGGCGTGCTCTACGGGCTCGACAAGAGCTTCAAGCCCTTCACCTACTTCCAACTGCTGCTGCCGATCTTCGCGGCGGCCATCGTCGGCGGTATCGGCAATCCGCTGGGCGCCATCGCCGGCGGCTTTGTCATCGCCTTTTCCGAGGTCGGCATCACCTACGCGTGGAAGAAGGTTCTGGGCTATCTGATGCCCGAGAGCCTTGCGCCCGACGGGCTCGTGCAACTGCTTTCCACCGACTACAAATTCGCGGTCAGCTTCGTGATCCTGGTGATCGTGCTGCTGTTCCGCCCGACCGGACTGTTCAAGGGGCAGACCATATGACCCGCACCCTCGGCCTCTTTGCGCTGGTAGCAGCGCTGATCCTCGGCACCGGCGTTCTGCAAAGCTGGAACTCGGCGCTGATCATTCTCAACATGGGCCTCGTCAGCGCGATCATGGCGCTGGGGGTGAACCTGCAGTGGGGCCTTGCCGGGCTTTTCAATGTGGGTGTCATGGGCTTTGTCGCCGTGGGCGGTCTGGCGGTGGTGCTGGTGTCGATGGCGCCGGTGCCCGAGGCTTTCGCCGCAGGCGGGCCGCGCGTGCTCGGCGCGCTGGCTTTCGGCGCGGCGGTGATCGCCGCGGCGGTGCTGGCATGGAAACGGCTTGGCAAGGGCCTGCGCGGCTGGGCCGTGGCGGCGATCACCATTGCCGGTTTCTTTGCCTATCGCGCGCTGCTCGATCCCGGTGTCGAGGCCATCGAGGCGGTGGATGCGGCCTCGGCGGGCTATCTCGGCGGGCTGGGCCTGCCGGTGCTGCTGGCATGGCCGGTGGGCGGGCTGATGGCGGCGGGCGTGGCCTGGGCGATCGGCAAGACTGCGCTTGGCCTGCGTTCGGACTATCTGGCCATCGCCACGCTGGGCATCGCCGAAATCATCATCGCCGTGCTGAAGAATGAGGACTGGCTGTCGCGCGGCGTCAAGAACGTCATCGGCCTGCCGCGCCCGGTGCCCTATGAGATCGACCTGCAGGCCGATCCGGGCTTTGTCGAAACGGCTGGATCTCTGGGCCTCGACGCCACCACCGCCTCGACGCTGGCGGTGAAGCTGGGCTACTCGGTGCTGTTCGCCGTGGTGCTGGTGGTGCTGCTGATCCTCGCCCAACTTGCGCTGAACTCGCCCTGGGGCCGGATGATGCGGGCGATCCGCGACAATGAGGTCTCCGCCGAGGCGATGGGCAAAAATGTCACCCGCCGCCATTTGCAGGTGTTCATCCTTGGCTGCGCGCTCTGCGGCATGGCGGGCGCGATGATGACCACGCTCGACGGGCAGCTGACACCCGGCACCTACCAGCCGCTGCGCTATACCTTCCTGATCTGGGTGATGGTCATCGTCGGCGGCTCGGGCAACAACCTCGGCGCGGTGCTCGGCGGATTTCTGATCTGGTTCCTCTGGGTGCAGGTCGAGCCCATGGGGCAGTTCGTCATCAATGCGATCACCGCGGGCATGGCCGATGGCAACTGGCTCAAGGGCCATCTGCAGGACAGCGTGCAGCACATGCGCCTGCTGACCATGGGGGTGATCCTGCTGTTGGTGCTGCGTTTCGCCCCGCGCGGACTGCTCCCCGAGCGCTGAGCGCAACCGCTTGCAATCACCGCCGGTGGCGCTACCGGCGGTGATTGGCTCATTCGCCTGCCCCATGCGCTGGCTTTGGCCGAGCGGACGGCGTGTCGCATCCTAACGCTATGGTAATTCGCCTGCCTCATCTTAGGTGGACGTCACCGCCAAGGCGCGGCCTTCGGATCGGGCTTCTGATCGAGCTTCTGATCCTGCGGAGCGCGCCTGCGGAAACCTCCACCTGCGGTGACCCGCATGTGGGAACAACCGCCGGGCGACCTCGTTCAAGAGTCATGAGACATGGAGTGATGACAGACATGGAATGGCAAGACACCACCCGCAACTGGGGCCTCACCGTCGAGCGCCTGAAAGCACGCTTCCCGCATATCGATGACGCCGCTCTGCGTGCGCGCCGCCACGATCATACCGAGACGGCGCAGCATATCGCCGCCCGCCATGACCTTACGCAGCAGGAAGCCACGCGCGAGCTGGATGATTGGGCCTTCGCCAATGTCCTGCATCAACAGATCGACCGGCTGGCTGGCTAACCGGCGGGCTGACTGATGGGATGACCGGCGAGGTGGGGGCCGGGTCCAAGCTCAGACGAGCCTCAGGCCAGCCTGAGATCAGCCTCAGGTCAGAGACGTGACCCAGAGGATCGTCGCATCCTCGGGGCTGACTGACACCACGTTGTGCCCCATCGAGGCGTCGTAATAGGCGGAATCGCCGCGGCGCATCTCGATGGGCTCATAGAACTCGGTGTAGAGCGTCACCACTCCGGTGAGCACGTAGAGGAATTCCTCGCCGTCGTGCCGCACCCATCCGTCGAATTCATCCATCGACCGCGCGCGGACCCGCGCCCGGTAGGGCAGCATCTTCTTGCGCGTCAGGCTCTCGGCCAGCAGCTCGTGCTCGTAGGTCGTGGTGACCTGATGCAGCCCCTCGCCATCCTTCACATGCACCATCCGGCCCGAGACCTGCTCGCGCTTGGGCGGAGTGAACAGCTGCGGCACCGAAATGCCCAGCCCCACGGCCAGCTTCTTCAGCGCCTCGTAAGTGGGTGACATCTGGCCGTTTTCGATCTTCGAAAGAGTCGAGCGCGCAAGCCCGGCCTGTTTCGCCGCCTGCTCGAGCGTCCAGTCGCGTTCCTTGCGAAGCTCGCGCACACGCATCCCCAGATCGAGGGGTTCGGCGGTTTGCTCCTGCCCGGACTCGCGGGCAATGCGGATGAGTGTTCGAGGATCGCGCGACATGACGTTTGCCATAGCGCCCGCGCGGCGCGCTGGCAATGGCGCTCATGCAGGCTTGCGCGAATGCGGCGCGCTGCCTAAGCCTTTTGTCATGCAGTCCGTTTTCGATGAAGGGCCCTTTGCGCCCTGTCCCGCTCCGTTCAACCTCGCGGCCCATGTGCTCGCCGCCGGAGAGGCCGTGCCCGACAAGATCGCCCTGTCGATCCTGCGCACCACCGGGGCCGAGCGCTGGTCCTATGCAAGGCTGATCGCCGCGGTGCGGGGCACCGCCACCGGGCTGCTGCAGGCGGGCGTCGCGCCGGGCGAGATGCTGCTGCTGAGACTGGGCAATACGGTGGATTTCCCCATCGCCTATCTCGGCGCGATCACCGCCGGGATCGTGCCGGTGCCCACCTCCTCGCAGCTGACCGCGCCGGAGGTGGCCAAGCTGCTGGAGCAGATCAGCCCCGCCGCGATCCTGCTTGGCGCGGGCATCGCCTGCCCCGAAACCGAAACGCCGGTCATCTCCGAGGCCACATTCACCACATGGCGCGACCTTCCCCCGGCGGACTATGCCATGGGCGATCCCGAACGGCTGGCCTATGTGGTCTTCACCTCCGGCACCTCGGGGATGCCGCGCGCCGTCGGTCATGCGCATCGCGCGATCTGGGCGCGGCAGATGATGATGCGCGGCTGGACCGGGCTGCAGCCCAGCGACCGGCTTTTGCACGCGGGCGCGTTCAACTGGACCTACACGCTGGGCACCGGGCTGATGGACCCTTGGACCGTTGGCGCGACCGCGCTGATCCCCAAGGCGGGCACCGACCCCGCGCAGCTGGCGCTTTTGATGAAACGCAATGATGCCAGCCTCTTCGCCGCCGCGCCGGGCGTGTTTCGGCAAATCCTGAAGTACCCGGTGCCGCCGCTGCCAAAGCTGCGCCATGCGCTGGCCGCAGGTGAAAAACTGCCCGAGGCGCTGCGGCAGGCATGGGGCGCGGCAACCGGGACCGAGATTTTTGAGGCCTTCGGCATGTCCGAATGCTCGACCTTCATTTCGGCCAATCCCGAAAAACCAGCCAGCGAGGGCGCGCTCGGCTGGCCGCAGCACGGGCGGCGCGTGGCGATCCTTAGCGAAGACGGCGCGCCGGTGCCCCGGGACACACCCGGAACCATTGCCGTGCACCGCAGCGATCCGGGCCTGATGACCGGCTATATCGGCGCAGCGGAAGAGACCGCGGCGCGCTATATGGGGGACTGGTTTATCACGGGAGATCATGGGGTTATGACCGACAGCGGCGCGATCACCTATCTTGGCCGCGACGACGACATGATGAACGCGGGCGGCTACCGCGTCTCACCGCTGGAGGTCGAAGCGGCGCTCGCGGATCTGCCCGGTGTGCAGGAACTGGCGGTGACCGATGTGGCGGTGAAAGATGGCGTGTCGGTGATCGCGGCCTTCTACACCGCCGAGCAAGAGCTCGACAGCGATGCGCTAGCGGCACTCGCGGCAGAACGGCTGGCCCGTTACAAGCAGCCGCGCGCGTGGGTGCGGGTCGAAATGCTGCCGCGCAATCCCAACGGCAAGCTGCAGCGCAAAGCGCTGAAGGACTACGCTCTGGACTAGGCCCGCCGCTTCAAGACCAGCCCGCACTTCACTGATCACAAAAGAAAAAGAGCCCCCGAAGGGGCTCTGAGGTTCATGCGCCAAGGCTCATCCTGTTGTGCTGCTCGCGATGTGTTCTGCCTGCGGCCCGGGCATGTGCGGAGCGGGCGCACCCGCTCCGAAACCATGGGCCGATCTGCCGACCCCGGTGATCCGTTTCAGCTGCAGCCGCTGGTCGAGCCGCAGGTGTTGCACTTCATGCAGGTGCCGTTGCGCACCAGCGTGTAGTTGCCGCATTCGCCGCAGGCCTCGCCCTCATAGCCCTGCATCCGCGCCTTGGCGCGCGCATCCATGGCCAGCGACGAGGTGGCGGTGGCGGTCACAGAAGTCACACCCGTGCTTACCCGCTCTTCGGCGACCAGCGTGCCGAGCGCCGAAAGCTCCTCGGGCAGACGCTTGCGCAGATAGCCCGACGAGGAGATGTGCTTGAGCACTTCCAGCGAGCGGTTCGCGGCGCGTTCGCTGAGTTCCTCCACATTGCCCAGCCCGTCTTCTTCGCCGCGGCCCAGATCGTCGAAGGTCGCGCCCGAGGGCTTCACGTGCGCCAGATCGGTGCGGTCGAGGTAGGACACCGCCAGTTCGCGGAACACATAGTCGAGGATCGAGGTAGCGTTCTTGATGCTGTCGTTGCCCTGCACCATGCCCGCCGGTTCGAACTTGGTGAAGGTGAAGGCGTCGACGAACTCCTCCAGCGGCACGCCGTATTGCAGTCCGACCGAGACCGCGATGGCGAAGTTGTTCATCATCGCGCGGAAGCCCGCGCCTTCCTTGTGCATGTCGATGAAGATCTCGCCAAGCGAGCCGTCGCCATATTCGCCGGTGCGCAGATAGACCTTATGCCCGCCGACAACCGCCTTTTGGGTGTAGCCTTTGCGGCGGTCGGGCATCTTCTCGCGGTGGGACCGGACCAGTTCCTTGACCACGACCTTCTCGATCACCTTCTCGGCCAGCACCTGCGCCTTCTCGGTGGGTGTGCCGGTCTCGAGAACCTCCTGCGCGTCCTCGTCATCTTCGACCAGCGCAGAGGCCAGCGGCTGGCTGAGCTTCGAGCCGTCGCGGTAGAGCGCGTTGGCCTTCACCCCCAGCGACCACGACAGCTCATAGGCCTGCTGGCAGTCCTCGATGGTGGCGGAGTTGGGCATGTTGATGGTCTTGGAGATCGCCCCCGAGATAAAGCTCTGCGCGGCGGCCATCATGCGGATGTGGCTGTCGACGCTGAGGTAGCGCTTGCCCTTCTTGCCGCAGGGGTTGGCGCAGTCGAAGATTCCGATGTGCTCGGCCTTCAGGAACGGCGCGCCTTCCAGCGTCATGGTCCCACACACATGGTCGTTCGCCGCCTCGATCTCGGCCTTGCTGAAGCCGAGGTGGCGCAGCAGATCGAAGCTCGGGTCGTTCAGCTTGTCGGCCGGAATGCCCAGCGTGCCGCGGCAGAACTCTTCGCCCAGCGTGAACTGGTTGAACACGAAACGGATGTCGAAGGCGGTGGCCAGCGCCGCCTCGATCTTTTCCAGCTGCGCCTTGCCAAAGCCGTGGCCGATCAGCGCCGTGTGGTTCACCCCCGGCGCATTGCCAAGCGAGCCATGGCCCACCGCGTAAGAGGTGATCTCTTCGATCTGGCTGGAGGTGTAGCCCAGCCCCGCCAGCGCCGAAGGCACCGAGCGGTTGATGATCTTGAAATAGCCGCCGCCCGCCAGCTTCTTGAACTTCACCAGCGCGAAATCGGGCTCGATCCCGGTGGTGTCGCAATCCATCACGAGGCCAATCGTGCCGGTGGGCGCAATCACCGTCGCCTGCGCGTTGCGGAAGCCGTGTTTCTCACCCAGTGTCAGCGCCTCGTCCCACGCGGATTTCGCAAGATCGACAAGGGCTTGATCCGGACAGTTCGCGTGATCCAGCGGCACCGGCGGCACCGCCAGCCCCTCATAACCCTCGGCGCGCCCATAAGCGGCGGCGCGGTGATTGCGCATCACCCGCAGCATATGCTCGCGGTTGCGCGCGTAGCCCGAGAAGGCCCCAAGCTCTGCCGCCACCTCTGCCGAGGTCGCATAGGCCGTGCCGGTCATGATCGCCGTCAGAGCCCCGCAGAGCGCCCGGCCCGCGTCGCTGTCATAGCTCAGCCCCATGGTCATCAGCAGCCCGCCGATGTTTGCAAAACCAAGGCCAAGTGTCCGGAAGTCATAGGAAAGCTGCGCGATCTCCTTGCTGGGGAACTGCGCCATCAGCACCGAGATTTCCAGCGTCAGCGTCCACAGCCGCGTCGCGTGCACATAGCCGTCTGCATCGAACTTGCCGTTCTTGAGGAAGGTCAGTAGGTTCATCGAGGCGAGGTTACAGGCGGTGTCGTCGAGGAACATATATTCCGAGCACGGGTTCGAGCCACGGATCGCGCCATCTTCGGGGCACGTGTGCCATGCGTTCACCGTGTCGTGGAACTGGATCCCCGGATCGGCGCAGGCCCACGCAGCATGGCCCACCTGCTCCCACAGATCGCGTGCCTTGATCGTCTTGGCCGTCTTGCCGTCGGTGCGGCGGATCAGTTCCCAATCGGCATCGTCGCGCACCGCCTGCAGGAAGGCATCGGTGACGCGGATCGAATTGTTGGAGTTCTGGCCCGAGACGCTGGCATAGGCTTCGCTGTCCCAGTCGGTGTTGTAGGTGGGGAACTCGATGCTGGCGTAGCCCTGCTTCGCGTAGTCCAGCACCCGCTTGATATAGGTCTCTGGGATCGCGAGCTTTTTCGCCTCACGCACGGCGGTTTTCAGCCCCGCGTTCACCTTGGGATCATAGGCGTCGCTCTCAATTCCGTCCCAGCCCCGGATCGCGTCGAAGATGGCGTTGAGCATCTTCTCGTGCATCTTCGAGCCGGCGACGATGCTGGCCACCTTCTGCTCTTCGCGGACCTTCCAGTTGATGAAATCCTCGATATCCGGATGGTCGGCATCGACGATCACCATCTTCGCGGCCCGGCGCGTGGTGCCGCCCGACTTGATCGCCCCCGCCGCGCGGTCGCCGATCTTCAGAAAGCCCATGAGGCCCGAAGATTTGCCGCCGCCCGACAGCGGCTCATTCTCGGCGCGCAGGCTCGAGAAGTTGGTGCCGGTGCCCGAGCCATATTTGAACAGGCGCGCCTCGCGCACCCATAGGTCCATGATGCCGCCCTCGGTCACCAGATCGTCGCTGACCGATTGGATGAAACAGGCGTGGGGCTGCGGATGCTCGTAGGCGGATTTGGATTTGGTAAGCTTGCCGGTCTTATGGTCCACATAGAAATGGCCCTGACTCGGCCCGTCGATGCCATAGGCCCAGTGCAGGCCGGTGTTGAACCATTGCGGCGAATTTGGCGCGGCCATCTGGCGGGCAAGCATGTGGCGCATCTCGTCGTAATAGGCGCGCGCATCGCTCTCGGCGGTGAAGTAACCGCCCTTCCAGCCCCAGTAGGTCCATGCGCCTGCGAGACGGTCAAAGACCTGCTTGGCCGAGGTTTCGCCGCCGCGCGGCGTGTCGGCCGTGGCAGGCACAGAGCGCCAGAGAAACTCGGGCACACCCTGCTCTTTGACGGTCTTGAGCTCGCTCGGGACACCGGCCTTGCGGAAGTATTTCTGCGCGATCACGTCAGAGGCGACCTGACTCCAGCCCGCCGGAACCTCAAGCGTGTCGAGCTTGAAGACCGAACTGCCGTCGGGGTTGCGGATCTCGGAACTGGTGGTGACAAAATCGATGCCCGCGTATGCGTCCTGCCCCGCGGTGGTAAAACGTCTGTCGATCTTCATGTTCGCCTCTGCCTTTGCCTTGGCCACAATTCAAATCCGGATTGCGAGGCACAGAGCTTTCCCAGCCGGACACGCCATCGCGCGCCCGCCAGATTTAGAAAGGCTTCGGTTTGATCTGACCCTGCTGAAGGCCACTACATATTGTGGCTCTTGATCCGCTGACAACAAACTGGATCAAGAAAGCGTCATCGGTCAACGAAAAATTCCGCATCTCTCCATATATTTGGTGAGCCGGACCTCTTGGGACACCATCTGTATGAAAAATGCACCCCTGTCCGATGGCCTGAAAATCGCGCCAAAGCTTACGTAACGTAGGCTTTTAGCCCGTTGGGCAACAAACCCGCCCCCGTCTGACACAAGATGTGGCCGATTGTTTTCAGGTCAGCCCTAATGACTTTTTTTGTAGGGAACGCGCCATCGCCAAAAAAATGTGCGGTGCTCGTCGGTTGATCACGGATGCCGTTGCGGAAGCATTTGTGCTGAAGCAAGAGGCCAGAGACGCGGAACACGGGTTCTGCCGCTCTGTGCTGGTCGGGGCGAGAGGATTCGAACCTCCGACCTACGGTACCCAAAACCGTCGCGCTACCAGGCTGCGCTACGCCCCGACGCGACAGGCAATACAAGCCTCGTCAGGGATTGAAAAGCGGAAAACTCACTCGCAGGGCCATGCGGCGTCAGAGATGCGCGGATGTTGCATTTCGCTGCCCTCGGCAATGCCCAGCTGGGCCGCCAGACCGCCGTTGATCTCAAGCACATATTGCGCCTCTCCCGCGCTGGGGATCGGCGTCAGATCGCCGGGCACGGCGTTTTCATGCACCGAGATGACCACGCCTTCGGAGTCCGCAAAGACCATGTCCAGCGGGATCAGCGTGTTCTTCATCCAAAAGCTCATCTCATGCGGCGCGTCATAGACGAAGAGCATCCCCGCGCTGGAGGGCATCTGCTCGACGAACATCAGCCCCCGCGCCCGCTCGCGCGTGTCATCCGCGACCTGCACCGCAAAGCGTGCGCTGCCCCAATCACCGCGGAGCCACAGGCTCTCGTCACTGCAGGCCGCCTGCGCCGCCTGCCCTGACAGAATGCTCAGCCCAACCCCAAGCAGGGTCAGGGCACCAAGGCGGTTTCCCATGCGCAGACCTCCGTGGCCATCTGGCCGCGTTTGCCGTCGATCACGCGGATCGCCAGCGCCTCGCCGGGCTGCAAATCGGCCAGCCCCGAGCGCCGCAGCACTTCGATATGGATGAAGACGTCCTGATCACGCCCGAAGACATTCGCAAAGCCAAAGCCCTTGGCCTTGTCGAACCATTTCACCCGCGCCGGCTCCAGCGGAGCTGCCTTGATGATCTCGGGGTCAATCTCTTCGAAGTCCGCAAGCGGGGCGCCCGCGGGCGCCTCCGGCGGTTCGATCCGGAACACTTCGGTGGCTTGTATGCCGCGATCGGTGCGCTGGACGCCCACTTCGATCCGCGCCGCATCGGCGACCGAACTCTGCCCAAAGTTGCGCAGCACATTGGCATGCAGCAAAATATCGGGCCCTCCCTCATCCGCGATGACGAAGCCAAACCCTTTCACCGGGTCAAACCATTTTACCCGGCCGAGCACGCGCCGCGTTTCACTCTCTTCTTGTGTCAAATGCGTTTCCACTGGTCGTCTTGCGTATCCCCACCACTGTCTTGCGCCAGTGTGGCTCTCAATTGCAAGTCATTGAAACCTGTATTCTCTACGAAATTGCATTTCGCGTAACATGAAATTCAAGGATTTAATCTGGTCACTGTCCACTCATCCGAAACACTTGTGCGCCTCCAGACGAACCTGTCATGCAACCGGAACGCCCCATCGGCCCAAAATTCAACTTCAACGGGAGTGATGCGAAATCCCCCCCAAAATTCAGGCCGCGGCGGGTTCGGCCCCTTGGTCGCCGTAATCTTGGCAACTTCCGCCATGAGTGCCGCTCGTGACGCAAGAGGCCGGGACTGTTTGGAAGCCCAGGCCCCGAGACGCGATTTGAGCGAACGAGACGCGTAATATGCATCCGCTTGCGGGCCATCCTCCCTGTCGACAAATCCACGAACACGGATCTGACGCCGCAACGATTTCCAATGTAACACAAAAGCTGCCTTACCGCTGCCTAAAATTTCCTTAGATTTGGCACTTTCGTAGTTGGTGTAGAAAACAAAGGCACTCGCCTCGATTTCCTTGAGCAGCACCATACGCGCATTCGGCAAGCCATCCTCGTCGACCGTCGACAGGGCGATGGCGTTGGGATCGTTCAGCTCGGTCGCTTCGGCCTCTTTCAGCCAGTTGCGTGCGATCTCGAAAGGATCGTCCCCTGCAAAGATGCCGGTCCGGTCGCTCATCTGTCTGTCTCCCTGTACTGCCCGCTTTGCGCCACCCGCTTTCTGACGTGGCGTCGCTCAAACCCTTGATGCCCCCCGGCCAATCGCCTAAAGGACACAAACAAAATCAATGCCGGGTAGAGGTGAGGGATGTCAAATACTCTGATGGCCGGAAAACGCGGCCTGATCATGGGTCTCGCCAATGACAAGTCGATTGCCTGGGGCATCGCGAAGAAACTGCGCGAGGCGGGGGCAGAGCTTGCCTTCTCCTACCAAGGGGACGCACTGAAAAAGCGGGTCGATCCGCTGGCCGAGCAACTTGGCTCGAACATCGTGCTGCCTTGCGACGTGTCCGACGAGGCGTCGATCGACGCGCTCTTCGACAGCCTCAAGGAGCGCTGGGACAAGATCGATTTCATCGTTCATGCGATCGGCTTTTCCGACAAGAACGAACTGCGTGGCCGCTACGTCGACACCAGCCGCGACAACTTCAAGCTGACCATGGATATCTCGGTCTACAGCTTCACCGCAGTGATGCAGCGCGCCGAGAAGATGATGACCGATGGCGGCTCCGCGCTGACGCTCACCTATTACGGTGCCGAGCGGATCATGCCCCATTACAACGTGATGGGCGTGGCCAAAGCGGCCCTCGAAGCCTCCGTACGTTACCTCGCCGAAGACCTCGGCAAGGATGGCATCCGGGTCAACGCAATCTCCGCAGGTCCGATCAAGACGCTGGCCGCCTCGGGCATCGGCGATTTCCGCTACATCATGAAGTGGAACGAATATAACTCGCCCCTGCGCCGCAACGTGACCATTGACGACGTCGGCGGATCGGCGCTTTACCTGCTGTCTGATCTGGGCGCGGGCGTGACAGGCGAGACGCACCACGTGGACGCGGGCTATCATGTCGTGGGCATGAAGGCCGTCGACGCGCCCGACATCTCCAAGGGCTGAGCCCTTCACACCGACGACAGATATCCGCCAGGGAGTGCTCCCATGCCCGAGATGACCGACCGCCTGCCCCATGAAAAGGGCTTTCACGTAAGCTGGGATCAGCTGCACCGCGACAGCCGCGCGCTGGCGTGGCGACTGCAGAGCCACGCGCCCGAAGGGGGCGGCGAATGGCGCGCCGTGGTGGCAATCACCCGCGGCGGCATGGCCCCCGCGATGATCATCGCGCGCGAGCTCAACATACGCATGGTCGATACGATTTCGGTCAAGAGCTACAACCACCAAGAGCAGTCCGAGCCGAAGGTCATCAAGTTCCCCGACATGGAGGTGATGGGCGACGGCGACGGCGTGCTGATCATCGACGATCTGGTCGACACCGGCCGCACGCTGGAAGTGGTGCGCAAGCATCTGCCCAAGGCGCATGTGGCTACCGTCTACGCCAAGCCGATGGGCCGCCCGCAGGTCGACAGCTACATCACCGAGGTGAGCCAGGACACGTGGATCTTCTTCCCGTGGGACATGGCGCTGCAATACGTCAAACCCTTCCACGGCACCGCGGACTGATCTTCGGGTCTTCTACAATGCAAAGGGGCGCTGCCATCGCGGCAGCGCCCCTTTTCGTTTGTGCCCTTAGCGCCGGTTATGCGTCCAGTTTGACGCCCGCTTTCAAGGTCTGGCGCCACGGCGTGGTCGGGCGACCGATCAGCTGCGAGAGCGTCTTGTCGTCGCTGTAGAGCCCGCCCTGAGCCGCGCCATTGTCGCTGTCGGCCAGCATATGCGCCACCGGACCGGGCAGGCCCGCGCCCTCAAGCGCCGCGGCGTAATCGGCCTCACTCATGTTCACATAGGGGATCTCTTTGCCCGCGATCTCCGACAGCGCCGCGGCAAACTCGGTCAGCGTGTAGCTGTCGTCGCCTGCCAGCTCATAAACCGTGCCGCGCGCCGGGGTCTCGCCGGTCAACACAGCCACGGCCGCCGCCGCGAAATCTGCCCGTGCCGCCGAGGCGATGCGCCCGTCGCCCGCCGCGCCAATCAGCGCGCCATGCTCGAGCGCGGCACCGGCGCCCATCACGTAGTTCTCGCTGTACCAGCCATTGCGCAGCAGCGCGTAGGTCAGACCCGAGGCGGCCAGCGCCTCTTCGGTCGCCACATGTTCGCCGGGCAGGACGGTCAGCGGTGAGCTCGTGGCGTTCAGGATCGAGGTATAGGCGATGAAGCCAACCCCGGCCTTCTCTGCCGCGGCAATCACATTGCTGTGCTGCTCCGCCCGCTTGCCGACCTCGCTGGAGGAGATCAGCAGCAATTTGTCGACGCCCGCAAACGCCGCCTCCAGAGCCGCCGGATCGTCGTAACTGGCGACCCGCACCACGAGGCCCTGCGCCTCCAGCGCGGCGGCGGCCTCGGCGCGGCGCACCAGCGCGCCAATGCGTGCCTCCGGGGCCGCTGCGCGCAGTTGCTCCAGCACGAGGGCGCCAAGCTGCCCGGTGGCGCCGGTGATCAGGTAGTCAAGCTTCTCCGACATGGTCTTTCCTTTCTGTCCGCCCTGCCCGGTCCGTTGCGATCTGGCGAAGGGTTCTGATTCGAGTTATGGTCTCTTTTCTAGACCTACACGCATCATCCCGGAAGGAGGCACATTGGCATGACAAGGTTACACGCAGGGAACCCCGATGCGGTGCGCGCCATGCTCGACAGTATGGCCGCATGGACCGGCGCGCCCGAGGATGAGGCGCAATGCCCGGTGCGGGATGTGCTCGACCGGGTGGCGCAAAAGTGGACGCTGCTCATTCTCGTCGCGCTCGAACCCGCTCCAAAGCGATTTTCCCAATTGCAACGGCAGGTTGGAGACATTTCCAAACGTATGCTCACACAGACCCTGCGGCAGCTGGAGCGCGATGGCATGGTGTCGCGGCAGGTCTTTCCGACCAAGCCCCCGTCGGTCGAATACGCGCTGACCGAGCTTGGCCGCTCGTCGCTTGCGCCGATTGGCGCGCTGCTGGTCTGGGCCGACAGCCACCATGGCGAGATCACCGCCGCCCGCGCAAGTTTCGACGCCGGGGAAGCCGCCTGAGACCTCTTCCCCCGGCTGCATGGCGCTGATAGCGTCCGCGCAGTTTTGAGGGAGAGACCAGACATGACCAAGCTCAGCCGCACCCAGACCACCTTCGCCCCGCCGGTGATGGAGGCGCGCCGCTGGCTCGACGGGGTCACTTTCCCGCCCGACCGCCCGCTGATCAACGTCAGTCAGGCCGCGCCGATCGACCCGCCGCCCGCACCGCTGGTGGCGGCGATGGCCGAGGCGCTGCAGGATCCGGCAACGCACCTTTATGGGCCGGTTTTGGGACTGCCCGAATTGCGCGCGGAACTGGCGGCGCATTGGTCTGCGCATTATGGCGCAGAGGTTCGCCCAGAAAATGTCGCAATCACCGCGGGTTGCAACCAAGCCTTCGCAGCCAGCATTAGCGCGATCTGTGGTGAAGGAGACGAGGTTCTTCTGCCAACCCCCTGGTACTTCAACCATAAAATGTGGCTGGATATGGACGGCGTCGCCACCGTGCCGCTGCCGACCGACGAACACCTCATTCCGCAGACCGAAACCGCCTCCTCTCTCATCACCGAAAGAACGCGCGCTATCGTTCTGGTTTCACCGAACAATCCGGGTGGCGCGGAATATCCCACAGAGACCCTGCGCGCCTTCATGAAACTGGCCAAGGCGCATGACCTCAAGCTGATCGTCGACGAGACCTACAAGGATTTCGACAGCCGCAGCGGCGCGCCGCATGATCTGCTGACCGAGCCCGAGGACCGCGCGCATCTGATCCAGCTTTACAGTTTCTCCAAGGCCTACCGTCTGACCGGGCACCGCGTCGGCGCGGTGATCGCGTCTGAGGACCTGCTGCCCGAGATTGAGAAATTTCTCGACACTGTAACCATTTGCACGCCGCAGCTCGGGCAGCGCGCGGCGCTCTGGGGGCTGCGGAACCTTGGCCAATGGGTGGCCGGAGAGCGCGATGAAATCCTCGACCGCCGCGCCGCCATCGCCGACAACATGCCCAAGCTCGAAGCCAAGGGCTGGAAGCTGCTCGGGCTCGGGGCCTATTTCGCCTATTTCGAGCATCCTTTCGAGGGCAGCTCTGCCGATCTGGCGCCGAAGCTGGTGCGTGAGGCAAGCGTTCTGACCCTGCCCGGCACGATGTTCATGCCCGCCTCGGACCCGCGCGGCGCGCGGCAGTTCCGCTTTGCCTTCGCCAATGTGAACCGGGAAGAGATCGGCACGCTCTTCGACCGGCTTGCCGCGCTCGACTGGCCGCAGGCCAACAAGGCCGAGAGGCCCCTTGCGAGCAAGGGCTTGGCCCAGTAAACCCCGACGCCAGAAACAGGACGAGCGAGAGGCAGCGATGGCACGCGGCAAGAGCAGTATCAGCAAGACCCTTGTATGGGGTCTCCTGATCCTCGTGGTGATGGGCTTCGGCGCCTTCGGCACGGTCAACTTCAGCGGCGGCGTAAGCGGCATCGGCTCGGTGGGCGACACCGATATCTCGACCACCGATTACACCCGCGCGCTGCAGAACGAGATGCGCGCGTTTGAGGCGCAGACCGGCCAGCCCATGACGCCGGATCAGGCGCAGCAGTTCGGCCTCGACCGGCAGGTGCTGGCACAGGTGGTGACCGGGGCCGCGCTGGACGACGAAGCACAGCGCATCGGGCTTTCGGTCGGCGACGATCAGGTGGCCGAGGCGCTGAGCGAGATGCCGGCCTTCCAAGGCCCGGATGGCAAGTTCAACCGCGAAAGCTATTCCTACGCGCTGAAGAACGCCGGTCTGACCGAGGCGGAGTTCGAAACCGATCTGCGCCACGAGAGCGCCCGCAACCTGATCAACGCCGCGATCTACTCGGGCACCGCGCTGCCCGACACTTATGTCGACACGCTGCTTGGCTGGGCGGGCGAGACGCGCTCGTTCACTTGGGCGCGCATCGGCCGCGACGCGCTGGAGACCGGCCTGCCGGTGCCCTCCGATGACGAGCTGCAGGCATGGTACGACGATCACATCGATCAGTTCACCATGCCCGAGACCAAGGTCATCACCTACGCTTGGATCACGCCCGACATGATCGTCGACAGCGTCGAGCTGGACGACGCAGCGCTGCAGGCCGCCTATGACGAGCGCAGCGAAGAGTTCAACCTGCCCGAACGTCGCCTGATCGAACGTCTGGTCTTTGGCGACGACGCCGAAGCGCAGGCGGCGATGGCGCGCATCACGTCGGGCGAGATCGACTTCGAAGGTCTGGTCGAAGAGCGTGGGCTGGAGCTGAGCGACACCGACATGGGCGATCTGACCGAGGACGCGCTTGGCGAGGCCGGTGCCGAAGTCTTCGCCGCCGGAAGCGGCGATGTCGTCGGCCCGCTGCCGTCGAACCTCGGCCCGGCGCTCTACCGGGTGAACGGCATCCTGCAGGCGCAGGAAACGCCCTTCGAGGAAGCCGTGCCGCAGCTGCGCGACGAGCTGGCGCTGGACCGCGCCCGCCGCGTGATCGAGGGCATGGCGCAAAGCCTCGACGACGAGCTTGCAGGCGGCGCGACGCTCGAAGAGCTTGCCGGTGACACCGATATGGAGCTTGGCCAGATCGAGTGGAACCAGCAGAGCGATCAGGGCATCGCGGGCTATGACGTGTTCCGCGAGGCCGCCCAGCAGGTCACCGAAGACGACTACCCGGCGATTGCCGAACTGGGCGATGGTGGCGTCTATGCCATGCGCCTTGACGAGATCCGCCCGCCCGCGCCGCGTCCGTTCGAAGAAGTGCGCGCCGAGGTTGCCGAAGGCTGGGACAAGGACAAGACCACCGAGATGCTGGTCGCGCAGGCCGAAGACCTCGCGCAGCAGATCAAGGACGGTGCCAGCTTCGAGGATCTGGGCCTCGAGCCGACCCGCGAAGAGCGGCTGACCCGCGACGCGCAGATCCCCGAGATGCCCGCCGCGCTGCTGCCCGCCGCCTTTGAGATGACCGAAGGCGAGACCCGCGCCCTGCCCGGCGACGGTGCCGCGCTGGTCATGCAACTGGACGGGATCGCACCGGTCGACCGCGAGACGGATGCCTCCAAGCAGCTTGAAGGGCTGCTGCGTGACCGGGCCGCAAACAGCGTGGCGCAGGACCTCTTCCGCGCCTATGTCACCGACATTCAGGAGCGTGCCGGGGTCTCGATCGACCAGCAGGCGGTGAATGCCGTTCACACCAACTTCCGGTAAGCCAATGGTCACTCTCACGCCTTCCTACGAAGAGTTCGCCCGCGCCTATGAAGCGGGCGAAAACCAAGTCGTCTACACGCGGCTCGCCGCCGACCTCGACACGCCGGTGTCGCTGATGCTCAAGCTGACGGGGGCGGCCAAGGACGCCTTCATGCTGGAGTCGGTGACCGGCGGCGAGGTGCGCGGTCGCTACTCGATCATCGGCATGAAGCCCGACCTCGTGTGGAAATGCCACGGCCAGCAGGCGCGGCTGAACCGTCAGGCGCGCTTTGATCCCGAGGCCTTCGAGGAGGAAACCCTCGATCCGCTCGCCTCGCTGCGCGCGCTGATCGCCGAAAGCAAGATCGACCTGCCCGAGGATCTGCCGCAGGCCGCAGCAGGTCTTTTCGGCTACCTCGGCTACGACATGATCCGTCTGGTCGAGCGCCTGCCCAACGTGAACCCCGATCCGCTCGGCCTGCCCGATGCGGTGATGCTGCGCCCCTCGGTGGTGGCGGTGCTCGACGGGGTGAAGGGCGAGGTCACGGTCGTGGCCCCCGCTTGGGTGCAGTCGGGCCAGTCGGCGCGCGCCGCCTATGCGCAGGCCGCAGAACGGGTGATGGACGCGGTGCGCGATCTGGAACGCGCGCTGCCGCAGGCGGGCCGCGAACTGGGCGAGGCGCGCGAGGTCGGTGAGCCGGTCTCGAACTTCACCCGCGAGAGCTATAAGGCGGCGGTCGAGAAGGCCAAGGACTACATCCGCGCCGGCGACATCTTTCAGGTGGTTCCGGCGCAGCGCTGGACGCAGGATTTCCCGCTGCCGCCCTTCTCGCTCTACCGCAGCCTGCGGCGCACCAACCCGTCGCCCTTCATGTTCTATTTCAACTTCGGCGGCTTTCAGGTGGTCGGCGCGAGCCCCGAGATCCTTGTGCGGGTCTTTGGCCGCGAGGTCACCATCCGCCCGATCGCCGGCACCCGCCCACGCGGCGCGACCCCCGAGGAAGATCGCGCGCTCGAGGCTGATCTGCTGGCGGACAAGAAGGAACTGGCCGAGCACCTCATGCTGCTCGATCTGGGGCGCAATGACACCGGCAAGGTCTCGAAGATCGGCACCGTGCGCCCGACCGAGCAGTTCACCATCGAGCGCTACAGCCACGTGATGCACATCGTGTCGAACGTCGTGGGCGAGCTGGCTGAGGATCAGGACGCGCTGTCGGCCTTCTTTGCCGGGATGCCCGCAGGCACCGTCTCGGGCGCGCCCAAGGTGCGCGCGATGGAGATCATCGACGAGCTGGAGCCCGAAAAGCGCGGCGTCTATGCGGGCGGTGTGGGCTACTTCAGCGCGGGCGGCGACATGGACATGTGCATCGCCCTGCGCACCGCCATAGTGAAGGACGAAAAGCTCTACATTCAGGCGGGCGGCGGCGTGGTCTACGACAGCGACCCCGAGGCCGAGTATATGGAGACCGTCCACAAGTCGAACGCCATCCGCCGCGCGGCCGCCGACGCGGCCCGTTTTACCGGGTCGGGCAATGGCTGACGCGGCGCAGGTCACCATCCGCCGGGCCACCCCGGCGGATGTGCCGGGGCTCTCGGCCATGCTGAAAGCCCTCGTGGCCGCTGGGAAGCGCAGCCGCCCGGCGGACGAGGCTTTCGTGATGGCGAGTTATGTGGCGAATCCTGACGGGATCAGCTGCTTTGTCGCCCTGTCCGAAGACGGTGAGGTGCTTGGCTTGCAGGCGCTGTCGCGCGCCACTGCGGGCAATCCCTATGGCACCCCCGAAGGTTGGGGCATCATCGGCACCCATGTCTCTCCTGCCGCCGCCCGGCGCGGCGTTGGATTGGGCCTCTTCCGCGCCACGCGCGAAGCGGCGCAGGCCGCGGGGCTTCCGGCCATCGAGGCCTATATTCAAACCGCCAATGCCGAGGGTCGGGGTTATTACGCGGCCATGGGCTTTTGCAGCTGGCGCAGCCCGGTTGGCGTGGATTGCAAACGCTTTGACCTGAGCACCTGAAGCCGCCCCGAGATTTCCGCGCGGTTTTCTGCTAATCTCCCGCGTAAGGGGGAGTGCGCATGACACCGATCGATTTCTGGTTCTCCATCGGCAGCACCTACAGCTACCTGACCGTCATGCGCCTGCCTCAGCTGGCGGAAGTCAAAGGGATTGAGGTCCGCTGGCACCCGTTCAACGTCCGCCATGTGATGGTCGCGCAGAACAATATCCCCTTCAAGGGTAAGCCGGAAAAGACCACCTACATGTGGCGCGACATCGCGCGGCGGGCCGAGGGGTACGGGCTGTCGCCGAAGCTTCCGGCACCCTATCCACTGGCGGGGCTGGTGCTGGCCAATGAGGTGGCCGAGCTTGGCATGCGCGAGGGCTGGGGCATCGACTACACGCGCGCCACCTATCGGCGCTGGTTCGAGCAGGGCGAGCCCGCGGGCGAGGCACCGAACCTGCCCGAGAGCCTGCGCGAGATCGGCCAGGACCCCGAACGGGTGATGGAGCGTGCTGGCTCCGAAGAGATCGTGCAGGCGCTCGCCAGCGCCACCGCCGATGCCATGACGCTGGGGGTGTTCGGCTCACCGAGCTTTCTGGTGGGACACGAGCTTTTCTGGGGCGATGACCGGCTTGATGACGCCATCGCATGGGCTAAGAGCCACTGACACGGCGCGCGGGATACCCGCCGCGCACCGCGTCAGATCAATGGGCCGTGGGTCAGTCCGCTTCGAACACACCGCAGGCCAGACGGCTGCCCGCATCGCCCGAGGGTTGGCTTTCGTAATCATCCGGCCCCGCGTGCACGATGAAGGCCGAGCCATCGTCGTCCATCATCAGGCTTTCCACATCGAAATCGGGCAGGAAAGCCTCGACCGTCACCGCGCCATCGGCGGGCACATGCGCGTTCGGCAGATCGCCCGGATGCGGCCCGCCTTCGACCATCACGCCATGCTCGGCATCGCCCGCGAGGTGGCCGCCCGCAGAGGTGAAATCGCTGGCCGAGCAATCACCGGTCTCGTGGATGTGGATGCCATGCACGCCTTCCGGAAGGCCCTGCAGTTCGACCGTGGCATGCGCCATGCCCGAGGGGGTGTCGGTGACCGTCACGGTGCCAATGGCGCTGCCATCGGTGCCCGACAGCTGCGCGGTGGCGGTGGCGGCGGCAACCGGCGCGGCGGCGAGAGTGACAAGCGCGGTGGCTAGGGCAAATCGTTTCATGAAATTCTCCTCTGTGCGGCGCGATGCGCGCCTGCCTCAAAGGGCCAACGCGTGGCGCCACACGCGGTTGCAGCATCGCGGCAAAAAACCGCGCGTGGTTGCGACCTCTTCCGAAACAGGCGGAAATGATTAACTCTTCCGAGGAAGGCAGCGGCCACAGGTGCCGCCCGCCCAGCGAGAGAGGATCCGCCCATGTCCTGGTCATTTCCCATCGGCCGCCTGTTCGGCTCGGAACTGCGGGTACATGCGACCTTCTTTCTGCTGCTGCTCTGGATCGGCGCGGCGGCGTGGTCGGTGGGCGGCGCGGCGGCGGCGGTGCAGAACATCCTCTTCATCCTCGCCCTCTTCGCCTGCGTCGTGGCGCATGAGTTCGGCCACGCGCTGACCGCCCGGCGCTTCGGCATCAAGACGCCCGATATCACGCTGCTGCCGATCGGCGGGCTGGCGCGGCTCGAGCGGATGCCCGAAAACCCGGTGCAAGAGATCCTCGTCGCGCTGGCCGGGCCGATGGTGAACGTGGTGATCTGGCTGGTGCTGGTGTTGCTTGGCGCCTCTTCGGGCTTCGGCGGGCTGGAAGGGCTTGGCACCGGCACAGGCGCCTTTCTCGGCCAGCTTGCGGCGATCAACCTCGCGCTGGCGCTGTTCAACATGATCCCCGCCTTTCCGATGGACGGAGGCCGCGTGCTGCGCGCCGTGCTGGCGCTGCGCATCGGACGGGTGAAGGCAACGCAGGCGGCGGCCACCACCGGGCAGATCCTCGCCTTTGGCCTTGCCTTCTGGGGGCTCAGCTCGGGCAATTTCATCCTGATCCTGATCGCCATCTTCGTGTTCTTCGCCGGACAGGCGGAAAGTCAGGACGTCGCAAGCCGCGCGGTGGCGCATGATCTTCTGGCGCGCGACGCGATGATCACCAGCTTCGAGGCGCTGCGCCCCGAGGACACGCTGGCGATGGCCGGACAGACCCTGATCCGCACCACCCAGCACGAGTTCCCGGTGCTGGCCCCCAGCGGCGAGCTTGCGGGCTTTCTGACCCGCGACGCGCTGTTTCGCGGCATGGCCGAGGATCACGCGGCGCGGCAGGTCTCCGAGCTGATGACCGAGGTGCCGCAACTGCCCCTCGCCGCGCCGCTGCAATCGGTGCTGGACGCGCTGGCACAAGCGCCCGCCGTGGCGGTGATCGACGCGCAGAGCCGCGTTCTGGGCTATGTCACGCGCGAGAATGTGGGCGAGCTGATGGTGCTGCGCGGGCCGGGCATGACCGGCTGAGCGTTGCCGTCTCGCACGGGGAAAACCGGCTGATTGGCGCCGCCGCGACGGGAGGGATTGCGCCATGTGCCATGATGTGGAAAGCCCACGGCGGGGGAGAATTTCCAAGAGGCATACTATGACGAATGCGCTTTCCAAGCTGCTCGGCGCGCGCGATTGGCTGCTTGCCGATGGCGCCACGGGCACCACGCTGTTCAACATGGGGCTTGCGCCCGGCGATGCGCCCGAACTGTGGAACGAGACGCAGCCGGGCAAGATCCGCGCGCTCTACCAAGGGGCGGTCGACGCGGGATCCGATATCTTTTTGACCAACTCTTTTGGTGCCAATGCCGCGCGGCTGAAGCTGCATGACGCCGGGGGCCGAGCCCGCGCGCTGTCGCGCTGCGCCGCCGAACTGGGGCGCGAGGTGGCCGACGCCGCCGGGCGCCCGGTGGTGGTCGCCGGATCGGTCGGCCCGACGGGCGAGATCATGGAGCCGGTCGGCACGCTCAGCCACGCGCTCGCGGTTGAGATCTTCGAAGAAACCGCCGCCGGGCTGAAGGAAGGCGGCGCCGATGTGCTCTGGCTCGAGACCATCTCGGCGCCCGAAGAGGTTCGCGCCGCCGCCGAGGCCTTTGCCCGGCAGGACATGCCGTGGTGCGGCACCATGAGCTTTGACACCGCCGGGCGCACGATGATGGGGGTCACCTCGGCCGAGTTCGGGCGACTGGTCGAGAGCCTGCCGAACCCGCCGCTGGCCTTTGGCGCCAATTGCGGCACCGGAGCCTCGGACCTTCTGCGCACGGTGCTGGGCTTTGCCGCCAGCGGCACCGAACGGCCGATCATCGCCAAGGGCAACGCCGGGATCCCGCGCTATGAGGACGGCCATATCCACTATGACGGCACACCGGATCTGATGGCCGATTACGCGGTGATGGCGCGCGACGCCGGGGCGCGGATCATCGGCGGCTGCTGCGGCACGACGCCGGAGCACCTGCGCGCCATGCGCGCGGCGCTGGAAGAGCGCCCGCTGGGCCCGCGCCCGACGCTCGAGCAGATCGTCGCGGCGCTGGGTCCATTCAGTTCCGAGAGCGACGGGCTGAGCGGCTCTGCCCCCGAGCGTGCGCGGCGCGGGCGGCGCAGGGGCTGAGCGGCGAGACGTGGCTCCGGCCGACACATCTCATTGAGCACGTCTCGTTGAGCACGTGTCCTTAACCAAGTTGGCGGCAGGCTTCGGCGATGACCGACCTGCCGCTTCCGATTCGTCCCGAGGACTGGCTGCGCCAGATGTTCCTCAGCCGCGCCGCCGCGCAGGGCGGCGTTGTCCGGCGCAAAACGCGCGATATCGACCGGATCGTCGGGCGGGAGCGGTTTCTGGCAGAGCTCGACCGGCGCGGCTTCCGCGCGGTCGAAAATGCCGGTCAGACGGTGATTTTCTGCAATTGCGAGCCGGTGCGGGTGGTGCGCTAGGCAACGTCCTTCGAAGGACGTTGCAAATCTCTTCGAAGAGATTTGCCGCTCAGAACAGCGACAACTGATCACCGGCCCGGGGCGGCGCACGGAACAGATCGCAGCGCAGCGCCGGCTGCGCCGCGTCCAGACCCAGCCGCCGCACCGCCTTGTCGAACCGCTGCGCGATCAGCTGCGCATAGGTCCCCTCGCCGCGCATCCGGCTGTGCCAGCGCGCCGAGTAGTCCTGCCCGCCGTGCATCTCGCGCAGCCGCGCCATCACCCGCGCCGCGCGCCCCGGGTAATGCTCTTCCAGCCATGCGCGCCAGAGCGGCGCGACCTCGCGCGGCAGGCGCAGCATGATCCAGCTGGCGGCGCTCGCCCCGGCCTCGGCCCCGGCGGCAAGGATGCTTTCAAGCTCGGGGTCGGTCAGCGCGGGCACCATGGGCGAGGCCATGACCCGCACCGGGATGCCCGCCGCGCTCAGCCGCTGGATCGTCGCCAGCCGCCGCGCTGGCGCAGGCACCCGGGGCTCCATCCGGCGCGAAAGATCGGCGTCCAGCGTGGTGACCGAGATGCCCACCCGCACCAGCCCGCGCGCAGCCATATCCGACAGGATGTCGATGTCGCGCTCGATCAGCGTGCCCTTGGTGACGATCGCCACCGGGTGGTTGAACTCCGACAGCACCGTAAGGCAGGCGCGCATGATGCCCCGGTCGCGCTCGATCGGTTGGTAAGGGTCGGTGTTGGTGCCAATCGCCAGCGGCGCCACATCGTATCCCTTTGCCCGCAGCTCGCGCGCCAGCACCTGCGGCGCCTCGGGCCGCGCCACCAGCCGCGTCTCGAAATCCAGCCCCGGCGAGAGCCCGAGATAGGCGTGACTGGGCCGCGCAAAGCAGTAGATGCAGCCATGCTCGCAACCACGGTAGGGATTGATCGACCGGTCGAACGGCAGGTCGGGCGAGCGCACGCGGTTGATCATACTGCGCGGGCGCTCGTCCGAGACCTCGGTGCGCAGCGGCGGAAGATCCTCGGGAATGTCCCAGCCATCTTGCGCATCGGCATAGGAATAGCGCTCGAACCGGCCGCTGTCGCGCGAGCCCGCACCGCGCCCCCGGCGGCGCTCTTTTTCGACGATGCGGGACATCTCGCTCATGGCGTCACGCTAGAACATAAAGGGAACACGCGCAATCCCCCCGGCGCGCAGGTCGCCTCCGGGCCCGGCGGTGTCGCAATCGGCCATGAGCGGAAGCGCACCCGGGCGCAGGCTGGAAAGAAGTTGCAAGGCAGTTGCAAGGGAGGTGACCATGGCCGACGACGAGATCATTCTCTCGGAACTCGATGACGCCGAACTGGTCGAGCAGATGTTCGACGATCTCTACGACGGGATGAAGGAAGAGATCGAGGAAGGCGTGACCATTCTTCTGGATCGGGGCTGGGCGCCCTATCGGGTGCTGACCGAGGCGCTGGTCGGCGGCATGAAGATCGTCGGCGAGGATTTCCGTGATGGCATTCTCTTCGTGCCCGAGGTGCTGCTGGCCGCCAATGCGATGAAGGGCGGCATGTCGATCCTCAAGCCGCTGCTGGCCGAGACCGGTGCGCCGACCATCGGCAAAATGGTGATCGGCACGGTCAAGGGCGATATCCACGACATCGGCAAGAACCTTGTGGCGATGATGATGGAGGGCGCGGGGTTCGAGGTGGTCGATCTGGGGATCAACAACGCCGTCGAGGCCTATCTCGAGGCGATGGCCACCGAAAAGCCCGACATCCTCGGCATGTCCGCGCTGCTCACCACCACGATGCCCTATATGAAGGTGGTGATCGACACGATGGTCGCCGAGGGGCTGCGCGACGATTACATCGTGCTGGTCGGCGGCGCGCCGCTGAACGAGGAATTTGGCCGTGCCATCGGGGCCGACGCCTATTGCCGCGATGCCGCCGTCGCCGTGGAAACCGCCAAGGAACTGGTCGCCCGCCGCCACAACCGCGCCCCCGCGCAATGAGCCCAGCCTTTGTGGCCCGCCTCCGGCCCGAGCGCCTCTGCCCGCCGGTCCGGCGCAGGAATGTGGCCGAATTTCGCTTTTGCCTTTGCTTTCACGGGGACAGGCCCCTATCTTTAGAGACAGGGAAAGGAGATGCCCATGCCGGTGACCACGCTTGTGACCCTTCTTATCGCGGTTCTCGCTTCTGCGGGGCTGACCGTGTGGGCCTTCGTCGCCTGGGGCGCCAGCAAGGTGATCCCGCTGCTTCTCGCCGTCGCGCTGCTGATCCGCTGGGGCATGTCCTCGGTGCCAGCAGATGACACCCGCGCCTGACCTCATCGGGCCTGACACTTCCGGTTCTGAGCCTTCCGAGGCCGACTTTTCTGGACCTGACACTTCTGGGCCTGACTCTTCTGGGCATGACGCAGAGGTAAGGCCGCGCCGTGACGGGCCGCCCCCCGCGCCTGCCCGCATCCTGCTGATCGCCTGCGGCGCGCTGGCCCGCGAAATCCTCGACATCAAGGCGCAGACCGCTGGCAGCTTGGACCATCTGGACCTGCGCTGCCTGCCCGCCGAGCTTCACAACACGCCGGACCGCATCCCCGAGGCCGTGCGCGCTGCCGTGGCGGCGCAGCGCGCGCAGTATGACGAGATCAAGCTGCTCTACGCCGATTGCGGCACCGGCGGGCGGCTGCAGACGCTGTGCGACGAGCTTGGCATCGAGATGCTGCAAGGCCCCCATTGCTATGCGTTTTTCGATGGCGTCGCGCGGTTCGAGGCACGGGGTGAGATGCGCAGCTTCTTCCTCACCGACTTCCTCGTGCGCCAGTTCGACGCTTTCGTCTGGCGTCCGCTCGGGCTCGACCGGCACCCGGATCTGCGCGAGATGTATTTCGGCCAATACACCACGCTGGTGCATCTTGCGCAGATCGACGACCCGGCGCTTGCGGCGCTCGCCGAGATGCATGCCGCCCGCCTTGGCCTCGCCTTCGAACGGCGGCTGACCGGCTATGGCGATCTTGAGCGCGACCTCAGCCGCTGGGCGCGCGCCAAGGGCTGACGTGCCCACCCTCAAGCCCGCCAGCCGCTCAGTGCCCGTCAGACGAAAAGATCAGCCGTCGTTCTGCTGGCGCTGGAGCAAGGCCGAGACCGGCACCAGCGCGACGCTGTTGGCGCGGTCCTGCAGCCCCCACAAGAGCAGCGCCGAGACCGTGTCGGCGCGCAGACGGCCCAGCATCACCACGCCCTCTTCCTGACGCGCCTTGAAGGCGGCCTGATCGAGGAACCGGCGCATCACCCGCGGGTCCTGCCCCTTGCCGTCGAAGTCCCGGAACACGGTCAGCGCCGGAACGCCCTCGCGCCGGGCCAACGCCTCGGCGGTGTTGAGCCCATTGGCCATCAGCAGCAGCCCATGGCCGGTATCGCGCAGGAACTGCGCCGCCTGCGTGCCGATCTCGCGGCTTTGATGCAGGCCTAGATCAGGCCCTTCGAGCACGCCGATGGCCTCGGGCACCGCGCCAAGCGCGCCTTCGAGCGCGACCTCGGTATCGGCGGGCGTGGCATTCTCGGGCAGGTCCGACAGCGCCAGCACTTCGAACCCACGGGCGCGATAGGCCGCCGCGGCCGCCGCGGCATCGGGATGGTCCGCCGAGATCGCAAAGCTCACCGGGAAGGGGAATGCCTCCACCGCCTCGGGCCCAAGCGGCCCGCTGCCGTCATCTATCAAGACAATCGACAGTGCAGGCTCGCCGGCGGGAAGATCCGTCGCCGCCGCATAACGATAGAGCGGGCTGTCCTGCGGCGCGGGGGCTGTGGTGTCCGGTGTTTCTTCGGCGTCCGAGACCACCGGCAGGCGGCTTTGCGGCACCGCGCCCTCGCGCCCCACCAGCGTGTCGGCCGGCGTGCCAATGGCCGGACGCTCCTCTTGCGACGCGGGCTCGGGGGGGTCGCTGCGCTCCGGGGTCAGCACGGTGACGCGGGGCTTTTCCGGCTCTGCCTCGGGCAACGGAGATTTGTCCATTTCGGGTGCTTCCGAAACAGCGTCGGTGGCCGGTTCCGGCTCTGCGGCCAGCCCGCTGTCCTCGGCTGGTTGCGGCGGCTGGGCCGGGTCGGTGGAAACGGCGGGCTGCGCTTCGGCCAGCGGTGCCTCGGGTGGCAGCGTCGGGAGCCCCGGCTGCACCGGCGCGTCACCGCCCACGGCCAGCCGCGCGGCCTCGGAGGTGCCGGGGGCGTCGGGGGCCTGCGGCGCGGGAATGGGCTCGGGCCGCTGCGAGGGCTGGGTGTCGGGCGCGCTGCCCTCGGCCAGTCCCGGCGCGGCGAGCGACGGCCCGGCGCTGGCAGCCTCGACGCCGCGCTCTTCGCTGGGGCGGCGGGCGGGCGGCGTTACCGGCTGCGGCTCGGACTCCTCAGCGGCACTCTCGCTCTCCGGCGCGGCCTCTTCGGCGCTCGGCGTCGGAATTTCGGTCGGTGTTTCGGATGCGGCGACCTCCGCTTCCGCTTCGGCTAGGGCGTCATCCGCTGGCTCGGGTGTCTCTACCGGCGGCGCCTCGGACGGGCTCTGGTCCTGCGCGCTGCCCGAAGGCGTCTCAAGGTCCTGCGGCGCAGGCATTTCGGCGGTATCCGAAACAGCCACATCGCCAGTTTCGGGCTCCTCGGCCTCCGCGACACTGGGCGGCGTCGGGCGATTGGCGGGCGGCCCCATCGCCACCGAAATCGCCGCCAAACCGACACCAGAGACCACCAGCCCCCAGATCGCCCCTGCCAAGAAACCACGTGCCATGTCCCTGCCCGTCCTTTTCTCTACCCCGGGCCCCGTTGCCGGACCCTTTGCCGCCATGCTACGGCGCCTGTGCCGCTCCCGAAACACTTGTTCGGGACATGGCCTTGACGCTGCACCACCTGCGGGCGCATGTATACCCCCACCGCGGGTTCGCCCGCCAGCCTGAAGAGTCTACCATGCTGCTTCTCATCGACAATTACGACAGTTTCACCTGGAACCTCGTGCATTACGTGGGCGAGCTGGGCGTGGAGGCCAAGGTCATCCGCAACGACCAGATCGACGTGCAGGAGGCGATGGCGCTGAAACCCGAGGGCATCCTGCTCTCGCCCGGCCCCTGCACCCCCACCGAGGCGGGCATCTGCCTGTCGCTCACCCACGCCGCCGCCGAGACCGGCACGCCGCTCTTTGGGGTGTGCCTTGGGCATCAGACCATCGGTCAGGCGTTCGGCGGCACGGTCAAGCGCCACGACGAGATCGTCCACGGCAAGATCGCGCAGATGCACCATGATGACACCGGCGTTTTTGCCGGGCTGCCCTCGCCGTTCGAGGCGACGCGCTATCACAGCCTCGTCGTCGCGCGCGACGATCTGCCCGAGGAGCTGGTGGTCAACGCTTGGCTCGAGGATGGCACGATCATGGGGCTGCGGCACCGCGAACTGCCGATCCACGGCGTGCAGTTCCACCCCGAGAGCATTGCCTCGCAGCACGGCCATGCCCTCATCGAGAATTTCCTGAAGACCATGAAAGTCCCTGCATGAGCGATCGACTGAAGCCGCTGATCGGCGCCGCCTGTACCCGCCCGCTGAGCCGGGAGGAGGCCGAGGCGGCCTTCGAGATCCTCTTTGAGGGCGAGGCCACTCCGGCCCAGATCGGCGGCCTGCTGATGAGCCTGCGCACCCGCGGCGAGACGGTGGAGGAATTTGCCGCCGCCGCCGCCGTGATGCGCGCCAAATGCAACAAGGTGGTCGGCCCCGCGGGCGCGATCGACATCGTCGGCACCGGCGGCGACGGCAAGGGCACGCTGAACATCTCGACCGCCACCGCCTTCGTGGTCGCGGGCGCGGGCGTCACCGTGGCCAAGCACGGCAACCGCAACCTCTCGTCGAAGTCGGGCTCGGCGGACGCGCTGGGGCAGATGGGCATCAACGTGATGCTGCCCGCCTCGGCCATCGCGCCCATTCTGAACGACGTCGGCATCTGCTTTATGATGGCGACCATGCACCACCCGGCGATGAAGCACGTGGGCCCGCCGCGCATGGAGCTGGGCACGCGCACGATCTTCAACATCCTCGGGCCGATGACCAACCCGGCGGGCGTGAAGCGGCAACTGACCGGGGCGTTCTCGCGCGATCTCATCCGCCCGATGGCCGAAACGCTGGGCCAGCTCGGCTCGGAGCGCGCATGGCTGGTGCACGGCTCGGATGGCACTGATGAGCTGGCGATCTCTGGCGTGAGCTGGATCGCCGCGCTGGAAGAAGACGGGCAAATCCGTGAGGCGGAAATTCACCCTGAGGACGCCGGCCTGCCGGTGCATCCTTTCGAAGACATCGTCGGCGGCGAACCTGCGGAGAATGCCAAGGCGCTGCACGCGCTTCTGGATGGCGCGCAGACCGCCTATCGCGATGCGGTTCTGCTGAACTCGGCTGCCGCGCTGGTGGTTGCGGGCAAGGCGAGCGATCTCAAGGAAGGTGCCGCCATGGCCCGCCAGAGCATCGACAGCGGCGCGGCCAAGGCCAAGGTCCAGGCGCTTGCCGAGGCGACGCAAGCCGCCGCATGAGCCTGCCTGCCGCCTGGGCGCATCTGCCCTTCTTCACCGAAGAGTTTCCCCGCATCGCCGAGGCGCTTGCGGCGGAACCCCGGCAGGTGCTGCCCCCCGAGGCGCAGCGCTTCGCCGCGCTGGAGGCTTGCGCGCCCGATGATGTGCGGGTGGTGATCCTCGGGCAGGATCCCTACCCCACGCCCGGCCATGCGCATGGGCTGTCTTTTTCGGTCGAACCCGAAATACGGCCCCTGCCGCGCTCGCTGACCAATATCTACAAGGAACTGCAGGAAGAGTTCGGCGCCGTGCCGCCCAATGGCGATCTGCGGTTCTGGGCCCGGCAAGGCGTCCTGCTGCTCAACACCGCGCTCTCGGTCCCCGCGGGCAATGCTGGCGCCCATGCCAAGCTTGGCTGGTCCGGGCTGACCGCGCAGGTGCTGGACGCGCTGTCGGACAAGCCGCGGGCTTTCATCCTCTGGGGCGGTCACGCTCAGAAGTTCGCCAAGCACATCCATGGCGACGATCATCTCATCCTCGCCTCGGCCCATCCTTCGCCGCTCTCGGCGCGGCGCGGCTTTTTCGGCTCGCGCCCCTTTTCCCGCGTCAACGACTGGCTTAAAGCCAGAGGGGACACGCCGATCAACTGGACAACGCCCTGAGCGGCAGCCTGACCGGCCCAGACAGACGATTACCGGAGCCCGCCATGACCCAGACGATCCTCGACAAGATCAAGGCCTATAAGCTCGAAGAGGTCGCCGCCGACAAGGCTGCGAAATCCATGGCAGAGGTCGAGGCCGAGGCCCGCGCCGCAGGCCCGGTCCGCCCCTTCGCGCAGGCACTGTTCGACGCCGCCAAAACCGGATACGGGCTGATCTCTGAGGTTAAGAAAGCGTCTCCCTCCAAAGGCTTGATCCGCGAAGACTTTCACCCCGCGACGCTGGCGCAGGCCTATGAGCGCGGCGGCGCGACCTGCCTGTCGGTGCTGACCGATACGCCCTCTTTCCAAGGCGCCAAGAGCTTCCTGACCGAGGCGCGTTCGGCCACCAACATGCCCGCGCTGCGCAAGGATTTCATGTATGACCCCTATCAGGTCGCCGAGGCCCGCGCGCTTGGCGCCGATTGCATCCTGATCATCATGGCTTCTGTCTCGGACGCGCTGGCTGCCGAGCTTGAAGACGCCGCATTCCACTGGGGCATGGACGCGCTGATCGAAGTGCATGACGCCGAGGAACTGGAGCGCGCGCTCAAGCTGAAATCTCCGCTGATCGGGGTCAACAACCGCAACCTCAAGACGTTCGAAACCTCTTTGGACACCACCCGTGAGTTGTCGAAGAACGCGCCCGAGGGGCGCTTCCTGATTTCGGAATCCGGCCTCAACACCCCCGCCGATCTGGCGGACATGGCGCAATATGGCGCGCGCGCCTTCCTCATCGGCGAGAGCCTGATGCGGCAGGAGAACGTCGAACAAGCGACCCGCACGCTGCTCGCCGACCCGGTGCCCGCATGAGCGGCCTCACCCATTTCGACGCCAAGGGCGATGCCCATATGGTCGATGTTTCGGATAAACCCGTAACGTCTCGTATCGCCACCGCCGCCGCGTGGATCCGCATGGAGCGCGCCACCTTCGATCTGATCGCAGAGGGTCAGGCGAAGAAAGGCGACGTCATCGGCGTGGCCCGTCTGGCGGGCATCATGGGCGCCAAGAAGACGCCCGAGTTGATCCCGCTGTGCCATCCGCTGCCGGTGACCAAAGTGACCGTCGAGATCACCCAAGACCCGGAACTTCCCGGCCTGCAGATCGAGGCCACGGTGAAGACCACTGGCCAGACCGGCGTCGAGATGGAGGCGCTCACCGCTGCCTCGGCCGCGGCGCTCACCGTCTATGATATGGTCAAGGCCGTGGATCGCGGTATGGAGATCGGCGGCCTGCGCGTCCTTCTCAAAGATGGCGGAAAATCCGGACGTTACGAGGCGAAATGATCTCCGTCGCCGAAGCTCTCGACCGCCTGTTTTCGCTCGCCAGCCCGCTGGATATCGAGGAGGTGCCGCTGCGGAGCGCCGGAGGCCGCGTTCTCGCCCGCCCGGTTGAAGCGCAGCGTGACCAGCCTCCCTTTGCAGCCTCGGCCATGGACGGCTATGGCGTCGCCGAGGCGGCGCCGGGGCAGCGGTTTTCCGTGATCGGCGAGGCCGCCGCGGGCCGCGCCTTCACCGGCGGCGTCGGCAGCGGCGAAGCGGTGCGCATCTTCACCGGCGCGCCCATCCCGGACGGCGTGAAAACCGTTGTGATCCAAGAGGATGTGGATCGCGATGGCGATGTGATCACGATCACCGACCGACTTGGCCCCGGCGACAATATCCGCCCCTATGGCAATGATTTCCGCAAGGGGCTGCGCATTGACGCGCCGCGCGTTCTGGGGCCGCAGGATATCGCGCTGCTCGCCGCGATGAACATCGCCAATGTGCCGGTCACCCGCCGCCCGAAAGTGGCGATCATCTCGACCGGCGACGAATTGGTGATGCCCGGCGAAGACCCCGGCCCGGATCAGATCATCGCCTCCAACACATTCGGTCTTTATGTGCTGATGCAACAGCTTGGCGCCGATCCGCGCCTGCTGCCGATCGCGCGCGACACCGAAGCCTCGCTGCGCACCATCTTTGGCATGGTCGATGACGCTGATCTGGTGGTCACCATCGGCGGCGCGTCGGTCGGCGACCATGATCTGGTGGCCCATGTCGCCGCGGACATGGGTCTGCAGAGCGCCTTTCATAAAGTCGCCATGCGGCCTGGCAAACCCTTGATGTCGGGGCGTTTTGGCACCGCGATGATGGTTGGTCTGCCGGGCAATCCGGTCTCGGCGATGGTCTGCGGGCACGTCTTTCTCGCGCCTGTGATCCGGGCGATGCTCGGCCTTGGTGCCGCAGCAGCCCCGCGCGAAACGCTGCGCCTTGCCGCACCGATTGGCGGGAACGGCCCGCGCGAGCACTATATGCGCGCGCGCCTCTCCCCCGACGGCGTGACGGTGTTCGACCGGCAAGACAGCGCCCTGCTGAGCGTGCTGGGCAGTGCCGACGCTCTCGCCGTTCGTCCGCCGCACGATCCTGCGCGCGCCGCTGGGGATGAGATCGAGGTGATCCGTCTCTGACCGCTCGCGGACGCTGTTTCGGGCCTCCCCGAAATCCCAATTCTCGGCCCGCCAGCGCGGCTTGCGCGACGCTATTAACTTTCGTTTAACGAAAGCGGGGATTGACACAAAACGGGAACATGCCTAGAACAAAATCGAACATCTTCACTGGGCAACCCACGGGGCACGGCGCATGCTGACCAAGAAACAGCTCGATCTGCTGGATTTCATCAACACGCGCGTCGCCCGCGACGGCGTCCCCCCAAGTTTCGACGAAATGAAAGAGGCGCTCGATCTGCGGTCGAAATCCGGCATCCACCGGCTGATCACCGCATTGGAAGAGCGCGGCTTCATTCGCCGCCTTGCCCACCGCGCCCGCGCGATCGAGATCGTCAAACTGCCCGACAGCCTCGCCGGGCGGCCCAGCGGCTTTGTCCCCCATGTGATCGAAGGCGATCGTGGCGCGCCTGCGGCGAATAACGCGGTGGCCGAGGCGCTGGAAAGCGTCGGCGCCATGGAACTGCCCCTGATGGGCCGCATCGCCGCCGGTGTTCCCATCGAATCGATCTCGGATGTCCCGCCGAATGTGGCCGTGCCCAGTGCAATGCTCGCCAGCAGCGGCCGCCACTACGCGCTGGAAGTCAAAGGCGACTCGATGATCGAAGCCGGGATCAACGATGGCGACGTGGTGATCATCCGCGAAACCTCATCCGCCGAAAACGGCCAGATCGTCGTGGCGCAGGTGGAGGGTTATGAATCCACGCTCAAGCGGTTCCGCCGCAAGGGCAGCAGCATCGTCCTCGAAGCCGCCAACCCGGCGTTTGAGCCGCGCGTGCTGCCCGCGGGATCGGTTTCCGTGCAGGGGCGTCTTGTCGGGCTCATCCGCTCCTATTGATCGCGGCGCACCGCTGGGCTCTGCCACAGGCGGGCACTGGGGCCTTTGGCCGCCTCAATCCTGATGCCGTCCGGAGCCTCGTATAGCGCCACCGCGCCAGTCACCTGCAGGCCCACGGGATCGAAAACCATGCACCCCTCTCGGCGCAGCATGGGCGCGCTCGAGACGAGGATTGTTGCACCTGCGCAGCCTGTCACCTTCTGCGCTTCGCGCGCGCCGATCACATGCACGATCTGCTGATCCGCCGTTGCGGCGCGGCGCAGTTTGCTCTCGCTGACCGGCCAGAGCGCCGCAGCGGCGGGCTGCCCTCCAGCCTGTCCGTCATTCTCGAGCCAGCTTTCGGCGACAAAGCCGCTGCCGACATTGCGTGACAGAGCGCGCCCTTCCTCGGTCATCAGACCAACGAGGCGTCCCGTCTCGGAGATCAGCAGCAGGGGCCGCACGGTTTCCATCCAGAGGAAGGCCCCCGCAAGCACCGGCACCGCGCCCATCCAGCGACCGCGTCCCTGCCAGAGCAAGACCAGCAACCCGCCGCCAATCAGCAGCGGAAGCACCGCCGGCGCCGGTGCCACCACCGGGACCACGGCCCCTTGCAGCGCGGAGACGCGCTCGGCGACGGTTAGGATCCAGCGCAGCGCCAGCGCCATGCCCTGCAGCGCCAGCGCATCGAGCCCAAACGGCAGGAGCAGCGCAGACAGCACCGCCATGGGCACCGCCACCAGCCCCATGGCCGGGACAGCGAGCAGGTTCGCCAGCAGACCGTAGCGCGAGAGGATGTTGAAATGCGCCATGGAAAAGGGCACCGTCGCCAGCGAGGCGGTCGCCGAGGAAAGCAGCAGCGTGACGAGCGGGCGGGCGACAGGTGCGAGGCGCATCAGCCGCCCCGAGCCCGCGCTTTCGAACACCCGGACGAGGGCGGTCGTGGCGGCAAAAGACATCTGAAAGCCCGGGCCAAGCAGTGCTTCGGGCCGCAAGGTCAGCACGATCAGCGCCGCAAGGGCCACCGCGCGCAGCGACAGCGCCCGTAAGTCCGCCAGCACCGCGCCGAGCATGACCGCCACCATGATGAAGGCGCGCTGCGTGGCCACATTGCCGCCCGAGAGCGCCATATAGGCGGCGGCGGCCAACAATGCGCCCACCGCCGCGATCTTTTTGCCCGGCCAATGGTGACGCGAGCGCCGCGGCAGCAGCAGCGCGATCCGCAGTGCCGCAAAGACGAACCCCGCGAGAAGGCCCATGTGCAAGCCGGAGATCGCCAGAAGATGCGCGAGATTGCTGTGCCGCAGCGCCTCCAGCGTTTCCTGCCCCATCGCGCTGCGGTCGCCGGTCATCAGCGCCGCCGCAAAGGCACCGATCTCGCCGGGCAATTGCGCCTGCACATGGCGTGACAAAGCCATGCGGGTGCGAAAGAGATATTGCCCTCCCTCCGGCGGCGCGAGCAAAAGCACCGGCGTGCGCGTGTAGCCGACCCCGCCGAGTTCCTGAAACCAAGCGTGTCGCCGAAAGTCGAAGCCGCCCGGCTCGACGGGGTCACCGGGCGGCAGGAGATGGCCGGTAAGCATGACCCGTTGACCCGGCGCGGGCTGCAGCACACGCGCCTGAACATCGGGATCACCATGCAGCGCGATGCGCACGCGGCGCGGCTGGTGGTCAGCAGGCAGGCCCTGCAGGCGCAGATCGTCGAGCGTCAGCCGCAGCGCATCCGATCTTGCGCGGTCAATCTGCACCACGCGCCCTTCGATCGGTCCGTAGTAGCGCCCGGCAAGCTGCGGCGCGGCGACCAGATGCGCCCGCCCCCCGGCGACCGCCAGACCGAGCAGCACGAGCCCAAAGACAAGCGGCAGCACCGACTGATCAGAGGCCATACGCAGGCAAAAGAGAAGCAGCCCGCCGCCCATGAGGGCACTGAAAAGAAGCGCCTCCGGCACCGGCTCGTACGGCAGCGCGAAATAGAGCGCGATGCCGAGGCCAAAGCAGACCGGCACCCAAGGGAAGAGATGACCGCGCTGGCGGCGCAGCGCGCTGAGGCCCCAGCCTGCCGGCACGCCAAGCAGACGGCTGATCCGCGCCCCCATGCTTGCCCCCGCCCCCTGTGCTGTTTAAGGAACCTGCAAATCCTAGGCTCACCACGATTACCGCGAGGTTAATGACCATGACGAACACCCAGGCGGTCGTCACCCGTTTCGCCCCTTCCCCCACCGGCTTTCTGCACATCGGCGGCGCCCGCACCGCGCTGTTCAACTGGCTCTATGCCCGTGGCCGTGGCGGCAAATTCCTGCTCCGCATCGAGGACACCGACCGCGCCCGCTCGACCCCCGAGGCGACGGCGGCGATCCTCAAGGGGCTCGACTGGCTCGGCCTCGACCATGACGGCGAGGTGATCAGCCAGTTCGAGCGCGCCGAGCGCCACGCCGAGGTCGCCCGCGAGCTTCTCGCCAAGGGCGCGGCCTATAAGTGCTTCTCCACACAGGAGGAAATCACCGCATTTCGGGAAAAGGCGAAAGAGGAAGGCCGCTCCACGCTGTTCCGCTCGCCCTGGCGCGACGCCGATCCGGCAACCCACCCCGACGCCCCCTATGTGATCCGCCTGCGCACCCCCGAAGAGGGCGAGACGGTGATCAAGGACGAGGTGCAGGGCGAGGTGCGCATCGGCAACGCCCAGCTTGACGACATGATCCTACTGCGCTCCGACGGCACGCCGGTTTACATGCTGGCGGTGGTGGTCGATGATTTCGACATGGGCGTGACCCATGTGGTCCGCGGCGACGACCACCTCAACAATGCAGCGCGCCAAATGGGCATCTACACCGCCATGGGCTGGCCGGTCCCGGTCTATGCGCATATCCCGCTGATCCACGGCCCCGACGGCAAGAAGCTGTCGAAGCGCCACGGGGCGCTTGGCGTCGATGAGTACCAGAAGATGGGCTACCCCTCGGCGGGCATGCGCAACTACCTCGCGCGCCTCGGCTGGAGCCACGGCGATGACGAGTTCTTTACCGATGCCCAGGCAAAAGAGTGGTTCGACCTGTCTGGAATCGGCAAATCCCCGGCCCGTCTGGACTTCAAGAAACTCGAGAACATCTGCGGCCAGCACATCGCGGCCGGGGACGATGCCGCACTGCTGCAAGAAATCGAGGCGTATCTTGCTGCAGCCGAGCTTCCGGCGCTGACAGCGGCGCAAAAGGACGGGATGACGCGGGGTATGTATTGCCTGAAGGACCGGGCCAAAACCTTCCCGGAACTCCTTGAAAAGGCTCAGTTCATTCTGACAGAGACGCCGATTGTCCCGGATGAGAAGGCACAGAAAAACCTCGATCCTGTATCCCGTGGTATACTGGCTGCGTTGACGCCGCACCTGCAAAGTGCTAGCTGGTCGCGAGAAGAGCTCGAGGGGGTAACGGCGCGTTTCGCCGAGGAACACGACACCAAGTTCGGCAAGCTTGCGGGCCCGCTGCGTGCGGCCCTTGCTGGCCGGGCCGTCACCCCTAGCGTGTTCGATATGATGCTGGTGCTCGGCCGCGAGGAGTCGCTCCTCCGGCTCGAACAGGCAGCGGCCTCCGAGGTGGCGTAACGGCAAGTACCGACCCACTCCGGGCCATGTGACAGATACCGACCGGGCGCGCCCGCCGCGCCTGGCCTTTTCCAGATGAAGGGATAAAGCAAGCATGGCTGACACAGCGAAAAGCGCGAAACTGACCATTGGCGAGCAGAGCTACGATCTTCCGATCTACTCCCCGACCGCCGGCCCCGATGTGGTCGACATCCGCAAGCTCTACGCGCAGGCCGGGGTATTCACTTACGACCCGGGCTTCACCTCCACCGCGAGCTGCGACAGCACCATCACCTTCATCGACGGCGACGAAGGCGTTCTGCTGCACCGTGGCTACCCGATCGACCAACTGGCCGGTAAGTCGCATTACCTCGAAGTGTGCTACCTGCTGCTCTACGGCGAGCTGCCGACCGCGGCAGAGCTCGAGCTGTTCGAGAACACGATCACCCGTCACACGATGATCCATGAGCAGATGCACAACTTCTTCCGCGGCTTCCGCCGCGACGCGCATCCCATGGCAACCATGGTGGGTGTGGTCGGCGCCATGTCGGCCTTCTACCACGACTCGACGGATATCTCGGACCCGCGTCAGCGCGAGATCGCCTCGCACCGCCTGATCGCCAAGATGCCGACCATCGCCGCGATGGCCTATAAGTACTCGATCGGCCAGCCCTTCGTGTACCCGCGCAACGATCTGACCTACGCAGAGAACTTCCTGCACATGTGCTTCTCGGTGCCCGCCGAGAAATACGAGGTCGACCCGATCCTCGCGCGCGCCATGGACCGCATCTTCACGCTGCACGCCGATCACGAGCAGAACGCCTCGACCTCGACCGTGCGACTGGCCTCCTCTTCGGGCGCCAACCCCTTCGCCTGTATCGCGGCTGGCATCGCCTGCCTCTGGGGCCCGGCCCACGGCGGCGCCAACCAGGCCTGCCTCGAGATGCTCAAAGAGATCGGCTCGGTCGACAAGATCCCCGAGTTCATCGCCCGCGCCAAGGACAAGAACGACCCGTTCCGCCTGATGGGCTTCGGGCACCGCGTCTACAAGAACCGCGACCCGCGCGCGACGGTGATGAAGCAATCCGCCGACGAGGTGCTGGATCTCATGGGTGTCGAGAACAACCCGATCCTGCAGGTCGCCAAGGAACTGGAAAAGCAGGCGCTCGAGGATGATTACTTCATCGAGAAGAAGCTGTTCCCGAACGTCGACTTCTACTCGGGCATCATTCTCGAGGCGATGGGCTTCCCGACCTCCATGTTCACCCCGATCTTCGCGCTGTCGCGCACCGTCGGCTGGGTGTCGCAGTGGAAAGAACAGCTCGCCGATCCGCAGCACAAGATCGGCCGCCCGCGCCAGCTCTACCGTGGCTCGGTGACGCGCGACTACACCGACATCGAAAGCCGCTGAACGCAGCTTTTGTGACAGGAAAGGCCCCGCAGATGCGGGGCCTTTCGCTGTCCGGGCCATTACTTTTAGGGCTAAAGCGCGTCTTCAGCGCCGCCCCCCTGCTTCTTCTCTTTAAAAATACGCAGATCCGGCGCCAGCCACGCGTCACCGCCCCTCGAATTTCGCCGCGCGCTTCTCATGGAACGCCACCACGCCCTCCTTGAAGTCCCGCGTCATGCCGCATTCGCCCTGCAATTGCGCCTCCAGCACCAATTGGCTGCCGAGGTCCTGCTCGAAGGCCCCACGGATGGCGCGTTTGATGCGCGCGTAGGCCTCGGACGGGCCCTGCGCCAGATGCGCCGCGCGGGCCTTCCAGATCGCCTCGAACTCCGCGTCCGGCACCGCCTCCCAGATCATCCCCCAGCGCTCGGCCTGCGCCGCGCTGATGCGGTCGGCAAAGAGCGCGGCGCCCATAGCCTTGGCCAGCCCCATCTGCCTTGGCAGCAGCCAAGTGCCGCCCGCGTCGGGTATCAGGCCGATGCGGGTGAAGGCCTGCATGAAAAAGGCGCTCTCGGCGGCGATCACCACATCGGCGGCCAGCGCGAGATTCGCCCCGGCCCCCGCGGCAGCGCCGTTCACCGCCGCGATGGTCGGGCGCGGGCATTCGGTGATGGCGGTCAGCATCGGCATATATTCGTCGCGCAGCACGCGCTCGAGGTCGATATTGGCGGCGGTCTCGCGGTCGCCCAGATCCTGGCCCGAACAGAACGCCCGTCCCTCGCCGGTCAGCACCACCACACGCGCCTCTTTGCCGCCCGCTTGGATGGCATGGGTCAGCTCGGCCCGCATCGGCGCCGAAAGCGCGTTCATCACCTCGGGCCGCGCGAGGGTGATCTGCGCCACGTCGTCAATGACCTCATAGCGGATGGTGTCGTAATTCATGCTGCTCCTCCAGACATCGGCCCGCGTTGGGCCTGCGCGCGCGAAGAGTGCCCGCGCGCGCCGCCGATGCCAAGCCCAGCTCAGAGCTTTTGCAGCGCCGCGATCAGCGCCAGCGCCTCGGGGCTGGGGCGGTGCTCGATGCGGCTGTAGCGCGCGCCATCGCAGGTGCGTGTCAGCATGCGGTTCTCCACCATGCTGCGCCTGATCTGCGCGGCATCGCGAAAGGCGCAGTGTAGGTCGATGCGGGCGCTGATCTCGCGTTCGTTGAACACCTGCCGGGGCGGGATCCGGGCCCAGATCGACGCGAGGCACAGCGCCTGCATCGCAGTCCGCCCGGGAAAGCGCAGCAACCGCCCGTGCTCGTCGAAATGGCGTAGGGCGCGCGCCACCTGCTTGGGGTCGGCCTTCGGCTTTGGCTCAGCCTGCGCGCGCAGCTGCTGATAATTGCGATAGCCCGCGGCCCTAGCGATCAGCCCCAGCATCTGCTGATGCGAGGGCGGCGCGTCGAGGCTCGCGCGCAGGGCGCGGGCAAAGCCCGACAGATCGTCAATGGCAAGCGGGATGGTCTCACGGCGCGAAAACGTGCTCATCGGATCCTCCAGATCCTCCGGCGCTGCTGCCCGACCCCTTGCGGAGCTGGAGTTCCGCCCTTGTCCGTCAGGCATCGCCGGGCTGTCCGGAGATCACTGAAAGCGACAGAGCAGGTTCAGCGTACCTGCGTGCTGCAGGCGGCGGAGACTGGGTGAACTGCCGACCCTGCCCGCGACGCTATCAGGAGGAGCCGCCCTCGTCCAGAATCCGCTTCAGCCGCGCCTCTTCCTCGGGGGTGAGCCCCGCCTCGGTGCTGGCCTCGGCCCGAGAGCGGCCACGTAGGTAGACCGCCGCAAGCAGCAGCGCCAGCACAAAAAGGATCGGCCCAGCGGCCCAGAGCAGCCAGTTCCACCCGCGCGTGGTGGGCTGCAGCAGCACAAACTCGCCGTAGCGGTCGACGAGATAGGCCACGGCCTCTTCGTCGCTGTCGCCCGCCACCAGCCGCTCGCGCACCAGAAGCCGCAGGTCGCGGGCAAGCGCGGCGTTGGAATCGTCGATGTTCTCGTTCTGGCAGACAAGGCAGCGCAGGTGCTTGGAAAGCTCGCGCGCCCGCGCCTCCAGCGCCGGATCGTCGAGCATCTCATCGGGCTGCACCGCCAGCGCCGGGGCGGCGGGCACCAGCGGCAGCGCCAGAAGCAGCAGCATCAGGGCCATGCGAAGCAGGTGAAGCGGCTTCATTCTGCGGGCACTCCCTGCGCCGGGCGGCTCTTGCGCGCGCCTGCGGCGACGCGGAAGCGCCGGTCCGACAGGCTCAGCGCGCCGCCAAGCGCCATAAGGATGGCGCCGCCCCAGATCCAGTTGGCCAGCGGCTTGATATAGACCCGCATGGTCCAGCCGCCGCCCGCCTGCGCATCGCCCAGCACAACGTAGACGTCGCGCAGGACACCGCCGTCGATCGCCGCCTCGGTGGTGGGCATCTTGGCGACCGGGTAGTTGCGCTTTTCCGGATAGAGATGCGCGATCTCTTCGCCGTTCTTACGCAGCGAGACCTCGCCCATGTCCGAGAAATAGTTCGGCCCCTGCACCCGCTGCACGTCGAGCAGTTCAAGCTCATAGGCGCCAACGGTGAAGGGCTGGTTCACCTGCGCGACGCGGATGTCTTCCTCCTGCCACGCCATCAGACCCGCGATGCCGAGCATGGTGATGCCAAGCCCGCCATGTGCCACCGCCTTGCCCCAGTCGGCGCGCGGCAGACGCTTCAGGCGGCTCCAGTCGCGGCTGCGACCGATGCGCGAGATCAGATCGGTAATCGCCCCCGCCACCAGCCATGTGCCAAGAAAGACGCCAATCGGCCCCATCAGGCTGCGCCCGGTCTGCATCGCCCAGGCAAGGCCTGCCAGAGCAATGGCAAGGATCAGCGCGGGCACCAGTTGGCGGAGCGCGCGGCCGATCTTGCCGCGTTTCCAGCTCAGCAGACTGCCGATTGGCAGCACGAGGCCGAGCAGGATCATGAAGGGCGTGAAGGCCATGTTGAAGAAGGGCGCCCCGACCGACAGCTTGCGCCCGAACAGCATTTCGGCGACCAGCGGCCAGAGCGTGCCGGTGAAGACCACAAAGCAGGCGACCGCCAGCAGGATGTTGTTGACCACCAGCGCCGACTCGCGGCTGACGATGCCGAAAACGCCCTTGGCCTGCATGATGCCCGCCCGCGCCGCGTAGAGCGTCAGCGCGCCGCCGGTGAAGAACACCAGAATGCCAAGGATGAAGACGCCGCGCTGCGGGTCGGTCGCGAAGGCGTGGACCGAGGTCAGCACGCCCGAGCGCACGATGAAAGTGCCGATCAGCGAGAAGCCGAAGGCGAGGATGGCCAGAAGGATGGTCCAGCTTTTCAGCGCCTCGCGCTTTTCGACCACGATGGCCGAGTGCAGCAGCGCTGCGGCCAGAAGCCACGGCATGAAAGAGGCGTTCTCGACCGGGTCCCAGAACCAGAAGCCGCCCCAGCCAAGCTCGTAATAGGCCCACCAGGAGCCAAGCGCGATGCCGATGGTCAGGAAGAGCCAGCTCAGCAGCGTCCAGGGGCGCACCCAGCGGCCCCAAGCGGCATCAACCCTGCCCTCGATCAGCGCGGCGACCGCGAAGCTGAAGCAGATCGAAAGGCCTACATAGCCGAGGTAGAGGAACGGCGGATGGAAGGCGAGCCCCGGGTCCTGCAGCAGCGGGTTCAGGTCCTGCCCGTCAAAGGGCGGCACCGCGAGGCGCAGAAACGGGTTCGAGGTGAAGAGGATGAAGGCGAAAAAGGCCACGCCCACAGCTGCTTGCACCGACAGCACCCGCGCGCGCAGCGTCGGCGGCAGGTTGCCCCCGAACCACGCCGCCATCGCGCCAAACAGCGACAGGATCAGCACCCACAGGAGCATCGAGCCCTCGTGGTTCCCCCAGACGCCAGAGATCTTGTAGATCAGCGGCTTGGCGGAATGCGAGTTCAGCACCACCAGCCGCAGCGAGAAATCGGAGGTGATGAAGGCATGCATGAGGGCACCGAAGGACAGTGCCACCAACAGGAATTGCGCCGTGGCGGCGGGCTCGGCGACGGCCATCCAGCCGGGCCATCGCTTGTGCGCTCCGATCATCGGTACCACCGCCTGCACGCAGGCGACGAAGAAAGCGAGGATGAGCGCGAAATGTCCGAATTCGGTGATCATGATCCCGCTTATAGGGCGCAAGACAACGCCCGGCCAACGGAAATCGCGGGCCGGGCGGGATCACAATGTCGCAATTGACGCAGCGGGACGGGCGCGGCGCGCGCCTCAGTCCATGCGGCGCAGGTAGGTCCAGGTCGGCACCGCGGAGTTGCGGGCCACCGAGAAAGCCTCTGCGTCGCCAATATATTCAAAGCCGCAGTTCACCAGCACGCGCGCCGAGGCGGCGTTGTCCTGAAACACCGAGGCGAACATCGTGGAGCTGCCAAACGGGTTGGCCTGCACCAGCGCGCGCACCGCTTCCGAAGCGTGGCCGGTGTTCCAGAACGGCGGCGCGACCCAATAGCCGATCTCGGCCTGATTGCCGTCGAGACGTTCAAGCGAGATGAGCCCCATGACCTCGGCACCGCCATGCGCTTCGCCGTCCATCGCCCAGACATCCTCTTCGCGCTTGGGATCGGTCGCGCGCGCGATGAAGGCCTCGGTCGCGCCCGGCGGCAGCGGGTGCGGAATCGAGGTGGTCATACGCGCGAGGCGCAGATCGCCGGTGTAATGCGCAATCATCCCGGCGTCCGACTTTCGCAGCGGCCGCAGCAGGAAACGGGGTGTCTCGATGACCGGCTGTGCGGTCAGCTGGTCCTCTTGGGCCAGGCTCATCGTCTTTCTCCTCTTGTGCGCGAGGGATCGCCTCACGGGCCGTTTCGTCTCCCCCCGAAACGGAAGAGGGGGACCGGCCCGTGCCGATCCCCCTGCAAGATGTCGATCTTGGATCGGCTTATTCGGCAGCCTCCGCCACGGGCAGGACGGAAACGAAGGTGCGGCCCTTGAGGCCTTTGTGGAAGGTGACCGAGCCTTCGGTCACAGCAAAGATGGTGTGGTCTTTGCCCATATCCACGCCCTCGCCCGGCCAAAACTTGGTGCCGCGCTGACGGATGATGATGTTGCCGGGGTTGGCGGCTTGGCCACCGTAGAGTTTCACGCCGAGACGGCGGCCAGCGGAGTCGCGGCCGTTACGGGAGCTACCGCCTGCTTTTTTATGTGCCATGGGTTGGTCTCCTTAAATCTCTATCAGGCCAGGGTCTTGGCCTGTTCAACCCACTCGGGCTTCACCTTCACGGCTTCGAAGCTCTCGGGGTCAACGGCGGCGAGCTGTGCGAAGGTGGCGATGCCGGCTTCGTTCAGCTTCTTGGCGGCGGCGGGGCCGACACCGGTGATCTGGGTCAGGTCGTCACCCTCTGCTGCGGCGGCCTTGGGGGCTGCTGCGGCGGGCGCGGCTTTCGGAGCGGAGGCAGCGCCAGCGGCGGCCTTCACGCCGGTGCCTTCGGCGCCGGATGCGAGGATCTCGGTCACGCGCAGCAGGGTCAGCTGCTGACGGTGGCCGCGGGTCCGCTGCGAGCTGTGCTTGCGGCGGCGCTTGACGAACTTGATGACTTTCTCGCCCTTGATCTGGTCGATCACGGTTGCCTGAACGGCAGCACCGGACACCAGCGGAGCACCAACGGTGACATTGTCGCCGCCGAGCATAAGGACTTCGTTGAACTGAACGGTTTCACCCGCATCAGCAGCCAGCTTTTCCACGCGGAGCACGTCGCCCGCCTGGACTTTGTATTGCTTGCCGCCGGTTTTCATCACCGCGAACATCTGCGTCTTCCTTTGTCTACCGCGTTCTGTGGCGTCCCGGCCCGTGCGGACCTTTTCGGGAACTTCGTGGTGCGGAAAGCCCGCTCCGCCGTCGAACAGCGCGCCCTTTCGGGCTGTCATGATGTAAGAATCGAAAGCGGGGCGCGCAATGGCCCCGTCTTCGAAGCCCGGCTTATCGGGGCAAAACCTTATGCTGTCAACCCATCAGAGCGGCAAAGCGCTGGATTCGCGCTTAGCGCAGGGATGACCGCGGGGTTCTCATGCGCGCGGGCATCAAAGCCCCCTCGCCCACGCCGAGCCCCAAAACCCTCTCAGAGCTCTTCGCTGCGCATCTCGCGCGCGGCCGCCAGCCCCAGCCCGTAAGAGATCTCTTCATACATGTGATTGAACCCGTCGAACAGCGCGCGGTTCATCGCTTTGCCCTCGGGCGTTGCAGAGACATCTATATAGGCATCGAGCTCTTCATCGGGCAGCGGCCCATAAGCGGTGAGCATATAGGCATAGAGCCACTCTTCGGTGTCGTAGCGCGTGGTCTCTTCCTGCATCCAGACCTCTTCGACGATCTCCGGCTCGGTCATCTCCATGCCGCCGCCATCCACAAGGCCAAGGTAGAACTGGAAGCTGGCGTTGAGCGCGCCGACCACATTTGTTTCAAGCAGATCATTGGCGGCCACGAAACGGTCAAGCTGCGCCGCGCGCGGATCGCCAGTGCCGGCGATGGCGTTCCACGCCTCGCGCGCGGCAACCTCGACATCATTGTCGATCAGCTCGCGCCGGGCCGTGAGTTCAAGCTCGACCACACGCTGCCCGGCCTCGGAGGTGAAAAACTCCAGCAAGGGCCCCGCGTCGGTGTCGCCGAAGCTTTCGAGAAAGCCCGCGCGCACCACCTCATCCATGGCGTCCGCATCATAGAGCCTGTCCACGGCCTCTTCCCAGCCAGCGGTCGCCCCTGCCGGAAGAAGGTCCTGCGCCATGTCCGATCCATAGTCCCGGCCCTCGGCGCGCATGATCTCGACAATCTCATCCACCTTCAAAGCGTCGAGCAACTCCTCGGCGCTGCCTGCCCAGCCCGGCAGGCTAAGCGTGGGCAGGATCAGCGAGGCGGAAACGGTACAGGCGGCAAGACGCGACAACATGGCAGAGCTACTCCAGCTACTTTCGGCCAGACCCTAGGGCGCGCCCGCGGCATTTCCAAGGTGACGCAAGGTGCCCGCGCGATGGCTGGCGGAGCTTTGCCAAGGAAAAATTCCTCCGAATGAAAAAACTTCAAAATTCCCTGTTGCACCCCCCTGAGCATATCGTTAAACGCCCCCCACGACCCCCGCGGAGAGGTGCCGGAGTGGTCGAACGGGGCGGTCTCGAAAACCGTTGACCCTTCACGGGGTCCCAGGGTTCGAATCCCTGTCTCTCCGCCACTTTCCTTCGGGAAAGTAGCCAGTTACGCCGACAGCCTTCAGACATATCTGAGCTGTCGGCATCACTGACCCAGCCATCCAAAATTGATCCACGCCCGGTGTCAGCGCCCGATCGTTCGTGCGTTGTATCTGCCGTTGGCGCATTCTGCTGCAGCCCCCTATGGCCTATGCCGCGCGCGTGGGTTCACGGCCCTTTGGTTCCTCCAAACACCCTACCCCGCACAAAAAACGCGGCGTGCAGGGATCGTCCTGCATACCGCGTCATTCTCAAAGACCGGTTTTGCGCTGCGGTGCTCAGGCCTCGATGCTGCCGCGTGCCGGTGCATCCGCCTGCTGCGCCTCGGCGCGTGCTGCGGCATAGCTTTCGGCCCCTTGGCGCATCCGGGTCGCAAGACCGTCTTCATCGGCACCGCTGCCGATCTGCGCAAGCACCAAGGACTTCATGAAGCTTTCCTGCGTGGAGATCGCCTTGGCGCGGGCCTGCGCGAGAGCGTCAGCCTCTTCCGGAGTTTCGCTCGCCTCGACCTGCGCGCCGCTCGACTGAGCGGCATTGGCGGCCACGTCATCGGTCTCGCTCGACGCATTGCCGTTCGCGGCACTTGCGGCGCCAGACGAAGAGCCCTCGCTCGCCGCCTCTTGGGTGGACGTCTCCGCCACTGCGTCAACGCTGGCCGAGATCTCCTGAATCTGATCGTCTTCGTCCGTGGCTTCCGATTCAGCTGCAATCTGGTTCTGGGAGGAGGTTTGCGCCGCGACCGTCGAGGCGATCGCCCCGAAGAGGCTCGAGTTCGAGCCGGAAATGGAACCTAACATTTACATACACCTTTTGATGGTACACGCGCCTTTTGATTAAGGATTGAGGAAGAATTACGACCTCTGCGAGACCACTTGGCGGCAAGCCGCCCTTCCGGTGCCCGTCAGGTTCTCACCATTCGGCGGGGAATTCGCCCGGCAGATAGGCCCGGATGCTGTGGAAAAAGATATCGATCTCCAGCGCCAGCCCGACCTCGAAGTCATTGAGTTCCGCCCCGCTCCAACGGTGCTGCTCGAGGCGTGCAAGAAAATCCCGGCGGGTTTGCTCGTCGCGCGGCTCCAGTGGCAGGGTTCCGGCGGCACGCAGCAGGTCGATGCGCTTGTGCACCTCGCGCATGCCCGAAAAGGCCTCCATCATCGGGCGCGTCAGGCGCGGGTCTTTCTGCCATGACGCTCCGCCAAAGACCTCCTGCACCACCCGATTGCCCGCCCCAAGGCAATCATAGGCGACGCAGCCCGGAAACCCCTCCTCCGTAAGGCGGTCGTGAATGGTGCAGCTGTGTCCCGAAAGGTTCCGGCACGGCTCGCCGGGGTTCTTGTCGAAGGCGAAGTCCTTGCCCTTGTCGAAGGCCAGCGCGAGGCAGCAGAGCGCCGCGCATTTCGAGCAGTCGGTCTTGAGGTGATCGGTCTTGAGATGATCGGTCTGCGGCATTGCGGCAATCGTTCTTCAGGGATGTCCAAGGGCGGCTGAGGTGGCCGTATCCCGCGGAACGCCCGCGGATTGCAAGGCCACGCTCTGCGCAGCGTGTGCAAATGACCGGCGCGCGCCAGCTGCGGACGGAGCGGGGTTCAGGCTGATTTATCCGACTTCTTACCGTCGGGCAGAGCCTCGTCCCCCGGCCCCGAGGGGGCCTCCGGCGGTTTGCTGAAGGACTTGGTCAGAACGATTGCCTCTTCACTCCAGCGGCAGGCCATCTTCTGGAAGTTCTCAAAGAGAACATGGTGGTAGTCCCATTTTTCGCTCTGAGCGTCCCACTTCCATCTTTCGCGCTGAATGAAATCCGCAGCCGCGTTCCAATCCCGCACGAAGGGTCCTCTCATCCACTCACGATAAAAGGCTTCATCGAGAATTTTTCTGCGAATCCCGATGGATACAAGCTCGTAGTGATTGAGATACCCCAAGATCGCCCGGCGTTCTTCCCGGTCTTTCGTTTCCGCGGGGCTGTGAAGCTTTGCAAAGCCATTTTGACGGCGGTGGTAGCTGAAGACAGAATTCTGCTCTTGGTAATATGGCGTGGATTCGACCTTCTCGATCATGTCCAGCGTGGCTCTTTGGCGGGTGGACGCCCGGGCCATGGCGACGCCATAGGCCGCCACCGCGACCGACAGCAGGATGACCGCAGGGCCGACCAAACCGATCCAGTTGAAACTAGAAGCGACGCAAACCACCAAGGTTTGCGTCGCTTCACTGGCAATCTGCTCGGAACAGTTCACGTCAGTCCCGAGCACCTTCTTTGGTGATCACAGACATGCTGGTCTCCTTCTCAGAAAGATGCGTTGCAAGCAGGTTTACGCGCTTCACGCGCACTGTCAACGAATTCCCATACGCTGGCACAGCCTCCCGCTTACTCCCGCTTTGCGAGAGCCGCGCGGGACCGGAGAGCGCAAAACCTCGCCCACAACAAATGCGGCCATCGAAACTCTAGCTTACAATGGTAAACGCTTCACTTCCCGCCGAGTTCCATAACGCTCGCACATATTCCAACTTCATTCTGCAAGCTGAGATGAAATGATCTGACCACGCTGATCTACCACGACGGACCGCGCGCGACCCGGCGCGGCGCAACGCCTGATCACGCAAAACACGCTTAAATCTATGAGGATTTGCAGAAAGCTGAGACATTTCAGCTTGGTACCCAAGGTCGGACTCGAACCGACATGACCTCGCGGCCGGGGGATTTTGAATCCCCTGCGTCTACCATTCCGCCACTTGGGCCCGGGCATGGATTTAGCCGCCCCGCCGCGCCGCGTAAAGCGGCAATCTTCACGCACTCGCATGTTCCTTGCGAAACTGTCATCACAAATGCAGCGTCAATGGCTTGCGCCTCGGGGTCCCCCGTGCTTCCTGCAAAGAAGACCCACGCCGGAGACCTGCCCGACGATGCTGCGCCGCCTTTACGACTGGACCATGTCGCTTGCCGATCACCCCAAGGCGCTTTGGGCGCTGGCAGCGGTCTCTTTCATCGAAGCCTCGGTGTTTCCGATCCCGCCCGACGTGCTGATGATCCCGATGATCCTCGCCGCGCCGCGCCGGGCATGGCTGATCGCGCTGGTGGCCACATTGGCCTCGGTCGTCGGTGGCCTCTTCGGATATGCCATCGGGCATTTCTTCTTCGACAGCATCGGGCGGCCAATTCTCGAAACGCTCGGCAAGGCCGACTCGATGGAGGCCTTCAACGCCCGCTTCAACGGCGTTGGGTTCTGGGCCGTGCTGATCGCCGGGATCACCCCCTTCCCGTTCAAGGTGATCACCATCATGTCGGGCTGGACCGCGATGCCGCTCGGCACCTTCGTCACCACCGCCATCATCGCCCGCGCCTTCCGCTTCTTCATCGTCGCGGGGCTGCTGCGGGCCTTCGGCGCGCCGATCCGGGATTTCATCGAAAACCGGCTCGGGCTGGTGTTTACTGTCTTTGTGCTGCTGCTTGCCGGCGGCTTCTTTCTGGTGAAATACCTCTGAGACCATGACTGACCTGCGCAAGTTCCTCATCCTGATCGCCGCTGGCGGATCGGCCGCCGTGCTGCTTGGCGCCATCGGCTCACAATTCATCGGCGGACTCGCCCCCTGCCACCTGTGCATCCTGCAGCGCTGGCCCCACGCCATCGCCGTCGTCATCGGTGCACTGGCGCTGGCCTTCCGCGCCCGCCTGCTGCCGCTTTTGGGCGCGCTGGCGGCGCTGACCACCAGCGGCATCGGCGTCTATCACACCGGCGTCGAGCGCGGCTGGTGGGAAGGGCCGACCACCTGCACCTCCGGCCCGATCGGCGGCATGTCGGCCGATGAGTTGCTCAACCAGATCATGGACGCGCCTCTGGTGCGCTGCGACGAGGTTGCCTGGCAGTTCCTCGGCCTGTCGATGGCCAGCTGGAACGCGGTCATCTCGCTTGGCCTTGCGCTGATCTGGATCGCCGCATGGCGGCGCTCGGCCCAAGCCTGAACGGTGTTAGTGCGGCCCTGAACCAAAGTTGCAGGGGGCCAAATCAGCCCCCTGCCACGCAGCGCGACCCCGCCTGCCCCACGTCAGATCGGTCTTCGAGGCGCGGATGTCCTGAGCAGCGCCGCGCCTGACGGCATCGCTACAAGACAGGTGACAGAGCGCCAAACCTCTGGCATCACGAGAAAATGACCAATCGCTTCGCCCTCTGGCTCGCCGCCATCCTGATCCTCGCCGCCGTGCTGGATTACCTGCTCTTCGGGAGCGATCACTTCATCTATCTGGGGCGGAAAGTTTTCAATCTGCTCGATTGGATGGCATTTTGGCGGTGAGCGCTAACAGTCCCAGTATTGACTTGCCCGACGTATCCTGATGACCTTCGGGCAACCGCAGACTCTCGGACAGCGAGGAGACATCATGACCGTCAAGGTAGCGATCAACGGCTTCGGCCGCATCGGGCGCAACGTGCTGCGCGCCATCATCGAATCCGGCCGCACTGACATCGAAGTCATCGCCATCAACGACCTCGGCCCGGTCGAGACCAACGCCCATCTTCTGCAGTTCGACAGCGTGCACGGTCGCTTTCCGCAGGACGTGAAAGTGGCGGGCGACACGATCGACGCAGGCCGCGGCCCGATCAAGGTGAGCGCCGAGCGCAACCCCGCCGATCTGCCTTGGGGCGACGTCGATGTGGTGCTCGAATGCACCGGCATTTTCACCGACCGCGAGAAGGCCGCCGCCCACCTCGCCAATGGGTCGAGCCGCGTTCTGGTCTCTGCCCCCTCCGCCGGTGCCGACAAGACCATCGTCTACGGCGTCAACGACGACACGCTGACCAAGGATGACCTGATCGTCTCCAACGCGTCCTGCACCACCAACTGCCTGTCGCCCGTCGCCAAGGTGCTGAACGACACCGTCGGCATCAAGAAGGGCTTCATGACCACCATTCACAGCTACACCGGCGACCAGCCGACGCTGGACACGATGCATAAGGATCTCTATCGCGCGCGCGCCGCGGCGCAGTCGATGATCCCCACCTCGACCGGCGCCGCCAAGGCCGTCGGCCTCGTGCTGCCCGAGCTTAACGGCAGGCTCGATGGTGTGGCGATCCGCGTGCCGACGCCGAACGTGTCGGTCGTGGATCTGGTGTTCGAAGCCGAGCGCGAGACCACGGTGGAAGAGATCAACGACGCGATCCGCGTCGCCGCCAATGGCAAGCTGAACGGCATTCTGGGCTATACCGACAAAAAGAACGTCTCGATCGACTTCAACCACGATCCGCACAGCTCGATCTTCCACACCGACCAGACCAAGGTCATGGAAGGCACCATGGTGCGCATCCTGTCGTGGTATGACAACGAGTGGGGCTTCTCGAACCGTATGTCCGACACCGCCGTGGCGATGGGCAAGTTGATCTGAGCCTGCGGCGCGCTTGAGGGCGCCATATCTGGAAACTCAAAGGCGGGGCCGCGTGCCCCGCCTTTTCATTTGTCGAACGCCTTGCGCGCCGCGCCATAGCCCTCTGCCGCCTCGAGCCCCGCGGGCCGTGCGCGCGGGGTCACCCTGCCGGTCAGCGGCAGCGCCAGCGGCTGGCTGATCACCGGCACAGGCGCTGCGAGCGGGGCGTGAGACAAGCGAGCCGCCCCCTCTTGCGGTGCAGTGCGGGCGGGCTGCTGCGGCGCGGTTTTGGGCCGCTGCGACCGGCCGTGACCGCCGATCCCTTGATGAATTTCCATGACCTGTCTCCCTTTCTAAGAGCCCATCCGCGCTGTTTTGGCTGCGCGCCCGGCAGCCGCGCCGCGCTGTTGCTGTGGCGTTAAGGTTAATCGCCGAAGGTTTACAAAGCCTTGCGCCCGCAGAAACGCGCCGCACGTCATGCCATGCATGTTTTGCAAGGCGGGTCTGGAAAAGCGTCAATTGTGCTGCGTCGCAGCAAGACCTAAGTTAGCGCCAACGCCGGGGACACCCGCAAGGGCATTTCCCACGGCACCGAGTTTCAACAAACCAACCGCAAACGCGCCCACTCCTCCCCTCGGGGCGCCCTTCATAGATGGATCAGAGACATGACCAAAGCCATCAACGCCGTTCGTGACAGCTTCTCCCGCCGCTTCGCCTATCGCCGCACCCATCAGGCCCTGATGTCGCTGCCGCTGCGAACCCGCATTGACTGCGACATCGCAGGCCGCGAAGCGGAAACCGCGCGGATCGCTGTCTACGGTCAGTAAGACCAAGCTACGACAAAGATAAACGGGGCCCCAGCGGCCCCGTTTTTGCGTTCAGCCTTGGCGTTGCACGCCTGCGTTCAACCTTTGTCGAAGCGCGCCTTCAGCGCCTCGTTCACCGTGGGCGTGACGAATTTGCTGACGTCGCCATCGAGCCGGGCGATCTCTTTCACCAGCTTCGAGGCGATCGCCTGATGCCGCGCCTCGGCCATCAGGAAAACGGTCTCGATGCTGGTGTCGAGCGCGCGGTTCATGCCAACCATCTGGAATTCATACTCGAAATCCGCCACGGCGCGCAGGCCGCGAATGATGATCTGCGCGCCCACATCGCGGGCGCAGTCGATCAGCAGGTTCTCGAAAGGATGCGCGACGATCTCTGTCCCGGTCTCTTCAGACAGTTTGGCGCATTCCGTCTCGATCATCGCCACGCGGTCTTCCAGCGGAAACAGCGGACCCTTGTCGCGGTTGATCGCGACACCGATCACCAGACGATCGACCAGCGCCGCGGCGCGGCGGATGATGTCGATATGGCCCAGCGTGATTGGATCGAACGTGCCGGGGTAAAGGCCAATGCGCATGAAATCCTCCCAGGAGTGCCCGCGGGGGCATGTCCGGCGCACGCAACAATATTGCGTTCCGGAATGCAACCCCGAAACCGGCCTCCTGTCGAGGCGGCTTGGCCTAGAAGCCCATGATCATGCCCTGCAGCGCGTCTTTTTCCATGGCAAGTTCGGCGATCTGCGCCTTCACCACGTCGCCGATCGAGATGATGCCCACCAGCACCCCATCCTCGACCACCGGCATGTGACGGAAGCGCCCCTCGGTCATCCGGGCGAGCACCACATTGGTGTCCTCGTCGCGGGTGCAGACCTGCAATTTGCGGGTCATCAACTCGTCACACGTCATGTTCAGGATGCTGGCACCCTGCGCCGAGATCGCGCGCACGATGTCACGCTCTGACAGGATCCCCAGCGGCGTCTGCCCGTCGTCGGAAACCACCACACCACCGATCCGGCGCTCAGACAGCACCTGCGCCGCGTCACCGACGCTGCTGCCGGGGGTGACGGTGACCACCCCGTCGTCGGACTTATCCTTGAGAATCTGTTGTACCTGCATGCGGCTTTCCTCCTAAGCGCTGCTGACCGTTACAGCGTCCGCCCCCTGCGACCTTCTGTCAACTCCCACCTTCGAGGCAGGCCAGCTCGCGCCGAACACCTTCGGCCAAAAGCTCTGCGAATCCGTTAAGGCGCGCGTGGCGCCGGTCATCGGCATGGCGCACGAGGTAAAAACTGCGGGTGAGCGACACTTCATCGGCCAGCACCTTGCGCAGCCCCGGCGCGGCGGGCAGCGCGAAATCATGCACGATGCCCAGCCCCGCGCCCAAGCGAAGCCAATGGAACTGCACCGCGACCGAATTAGAGGCGAGACGCACCCGCTCGACGCCCAGATCGCTGAGATAGTCGAGCTCGCGGTCAAAAATCATGTCGGGGATGTAGCCCACCATGCGGTGCCCCTGCAGGTCGGCGCGGCTGCGGATCGGGGCGTGACGGGCCAGATACTCCTCGGAGGCCGCAAGATGCAGGCGGTAGTCCGAGATCTTCTTGACCACCAGCCGCCCCGCCGTGGGCGCAGAGACCGCGATGGCCATATCGGCCTCGCGCCGCGACAGGTTCACCACGCGCGGCAGCGAGACGATCTGCAGATCGAGCCCCGGGTTGTCCTCGGCGATCTTGGCGCAGACCTGCGGCAGCAGGAAGTTCGCGCAGCCGTCGGGCGCACCGATGCGGATCTGCCCGGCGAACCCCTCAGAGGCTCCCATCAGCGCCTGCGCACCCTGCCCCAGCGCCTGTTCTGCGGTCTCGGCATGGACCAGCAGCCGCGCGCCTGCCTCGGTCAGCGCGTAGCCCTGCGGCGACTTGGCAAAGAGCGGATGGCCCAGTTGCTCCTCAAGACGCGCCACCCGGCGGCCCACCGTCGCCGGGTCCATGCGCAGCACCCGCCCCGCCGCCGACAGGCTCTCGCCGCGCGCGACGGCAAGGAAAATCCGCAAGTCATCCCAGTTCTCACGCATGGCGCACCTGAATTTTTGCAAAACCTTTTTGCTGGATTACCCCTGTCCCCTGCATTTCCGCAAGGCTAGAGTGCGGCCCAACATCAAGGAGGTTCAGATGCAAGAACTCACGCATTTCATCAACGGCGAACACGTCAAGGGCACCTCGGGCCGCTTCACCGAGATCTTCAACCCGGCCACCGGGGAAGTTCAGGCCAAAGTGCCGCTGGCCACCGTCGCAGAGCTGAACGACGCCGTTGCCAAAGCCGCCGAAGCGCAAAAGGGCTGGGCCGCCACCAACCCGCAGCGTCGCGCCCGCGTGATGATGAAGTTCGGTGCGCTGATCAATGAGCATATGGACGAGCTGGCCGAGCTGGTCTCGAAGGAACACGGCAAGACCCTGCCCGACGCCCGCGGCGACGTGCAGCGCGGTCTGGAAGTGGTCGAGGTCTGCATGGGCGCGCCGCATATGCTCAAGGGCGAGTTCACCGACAACGGCGGTCCGGGCATCGATCTCTACTCCATGCGCCAGCCGCTTGGCGTGGTCGCGGGCATCACCCCGTTCAACTTCCCGGCGATGATCCCGCTGTGGAAGATGGCCCCGGCGCTGGTCTGCGGCAACGCCATGATCCTCAAGCCCTCCGAGCGCTGCCCCTCGACCTCGCTGCGCCTCGCCGAGCTGATCATCGAGGCCGGCCTGCCCGAGGGCGTGCTGCAGGTGGTCAACGGTGACAAGGAAGTGGTGGACGCGATCCTCGACAACGAGACCGTGCAGGCCGTGGGCTTCGTCGGCTCGACCCCGATCGCGCAGTACATCTATGGCCGCGCGGCCACCAACGGCAAGCGCGCGCAATGCTTCGGCGGTGCCAAGAACCACATGATCATCATGCCCGACGCCGACCTCGACAAGGCCGCCGACGCGCTGGTGGGTGCGGGCTACGGCGCTGCAGGCGAACGCTGCATGGCGATCTCGGTGGCCGTTCCGGTGGGCGAGGAAACCGCCGACGCGCTGATCGAAAAGCTGGTGCCGCGCGTCGAGAAGCTGAAGGTTGGCCCCTACACCGCGGGCGAAGACGTGGACTATGGCCCGGTGATCACCGGCACCGCCAAGGACCGGATCAACGGCCTCGTCACCAAAGGTGTCGAACAGGGCGCGAAGCTGGTCATCGATGGCCGCGACTTCTCGCTGCAGGGCTATGAGAACGGCTTCTTCGTCGGCCCGTCGCTTTTCGACAATGTGACGCCCGACATGGACATCTACAAAGAAGAGATCTTCGGCCCGGTTCTCAGCACCGTGCGCGCTGGCACCTACGAAGAGGCGCTCGATCTGGTGATCGACAATGACTACGGCAACGGCACGGCGATCTACACCGCCGATGGCGACACCGCGCGCGACTTTGCGCACCGGGTGAACGTGGGCATGGTCGGCATCAACTTCCCGATCCCGGTGCCGCTGTCGTACCACACCTTCGGCGGCTGGAAGAAATCGGCCTTCGGCGATCTCAACCAATACGGCCCCGACGCCTTCCGCTTCTACACCAAGACCAAGACCGTCACCGCGCGCTGGTTCTCGGGCATCAAGGAAGGTGGCGAGTTCAACTTCAAGGCCATGGACTGATCCATCGCCGCGCCGGTTCGCACCGGCCCCTTGTCAAAAGCGCCGCCCCGATCCCCGGGGCGGCGTTTGCATGTCCGGCGCAGAAGCGTGACAGCGCCGACGCCAAACATACATCTGCGGTACATCGTTGACGAGGCGCGACACACCGGCAAGGCTGCCGCACCAAAGCCAGAAACAGCCACAACAGCCGCCATGCCTGTCACGTTCCGCATTCTTCCGAAACACGGTCTTGTCTACGTGCGCTATGAGGGTCAGGCGCGCCTTACTGACACGACCACGGCGTTTGCCGCCTATACCGTTCATCCGGAATTTCACCCCGGCCAGAAACAGCTGGTCGATCTGTCGGCGATCACCGGCTGGGATGGGGACTTCCTCGAACTCATGAAAATTCAGGCGCAGAAGGCCGAGGCGTTTCGTGGCGTCGGGGCTCAGACCATGATGGTCTATTATGCGCCCACACGAACCAGCCTCGATCTGGCGAAGATCGCCCTGCAATCATGGGACGGTCTCGACGGGGTGATCACACTCGTCCAGCAGAGCGAGCTTGGCACGCTTGCCCTGCTCGGTCTGGCCGAGCGCAGTTTTGAACAATTGCTGCAGGAGGCGGGCTGAGCCTCAAGCCACACAGCGCCCACCCCGATGTGTCGCTTACGCGACATAAAGTTTGACAGTCCCCTGCCTCCAGAACAGATGTTAGCGAGACCCAACGCCGCAATTTTCCTGTTTCTGGGAGACCCCACATGGCTGGCACCTTTAGATTTCTTGCCGACCGCCCATTGGTCTACATGAAATTTTCCGGGGAGACCTATTGCGAAGAATGCGTCGAGGCGCAGAAGGTAATCAAGGCAACCCCGGGCTGGTCGCCCAACGTCGGTTGCCTGATCGACTATTCGGAACTGACCCATTTTCGCAGCGGCTACACCGGGCTTCAGCAGGTCTCGGCAGAGATGGCCGCCTCGGGGCTCTTCGACGATGGTGTGATGCCTCTGGTCTATTTCGCCCCGACCGATCTGGCTTTCGGCGTGGCGCGCATGGCGCAGCAGATCCTCTCGCCGCAGCTCAGTTTCGACATCCATGTCTTCCGCGAAGAGGCGCCCGCGCTTGCCTTTTTAGGACAGCCCGAGACCCGCGTCTCGGACCTCTTTGCCGCGACCCAGTGATCAGATCGCGCGCAACACCCCATTGAAAGCCGCGCGCCGCCGTCCTATATGAGGGGTGTTCCGCAAGGGACTATGGGCATAAACGCGCATGTAATAAACGGATCGGACCCGGGGGCGGTACCCGGCGGCTCCACCAATAAACCCTTGTTGGGGGTTCATGGGGCCGAAATAGGATCGACGAACGCGTAAAGATGTAGCTTTGTCCCGGTGAGATACCACCGTTATCGGTTCATAAAGCATAGTTGCCAACAACAATCGTGCTCCGATGGCTCTGGCTGCGTAAGCAGTCCGAAACATCGAAATCTAAGTCCTTGCGCCTAGCAGCGTAAGGCGGGGTTCGCAGGTACCTGGCAACAGAAACCTGCACTTCCTTCCCCCCCAGAGACATCTTGAAGCCCATCGCGACATGCGCGCGGGATGCCGCTTGCAGAGCGCCGCAATTCGCTGCTTTTGCGCCGCGACCGACGGATAGATTGACCGAATACCGCCGCGCTGCCAGCATTCGGCTTATGTTTCGCGTGGTTGCCGCCAGCCTTGCCCTGCTCGTCTCGCCGGCCCGTGCCTGCGAGACCGCGCTGCTTTTGGCCATGGATGTGTCGAACTCGATCGACCCGGCGGAATATGCGATCCAGGTCGAAGGCCTCGCCTTCGCAATGCGCGACCCCGAGATTGCCGCGATCCTCGTCGAGGATCGGATCGCGCTTGCGGTGCTGCAATGGTCCGGCCCGGCGCATCAGGCGCTCACCCTTGGCTGGCGGCAGATCACCGAGCCCGCCGATGTTTCCGCCTTCGCCAGCGCCGCAGAGCGCATGGAGCGGGCCTTTGTGCTTTCTGACACCGCGCCGGGTGCCGCGCTGCAGGCCGCGCTCGATCACATGGCGGCGGCCCCCGCCTGCGGGCGCAGGGTCATCGACATCTCGGGCGATGGCACGCCGAACTCCGGCCCCTCCGCCTCTGCCGCGCGGGTGCGGGCCGAACGCATGGGGGTGACGATCAACGGGCTGGCGATCGAGGGGCCGGGCCATGGGCTGCCGGTGACCAATTATTACCGGCAAGTGCTGATCACCCGCGACGGCTTTGTCCTGACCGCGCGCAGCCACCTTGCCTATGCCGAGACCATGCGCCGCAAGATCCTGCGCGAGATCGCCCGCGTGCTGGGCTGAGCCGTCATGAAAGTTTCATCAAGCCCTGCGCAAAAGCCGGTGATGACGACGCCCGCCAAGACCCCACTTTCCCAGCTTTTCCTGAGTTTCCTGCGCATCGGCCTGCTGAGCTTCGGCGGTCCGGCGGCGCAGATCGCGCTGCTGCATCGCGAGATCGTCGAAGAGCGCGGCTGGCTGAGCGAGCGGCAATACCTGCAGGCGCTGTCCTTTTGCATGCTGCTGCCGGGGCCCGAGGCGATGCAGCTGGCCACTTGGGCCGGCTGGCGGCTGCGCGGCGTCGCCGGCGGGCTGATCGCAGGGGGGCTCTTCGTGGTGCCCGGCGCCCTGGTCATCGCCGCGCTGGCGCTGGCCTATTCCGCCTATGGCACCCGCCCCGAAGTGACCGCGCTGATGCTGGGCGTGAAGGCCACGGTGATCGCGCTGGTCGCCTTCGCGCTCATGAAGCTTGGGCGCAAGGTGCTGTCTCATCGCGGCGCGCCATGGATCGCGCTGGCCGCTTTTGCCGCGCTCTACGTGCTGCATCTGCCGTTCCCGCTGGTCATCGCCTGCGCCGGAACCATCGGCTGGCTCAGCCGCGCTGCCGCCCCCGCCGAGGACGTGCGCCCCCTACCCGCGCCGGTGACCGACCGGCTGTGGGTCTGGCCGCTCTGGGTGACGCTCTGGTTCGCGCCAATGGTGCTGGCCGCGCTGGCCGGACAGACGCTGCTCTACGACATCGGCATGCTCTTCTCAAAGCTGGCGGTTTTCTCCTTCGGCGGAGCCTATGCGGTGCTGGCGTGGCTGGCGCAGGAGGCGGTCTCGGCACGCGGCTGGCTCAACCCCGCGCAGATGGCCGACGCCTTGGGGCTGGCCGAGACGACGCCGGGTCCGCTGATCCTCGTGACACAATTCGTGGGGATGCTCACCGGCTACGCCGAGGGCGGCTGGCCCATGGCGCTGGCCGCCGGGGCGATGGTGCTTTGGGTGACCTTCGTGCCTTGTTTCCTGTGGATCTTCGCCTTTGCCCCGCATCTCGAAAGGCTGCTGGCCCGCCCCCGCCTGCAAGGCGCGCTGGATGCGATCACCGCCGCCGTGCTGGGGGTGATCGCCAACCTCACGCTGTGGTTCGCCCTGCATGTGCTCTTCTCCGAGACGTGGCAGCTGCGGCTTGGTCCCATCGCCCCGGAACTGCCCGTGCTGCAAAGCTGGCGTCCCGGCGCGCTGGCGCTGACGCTTCTGGCCGCCCTGCTGCTTGGCCCGCTTGGCCGCTCGGTGCCGCTGACGCTTGCCGTGACGGCAGTCGCGGGGCTCTTGTTAACTATTTATTAATGCGCGCCTTTCCGTGAAATCCCGTCCAACGGGGAATTTTCCAGCCAAGTCCCCTTTTCCTCGCCGCCAAATCTAATATGGTGAAAAGAAAGCGACGAGGATCAGAGCCATGCCCTCCGGCATCGACTACGGGAATCTCATGCACCGCGCCATGCGCGGGCTCATCCATGACGTCCTTCTGGGCGTTCAGGAATCCGGCCTGCCGGGCGAGCACCATTTTTTCATCACCTTCGACACCCAGCATCCCGATGTGGAACTGGCGGACTGGCTGTCGGATCGCTACCCGGGCGAGATGACGGTGGTGATGCAGCATTGGTACGACGACCTCGAAGTGACCGAGGACGGCTTTACCGTGACGCTGAACTTCGGGGATGCGCCCGAGCGGCTCTACATCCCCTATGACGCGATCAAGACCTTCGTCGATCCCTCGGTCGAGTTCGGCCTGCGCTTCGAGACGCATGAGGAAGACGAGGACGACGACGAACCCACCCCGCCCGACGGCGACGATCCCGAAGGCTCGGGCGATGCGCCCAAGCAGGATGCCGAGGTGGTGCGGCTGGATTCTTTCCGCAAATAAGCCGCCGCACAGGATGCGCCATGCCGCCGCCGGTCTGCCCGGCGGCGTTCGCGTTTCTGCTGCGCTGACCCCGCCACCACGGCCCGCGTCGCAGGATTTGCAAATTTTCCTGCCCTGTCGCGACGCTAACAGCCCACGCAAAACACGCTGCCCCGTTGCCCCTTCGTCTCGCTGGGGCTAAACGGCACACAATGGTATGCTTGCAGGAGGCAAAGATGGCCAACACCCGCACCGAAACCGACAGCTTCGGCCCGCTCGAGGTTCCCGCCGACAAGTACTGGGGCGCTCAGACCCAGCGGTCGATCATGAACTTCCCCATCGGCTGGGAGAAGCAGCCGGTTCCGATCATCCGCGCGCTTGGCGTGGTGAAAAAGGCCTGCGCCATGGCCAACAAGGAACTGGGCAACATGGAGGCCGAGGTCGCCGATGCGATCATCGCCGCCGCCGGTGAGGTGATCGAGGGCAAGTTCGACGACAACTTCCCGCTGGTGGTCTGGCAGACCGGCTCGGGCACGCAGTCGAACATGAACGCCAACGAGGTGATCAGCAACCGCGCGATCGAGATGCTGGGCGGCGAGATGGGCTCGAAAGCGCCCGTGCACCCCAACGACCACTGCAACATGGGACAGTCGTCCAACGACACCTTCCCCACCGCCATGCACGTGGGCATCGCCATGCAGGCGCGCGACGTGCTGCTGCCGGGCCTGCGCAAGCTGCACGCGGCGCTCGAGGCGAAGAGCGAAGAGTTCAAGGACATCATCAAGATCGGCCGCACCCACACCCAAGACGCCACGCCGCTGACGCTGGGTCAGGAATTCGGTGGCTACGCGCATCAGGTGAAAAAGGGCATCGAGCGGGTCGAGGCCTGCCTTGGTGACATCTACGAGCTGGCGCAGGGCGGCACCGCCGTGGGCACCGGGCTCAACACCAAGAAAGGCTGGGCCGAGATGGTCGCCGCCAATATGGCGCAGATCACCGACCTGCCCTTCGTCACCGCGCCCAACAAGTTCGAGGCGCTCGCCGCGCATGATGCGATGGTGATGTTCTCGGGCGCGCTGAAGACCGTGGCCGCCTCGCTGTTCAAGATCGCCAACGACATGCGCCTGCTGGGCTCCGGCCCGCGCTCGGGCCTTGGCGAGTTGATCCTGCCGGAAAACGAGCCCGGCTCGTCGATCATGCCGGGCAAGGTGAACCCGACTCAGGCCGAGGCGCTGACCATGGTCTGCGCGCATGTGATGGGCAATGACGCCGCCGTCGGCATGGCCGGCAGCCAGGGCCACTTCGAGCTCAACGTCTACAACCCGATGATGAGCTACAACGTGCTGCAGTCGATGCAGCTGCTGGGCGACTCGGCCTCGGCCTTCACCGACAATATGGTCGTGGGCACGCAGGCGAACACCGCGCGCATCGACAAGCTGATGAAGGAATCGCTGATGCTGGTGACGGCGCTGGCGCCGACCATCGGCTATGACAACGCCACCAAGGTCGCCAAGACCGCGCATAAGAACGGCACCACGCTGAAGGAAGAGGCGATCGCCCTTGGCTTCGTCGACGAAAAGACCTTCGACGAGGTGGTGCGCCCCGAGAAGATGATCGGCCCGAAGGACTGATCCGCGTCCTTTTGCGAGACTTGAAACGGGGCCCCGCGCGGGCCCCGTTTTCGTCAGCGCCGCCGCCCGAGCGCGCAGCTTGCCGCAAACTGCCGCATATCTTTGCCCGCGCCTGTTCATACTTGCCTGTCCGGGCCTGCCCGTCCCTGCCCGCCCGCGGTTTTCGATTGTCCCCGCGCCGCACCGCGCTATCCTTTTTTGCCATGAGCAACGTCGTTAACCTCAACCGCTTCCGCAAATCCAAAGCCCGCGCCGAGAAATGCGCGCAGGCCGACGAGAACGCTGTGCGCCATGGTCTCAGCAAGGCCGAGAAGAAGCTCGAAGAAAGCCGCAGCGACAAGGCCGCGCGCAGCCTCGAAGGCCACCGGCTGGATACGCCCGATGGCACGCCCGAGGGCGATGGCACGCCCGAGGGCGACGAGACTTCCCGCTCATGACCCCCAGGGAAATCGGGCGCCCGGCGAAACACTCGCTGACCATCCGCGGCCACCGCACCTCGGTGTCGCTGGAGACGCCCTTTTGGGACGAATTCCGCAGCATCGCCGAGGCTGAGGGCAAGACGCTCAACGCCCTCGCCACAGAGATCGACGCGCAGCGCGGCGTCGAGGCGGGGCTCGCCTCGGCCATCAGGGTGCATGTGCTCGAACACCTCAAGGCACGGCTGCGGGCGGCGGGCTGAGACGCCTCCGGCGGGCGTATTTTGGGAACAATGAAAGGCTCAGCGGCGGTAGTGGCTGAGCATCTCGTAGTCTTTGCGCGGCCCGCGCACGCGCCAACGGGCGGTCCACTCGGGCCAGCGGCTGAAATCATACTCGGCATCATATTGATCGGGATCGCACCAATGCGCCGCCGCGCCGCCGCCGGGCGGCACTTGGTGGAAAAAGCGCCCGTCGTCGAACCAGACCGACAGATCCGCGCCCCAGCGATAGCGCCGCTCGGCGGCAAAACGCCCGGTCCCGATGATCAACTCCCCGGTCTCAACATAGAGCGCGCCACCGTCTTCGGCGCGCCACTCGGCCTGCCCCTCGAAACGCGCCGCGCTGCCATCGCCATGGGTGATCTCGCGCGCCAGCCGCCAGTCACCGAGGAAATCTTGGAGTCTGCGCATCGCCGCTGGTCCTATCTTCTTCTCTTTCCAAATACGCACATCTTTGGCGGGCGAAGCCGCGCGGCGGGCATGAGGCAGAGCTGCCAGCCACTCACCGCCCTTGCCGTGGCGCCACTTCCGCCCTATGACGCCCGCGTCTGCCATGCAAGAGACCGAAGGATAGCCGATGATCCCCCGCTATGCCCGCCCCGAGATGACCGCGATCTGGGAGCCCGCCACCAAGTTCCGCATCTGGTACGAGATCGAGGCCCATGCCTGCGACGCACAGGCCGCGCTGGGGGTCATCCCCAAGGAAAACGCCGAGGCCGTCTGGAAGGCAAATGACGTCGAGTTCGACGTCGCCCGCATCGACGAGATCGAAGCCGTCACCAAGCATGACGTCATCGCCTTCCTCACCCACCTCGCCGAGCATGTGGGCAGCGAAGAGGCGCGCTTCGTGCATCAGGGCATGACCTCTTCGGATGTGCTCGACACCTGCCTCAACGTGCAGCTGGTGCGCGCCGCCGACATCCTGCTGGACGGCGTCGACAAGGTGCTGGCCGCGCTGAAAAAGCGCGCCTACGAGCACAAGGATACCGTCCGCGTCGGCCGCAGCCACGGCATCCACGCCGAGCCCACCACCATGGGGCTGACCTTCGCGCGGTTCTACGCCGAGATGGACCGCAACAAGAACCGTCTCGAGAAGGCCAAATGGGAGATCGCCACCGGCGCGATCTCGGGCGCCGTCGGCACCTTCGCCAATATCGACCCGGCGGTTGAAGAGCACGTCTGCGAGAAGCTGGGCCTGCGCCCCGAGCCGATCTCGACGCAGGTGATCCCGCGCGACCGCCATGCCATGTTCTTTGCCACGCTCGGCGTCATCGCCTCTTCGATCGAGAACATCGCCATCGAGATCCGCCACATGCAGCGCACCGAGGTGCTGGAAGGCGCGGAGTTCTTCTCGATGGGCCAGAAAGGCTCGTCGGCGATGCCGCACAAAAAGAACCCGGTGCTGACCGAGAACCTCACCGGCCTCGCCCGCCTCGTGCGGATGACGGTGATCCCGGCGATGGAGAACGTGGCGCTCTGGCACGAGCGCGACATCTCGCACAGCTCGGTCGAGCGCGGCATCGGCCCCGATGCGACCATCACCCTCGATTTCGCGCTGAACCGTCTGGCCGGCGTCGTCGACAAGATGATCATCTACCCGCAGAACATGCTCGACAATATGAACAAGTTCCCGGGTCTGGTGATGTCGCAGCGCGTGCTGCTGGCGCTGACCCAAGCCGGTGTCAGCCGCGAGGACGCCTATTCCATGGTCCAGCGCAACGCGCTGAAAGTCTGGGAAGAGCGGCTTGATTTCCGCGAGCTGCTGCTGGCCGACGAAGAGGTGGTGAAAGCGCTCGGCGTCGACGGCATCAACGAAAAGTTCGACATGGGCTATCACACCAAACACGTGGACACGATCTTCCGCCGTGTGTTCGGCGAGGGCTGAGCCCCGCCCGGCTGGGGGCGCTGCCCCCGTCAGCTGACGCGGACTCCCCCGGGATATTTTGATCTAGACGAAGGGCCGGTGCGGCGCTCGCGGGAACGTGAGGTGCCGCGCTGGCCGCTTTCTTTTTGGCGGGTGGCGGAGCTGTGGTACCCTAGGGTCATTCCACACGGAGGACGAAGCATGACGATCAAGACGCTGTTGACCGCCGCCGCCCTCGTGGCAGCCCCGATGATTGCCTGGGCCGATTGCAGCTATCACGAGCAGGCCAAGATGACCTGCGCGGAAGGCTCGGCTTATGACGCCGAGAGCGGCACCTGCAAGGTGATCTCTGGCTGAGCATTCCGCTGGCCTCGCGTGCAGTTACCCGAAGGGGCGCCCGGTCTGGGCGCCCCTTTTTCCTGCGCGCCGTGACGGGGCGGAAATGCCGCGAGCCATGAGGGTTTATTAACCTCGCTGCGCTAGGACTGGAGCTTGCCAGCCCAACCGGCCCGCACAGGCTTTCTGATCCCAAGATGCGATACCAAGCCACGAGACCCCGATAAGACAACACGCCACGGTAAAACGACGCGATACTCAGCACCGATGTCTACTCTGCCTTCCTTGTCCGAGTCCCAAGGCCGCCCCGGCGGTCGGCCGCCGCTGTCGCGCCGCGCCAAGGCGGCGATCATCGTGCAATTCCTGCTCAACGAGGAGGCCGATGTGCCGCTCTCGGCGCTGCCCGACGATCTGCAGGCCGAACTGACGCTGCAACTGGGCCGCATGCGCTATATCGACCGCGCCACGCTCAACGCCGTGGTCGAGGAGTTTTCCGCCGAACTCGACGGGATCGGCCTGTCGTTTCCCGGTGACATGGCGGGGGCGCTGTCGGCGCTTGACGGCAAGATCAGCGCCCGCACCGCCGCCCGCCTGCGCAAAGAGGCCGGGGTGCGCCAGAGCGGCGATCCATGGGAGCGGATCGGCGCCCTGCCCGAGGCGCGCATCGCCGAACTCGCCAGCGCCGAAGCGATCGAGGTGGCCGCCGTCATGCTCTCGAAGATCAACACCGCCAAGGCCGCCGCGGTGCTCGCGCTGATGCCCGGCGAGCAGGCCCGGCGCATCACCTATGCCGTGTCGATGACCGCCGGCGTCTCGCCCGAGGCGGTGGACCGCATCGGGCTCAGCCTCGCGGCGCAACTCGATGCGGAGCCGCCCAAGGCGTTTGCCAACCGCGCGGACGAGCGGGTTGGCGCCATCCTGAACTACGCCGCCTCGGCCAAGCGCGACGAGGTGCTCGAAGGGCTCGAGGAGACCGACAAGGATTTCGCCGAGGCCGTGCGCCGCGCCATCTTTACCTTCGCCGACATTCCCACGCGGTTGAAAAAGGTCGACGTGCCGAAGATCACCCGCGACGTGCCGCCCGAGGTGCTGACCACCGCCATCGCCGCGGCCACCTCCGAGGCCGATCTGCCCGCGGCGGAGTTCCTGCTGGAGAATATGTCGAAGCGTATGGCGGGCGCGCTGCGCGAGGATGCCGCCGGGATGACCGTGAAGGGCAAGAAGGGCGAAACGGCGATGAGCACGGTGGTCACCGCCATCCGCGAGTTGGTCGCCGTGGGCGAGATCGAGCTTCGAACCGGCGAGGATGACGACGACTAACGCGGCTCTGGAACTTGTGCCGCGCCGCGCGGCGGCCTAAATCTGCCCCTCGTAGGAACGGAGCGGGCTTTGACCAAGGGCGAGACGAATAACACCACTGCGCCGCAGGCATCCACAAAGGACGGCGGTCCCGCGTCGGCAGGTGCCAAGGCAAGCGCCGAGACAAGCGGTAAGACCGACGGGAAGACGGGCGCCAAGACCGGCAGCAAGAAAGGCGGCAAGCCCGCCCCCGTGCGCGGCGGCACGGCGGATTACCTCTCGGACAAGGCGCTGCGCGGCACCATCCGGCTGGCGCTGACGCTGCCGCCTGCGCTGCGCGGACGGATGATGGGAACGCTGGTGCGGCGCCTCGTGGCGCCGCTCGCGGGCTACCGGGCGCGCGCCATGGCCAATCTCGAACACGTCTGGCCGGATATGCCCGAGGCCGAAAAGCGCCGCATCGCCGATCAGGTGGCCGACAATGCCGGGCGCACGATGATCGAGAATTACGACGTCGCCGGACTTTTGGAGCGGATGAAGGACACGCCGGTGACCGGCGAAGGCGTCGCCGCGATCGAAGCCGCCCGCGCCGAGGGGCGCCCGATCCTCTTTGTCACCGGCCATTACGGCAACTTCGAAGCGCCGCGCGCCGCGCTGGTGGCGCGGGGCTGGCGCATCGGCGGGCTCTACCGGCCCATGGCCAACCCGTTTTTCAACGAGCACTATGCCGCCAATATGCACGCGCTGAGCGATCCGGTCTTTGAACAGGGCCGCCGCGGCACCATGGGGCTGCTCAAGCACATTCGCGGCGGCGGCATGGGCGTGCTGTTGTTCGACGTCTACGACAGCGCCGGAACCTCCATCGACTTTCTCGGCCAGCCCGCGCCCACGCTGACCTCCGCCGCCGAGATCGCGGTGAAAACCGGCGCGCTCTTTGTGCCCTTCTTCGGCATCCGCAAGCCCGACGGGGTGAACTTCGAGGCGGTGTTTGAAGCGCCCATCGCCCATGGTGAGCCGGTGGAGATGATGCGCGAGGTCACCCGTAGGCTGGAGGCGCGGATCGAGGCAGACCCGGGCCAGTGGTTCTGGATCCACCGCCGCTGGAAGCCCAAGCGCCAGCGCAAGCGGGCCGAGAAGCGCGCGCGCCAGCACGATCAGAGCTAGTCCGCCGAGCACGGCGCTGCCTGCGCAAAAGGCTTGCCGAATGCAGCGCCGTCGGCTCTCCTGCCCGGATATTCGAGACAGGAATTTTCCGGGAGACCCCAAATGCCTTCAGCCAAGTTCTACCTTACAGCGGCGCTGATGCTCGCCGCCTGCGCCGAGACAGATAGCCCCGCAATAGACGCGCCCATGCCCGCCTCTCCGGCTGGACCGCCCTTCATCACCTCGATGTCGCCCGACGTCAGCAGCGCGGCGATTTCGGCCTGCCAGTCGGCGCTTGCGGCGCAGACCGAGGGCGGCGTCACCGTGGTCGGCGGCGAAACCTCAGAGGCGGCAACGGCGGTCTATATGCGGGTCGGCGCCAACGGGGCACCATGGCGTTGTCTGGTCGCGCCTGACGGCAGCAACCCAGACCTGATGTTCATGGGAGATGAGGGCGCGGCCTGACTCGCAACTGGCCTCGCCGCGTGCTGGATCAGTCTTTCCAGCGCGCCGAGGCCAGAACCGGGCCGAACTGGGCTTCCTGCAGAAGCACCACAGCCGGATCGTCGCCTTCCAAGGGCACGGAGGTCTCATAGGGCTCCTGCCCGTCCCAACTGCCGATCACCTGCCAGCCGTGGGCGATATTGGTGTAGGTCACCTCAAGCCCGGCATTCTCGCCATCCTCGATCGAGACGGTCTTTTCCGGCGCATAGCGCACGAGGTGGATCACCGTTTCCGGCGGCAGCTTGGCCAGCGGCTCGGCGCGGATCACCAATTGGTCGCCATCGCGCGCCACCAGAAGTTTCGCGGGCGACGCGGTTTCCGACGCGGCGCGGATCGCATCCACCACTTTCATCGGGCGCGAGCCAACCACGTCGTAGCGCCCGTTCACGATCATCTGCGGCGTGTAGAGCGAGCGGCGACCGGCGGCGCGGGCATAGCCCTTCTGGCGCTTGGTAAAGCCCGGATCGGCGAAATCATCCTTCCAGCCGATGTAATCCCAATAGTCCACATGCAGCGCCAGCGGGATGACATCCTCGCGGTTGCTGAGCTCGGCAAGCACCGCATCGGCGGGTGGACAGGCGGCACAGCCTTGCGAGGTGAACAGCTCGACGAGAACCGGGTTGTCCTGCTGCGCCTCGGCTGCGCTGCCCGCAAGCAGCATGGCGAGAGGTGCCATCCAAGTCGTGAGTCGGTTCATCTGAGCAGTGTTCCCCATGTCTGCGCCCCCATCTGGGGTACAAAACCCTCTTTGAAATAACCAATCAAGGTTTTGCGAGAGCAGGTGAAGCGTGTTTTCCGTGCATTGTATACCGTTGGATACAAAAAAACTCACGCGCCACTTGATCCAGCCCCCCCTCTGAGCCATCTACCTACTAGCGACCCATTTTTCTCCACGCAATGAGAGGGAGCCAGACATGCCTATTACAGTCGGTCAGGACACGGCCAAGACCCGCAAGACGCTTGAGGTCAACGGCAAGACAATCGCTTATTACTCGATCCCCGCAGCAGAAGAGGCCGGTCTCGGCGAGTTCTCGAAGCTTCCCGCCGCTCTGAAGGTCGTGCTGGAAAACATGCTCCGCTTCGAAGACGGCAAGACCGTCTCGGTGGACGACATCAAGGCGTTTTCGGAATGGGGCAAGCAGGGCGGCAAGAACCCCCGCGAGATCGCTTACCGTCCCGCCCGTGTGCTGATGCAGGATTTCACCGGCGTTCCGGCGGTTGTTGACCTTGCCGCCATGCGCGACGGCATCAAGGCGCTGGGTGGCGATGCGCAGAAGATCAACCCGCTCAACCCCGTGGATCTGGTCATCGACCACTCGGTGATGATCGATGAGTTCGGCAACCCGCGCGCCTTCCAGATGAACGTGGATCGCGAGTACGAGCGTAACATCGAACGCTATGAGTTCCTCAAATGGGGCCAGTCCGCGTTCAACAACTTCCGCGTCGTGCCGCCGGGCACCGGCATCTGCCACCAGGTGAACCTTGAGTATCTGGCGCAGACCGTCTGGACCGATGAAGATCAGGACGGCACCGAGGTCGCCTACCCCGACACGCTGGTCGGCACCGACAGCCACACCACGATGGTCAACGGCGCTGCGGTTCTGGGCTGGGGCGTCGGCGGTATCGAGGCCGAGGCCGCGATGCTCGGCCAGCCCATCTCCATGCTGATCCCCGAGGTCGTCGGCTTCAAACTGACCGGCGAGATGATGGAAGGCACCACCGGCACCGACCTCGTGCTGAAGGTCGTCGAAATGCTGCGCGCCAAGGGCGTGGTCGGCAAATTCGTGGAGTTCTACGGCGACGGGCTCGACAATTTGCCGCTGGCGCAGCGCGCCACCATCGCCAACATGGCCCCAGAATACGGCGCCACCTGCGGCTTCTTCCCGATCGACGCCGAGACCCTGCGCTATCTCGAGCAGACCGGCCGCGACAAGGAGCGCATTGCGCTGGTCGAAGCCTACGCCAAGGAGAACGGCTTCTGGCGCGACGGCGGTTATGATCCGGTCTACACCGACACGCTCGAGCTCGACATGGGCACCATCGTGCCCGCCATCTCGGGCCCGAAACGCCCGCAGGACTATATCGCGCTCGACGCCGCCGCCCCCGCCTTTGCCGAGTTCGTCGAAGGCCAGCGCAACGGCAACAACACCGACAAGGCCGAGGCCCGCTGGGAAGCCGAGGGCGGCGCCCCCGAGCCCACCGACATCCCCGGCGACGTCGGCCACCACAAGAAGGGCTGGTACAAGACCGACGACGGTGCCTACCAGCTGCACGACGGCTCGATCGTGATCGCCTCGATCACCTCCTGCACCAACACCTCGAACCCCTATGTGATGATCGGAGCCGGTCTGGTGGCGCGCAAGGCGCGTGAGCTTGGCCTCAACCGCAAGCCCTGGGTGAAAACCTCGCTCGCGCCGGGCTCGCAGGTCGTGTCGGAATACCTCGAGGCCGCCGGGCTGCAAGAAGACCTTGACGCCGTGGGCTTCAACCTCGTGGGCTATGGCTGCACCACCTGTATCGGCAACTCCGGCCCGCTGGATGCGCCGATCTCGAAAGCGATCAACGATTACGATCTGATCGCTACATCGGTGCTCTCGGGAAACCGCAACTTCGAGGGCCGCATCTCGCCCGACGTGCGCGCCAACTACCTCGCCTCGCCGCCGCTGGTGGTGGCCTACGCGCTGGTGGGCGACATGAACGTCAACATCGCGACGGATGTCATCGGTCAGGACAAAGACGGCAACGACGTCTACCTCAAGGACATCTGGCCCTCGAACGCCGAGATCGCAGAGCTGGTCGAAAAGACCGTGACCCGCGCGGCCTTCCAAGAGAAATACGCCGACGTCTTCAAGGGCGACGAGAAGTGGCAGGGTGTGGAAGTCAAAGGCGGCGAGACCTACAGCTGGCCGCCGACCTCGACCTATGTGCAGAACCCGCCCTACTTCCAAGGCATGTCCAAGGATCCGGGCGTGATCACCAATATCGAAGGCGCGCGCATCCTTGCGGTGCTCGGCGATATGATCACCACCGACCACATCTCGCCCGCAGGCTCGTTCAAAGAGAGCACCCCCGCCGGTCAGTACCTTGTCGAGCATCAGGTGCCCGTGCGCGAGTTCAACTCGTATGGCTCGCGCCGCGGCAACCACGAGGTGATGATGCGCGGCACATTCGCCAACATCCGCATCAAGAACGAGATGCTGGATGGCGTCGAGGGCGGCTACACCAAGGGCCCCGACGGCGCGCAGACCTCGATCTATGAAGCCGCCATGGCCTATCAGGATCAGGGCACGCCGCTGGTGATCTTCGGCGGTGAACTTTACGGCGCTGGCTCCTCGCGAGACTGGGCGGCCAAGGGCACGGCGCTGCTGGGCATCAAGGCGGTGATCGCCGAGAGCTTCGAGCGCATCCACCGCTCCAACCTCGTTGGCATGGGGGTGATCCCCTTCGAGTTCACCGGCGGCGACACCCGCACCACGCTGGGCCTCACCGGTGAAGAAACCGTCAGCATCGAAGGGCTCGACAGCGTCACCCCGCTGGCCGAGGTGCCCTGTACCATCACCTTCAAGGACGGCTCGACGAAGACCATCCAGCTCAAGTGCCGTATCGATACGGCGATCGAGAAGGAATACGTCGAGCACGGCGGCGTGCTGCACTACGTGCTGCGCAACCTCGCCGCCTCCTGATCGGCGCGCGGCGCGACTCGTCGCGCTTGCCTGACTGCTATGAACCGCCCGGAGCCCATGCTTCGGGCGGTTTTGCATTGCCCGGATGCTGCCTATGGCGGCCGTTTCGTGCCGATCCAAGGGCTGGCTGTGACCCGAAATCCTCAACCATGCCGCTTTTCCGCGCAGAAGAACGCAATTTAGGCAAAAGACCGCACGCATGTCGCAATCGCGACACCTGATCCGCCGCAACCTGCTGTATTCTTGTCAGAAGCTCCTACCTGAGGGGCAGCGAGCACAAGAACGACGACTACCAGAACGATCACCATAAAAACGACAGCAGATAAAAACCATAAGGGGGTCCGCCCGCAGCCATAAGCGGGGGCAGCCACCACATCTTTGAGGCAGAAGATGAAACGCACAACCATGATCCAGCTGGCGGCGCTTGTCGCCCTCGCCGTCCTTGGCGCCTATCACGGTGCGAAGGCGCAGCAATCCCCCGCGAGTCCGGTCTGCAGCAGGCCCGCGCTCGAGCATCCGATGGCGCCCCTCGCAAGTGATACGAAGGGCACTTGCGAACTCTGACGCGCCTTTGGTGACGCCGCGTGCTGCGCGGGCGTCTGGCACTCTACTGGGCATCAAGGGAGGGGGCGCTGCCCCCTCGGCGCTTTGCGCCTCACCCCCGGCGTATTTTTAAAGAGAAGAAGCGGGCTCAGCTGCGCGCAGATGCACGCGGTGCCGGGAACAGCAGGTCGTAGAGCCAGTTGAAGACGAAGGCGTAGCCCACGTAGAACAGCGCGAAGGACATATCCATGACCAGCGCGTGCCAAAGGCTCACCCCCAGCTGCCACGCAATATAGGGCGCAAGCGCCAGCAGCAGCCCCGCCTCGAAGAGCAGCGCATGCGCGATGCGCAGGCCCGGCGTCTTTTGCGCATGGCCATAGCGGCGCTGCATCCAGCGGTCGAAGAGCAGATTGTAGAGATAGTTCCAGCCCGTCGCCACGAGGCTGCAGACCAGCGCGATCAGGCCGATCTCATGGGCTGAGGCGCCAAAGGCGCTGGCGCCGAGCGGGATGATGAGGGCGAGCCCGATAAGCTCGAAGCTGAGGGCGTGGCGGATACGGTCGAAACGGCTGCGCATGAGGGGTCTCCTTTGCCTCGGTCCGTCCCGTCTCGTATCCCTTTTGCGGGGGAGGTCGTCCTCACTCGATCAGCGCATCTACGCCCTCCGGCGCGGCGTTTCAAGGCCGCACCAGAGAGATGGCCGCGCTGAAATGGCTCAGCCGGCTTTGCGCAATTCGGGGGCCACTTTGGTGCCCAGCACCTCGATCGCCCTCAGCATCTCGGAATGTTCGATCACCCCGATCGCCATCTGGATCGTCACGCGGTCAAAGCCGAGGTCCTCGCGCAGGCCAAGGATCTTATCCACCAGCTGCGCCGGGCTGCCGACAAACATCGAGCCCTCGCGGCTCATGCTCTCGTCATATTGCGCGCGGCTCTGCGGCGGCCAGCCGCGCTCGCGGCCCAGCTGGTCCATCACCTGCTTTTGCGCCGGGAAGAAGAGATCGGCGGCGCGCTGGCTGTCCTCGCCGACAAAGCCGTGCACGTTGAGCGAGACGCGCGCCTGCTCGGCGTGGCCGGTCTGCGCCGCGGCCTTGCGGTAGAGAGCGGCCAGCGGCGCGAACCGCCGCGGCTGCCCGCCGATGATCGCCAGCGCCAGCGGCAGACCCAGCGCCCCGGCCCGCACCATGCTCTGCGGCGTGCCGCCCGCGGCGATCCACAGCGGCAGGCGGCCATCGCCGGTGGCACGCGGGTAAACCCCGGCGCCCTCGACCGCAGGTGTATGGGTGGTGCCGGGCCATTTCAGCGCTTCATACTCGTTGATCGCCATCAGCATCGACAGCTTTTCCTCGAACAGCTCGTTGTAATCGTCGAGCGCGTAGCCGAAGAGCGGGAAGCTCTCGATGAAACTGCCGCGCCCCACCATCATCTCGGCGCGGCCGCCGGTCAGATTGTCGAGCGTCGCGTACTGCTGGTAGACGCGGATCGGATCGTCGGAGCTGAGCACCGTCACCGCCGAGCTGAGCTTGATGCGCTTGGTGGTGCGCGCCGCCCCTGCCAGCACCGTCGCGGGCGAGGAGATCGCGTAATTCGGGCGGTGGTGCTCGCCGAGGCCAAAGACGTCGAGCCCGACCTGATCGGCCAGTTCGATCTCTTCCATCAGGTTCTGCAGCCGCGCCTGCGCGTCGATCTTTTCGCCGGTGACCGGGTTCGTGCCCACATCGCCGAAAGTGTAGAGTCCGAGTTCCATTGCAATCTCCTTGCCTTGGCCCGGTATTTAGGGTGCGCGCGGCGTCCGCGACAGCCCTGCCCGCGCACATGGGTTGTGCATCGGGTGATCAGGCGGGCGCGGTCAGGCGGGCGGCAGATGCAGCTCGGCGCGTTGGCCCTCGCCGATGCTTTGGGGCAGCTCCAGTGTGCCGCCGAGCCGGTCCATCGCCGCAGCCGCAATCGCCAGCCCGAGCCCGCTGCCATCGCCGCCCGCCGTGCCGCGCACGAAACGCTCGCAGACCCGCGCGCGCAGTTCGGGCGGGATGCCCGGCCCCGCGTCCTCGACCCGCAGCACACCGCCTTGCAGCGAGATGCGCACCGTGGCGCCCTCGGGCGAGGCCTGCACCGCGTTCTCGACCAGATTGCGCAGCGCCGTATGCAGAAGGAACCCGCTGGCGCGCAGCGGCGCGGACGCGCCCTGCGGCACATCCGAGCGCAAGAGCACCCCGCGCGCCTCGGCCAGCGGCGTGAGATCGGCGCATATCTCTTCACTCAGGCGGCCAAGGTCGGCATGACCCGGGGCCTCGCCCGCGCTTTCCACCGCCGAAAGCTCCAGAAGTTGCCGCACCATCCGATCGGTGCGATCGACCGAGCGTTCGATGTTCTGCAGAGCGCGCGCCCGGGTCGCCTCATCCGGCGCGATGCGGGCGATCTGTGCCTGCGTGCGCAGCCCGGCCAGCGGGGTCTTCAGCTCATGCGCGGCGAAAGCGGTGAAATCGCGCTCCGCCTCGCGCGCCTTGGCCAGCCGCCCGAAGAGACCGTCGAGCGCCGCGCGCATGGGGCGCATCTCGGCGGGCACCGGCCCTGCGGGAAGCGGACCGAGATCGCCGGGGCTGCGCAGCCGCAGCGCCTCGGCCAGACGGTGCATGGGCGCGAGCCCGCGTCCGACGCTGACCCAGATCGCCGCCGCCAGCAGCGGCAGGATCACCGCCAGCGGCAGCAAAAGCCCCTCGATCACGCCCGACACAAGTTTGTCGCGCACGGCGAGGCTGTCGCCCACCATCACCCGCACGCCCAGCGTGGTGTTCTCCACCGTATAAACGCGCCATGTCTCGCCATCGACGGTGGATTCCGAATAACCGGTGCCATGGGCGGCGCTCAGCTGTGCCTGCGGTGCGCCCTCGGACTGGCCCACAAGACTGCCCTGCAGCGACCATATCTGGCACGACAGCTGATGCGCGTAATCGCCATGCGCATCGAGCGGGATCGCCACCGGCGCGCCCTCGCCCGCCATGGCGATACGCCGGTCCGAGAGCAGCGAAGACACCATGCGGGCGGCTTCGGCCAGCCGCGCGTCAAGCACCTGCTGCACCTGCGCGCGGGTGGAATGCTCGATCCAGAGCACCGCCGAAAACCAGATGCCGCCGGTCGCCAGCGCGAGGATCAGAAAGAGGCGCAGCCGCAGCGACACAGGGTCAGCCCCCGCGCGCCACGCGGTAGCCAAGGCCCCGCACGGTTTCGATGAAACTGCGCCCCAGCTTGGCACGCAGGTGATGCACATGCACTTCGACCGCGTTGCTTTCGACCTCTTCCTGCCAGCCGTAGAGACGCTCTTCGAGGGCGGGTTTCGACAGGATCTGCCCCGGACGCTCCATCAGCGCATGCAGCACCGCGAACTCGCGGCGTGAGAAACTCAGCGGCACGCCCTGCAGCACGCCGCGCATCTGCGCCGGGTCAAGCTCGAGCCCGTTCCAGCGCAGCACCGCCGCCGCGCGCCCATCGGCGCGGCGCAGGATCGCCCGCAGCCGCGCCGCCAGTTCCTCAAGATCGAAGGGTTTGCCAAGATAGTCATCCGCACCGGCGTCCAGCCCCTCGATCCGGTCCCGCACCTGATCGCGCGCGGTCAGCAGCAGCACCGGCAGGTCCGAGCCGCCGCGCCGGATCTCCGCCAGCAGGTCGATCCCCGAGCCATCGGGCAGCATCACGTCGAGCACCATGCCCGCGAACTCCGACGCCTCCAGCGCGGCGCGGGCGTCGGACAGCGTGCCGACCGGATCAGCGGTGAAGCCCGACAGCCCCAGCCCAACCGAGAGTCCCTCGGAAAGCACAGGGTCGTCCTCGACGATCAGGATGCGCATGAAACCTCCTTGCCTCGGCGCGTTCGCTGGTAAACCTTAAGGCTTACTTAAGCAGCAATTCATAGTCGCATCACATGACCCTTTGCCCGATGCCCCGCAAGGCGCCGATGCGCGGCGCCGCTTTTGTCCCCCTTGCCTGCGCACCGCGGCCGGTGCCCGGCGCAGGCCTGCCTGTTGCTGCAACACAACAAATTGGAACCGGAGTGCGGACAAATCATACCGCCGCTCTACCTGTTTCGCGACGAGGGGTCCCGCCCATCCGGCGCGCCTCCCCCCGCCCTTTCGTCGGAGCAGCCCCGCTGCACCGCCATCCCCAAACGAACGGAACCGCCAGATGACAGACATCCTCCGACCGCGCCGCAGTGTTCTTGCCGCGCTCTCGCTCGCCACATTGGGCCTGCTTTCGGCCTGCGCCAGCACGACTTCGGTGCCCCCGACCACCCCCGGCGCCATCTCGGAAGAGACGCGGATGATGTATATGGCGGTCGACGATGGCGACATCACCGTTCCGGCGATCGAGGATAAATATCTGACCGAGGCGAAGAAGCGGCAGGTGGTCGACTATTGGTCGGACGAGAAACCCGGCACGATCATCGTCGATCCCGGCGCGCGCTGGCTCTATCAGGTGCTCGAAGGCAATAAGGCCATGCGCTATTCGGTCGCCGTGGGCGCCGAGGGCCTGAGCTTTTCGGGCACCGCCAATATCGCGCTGAAGCGCGAATGGCCCTATTGGACCCCGACCCAGAACATGATCCGCCGCGAGCCGGAAACCTACAAGCCGGTGGCGAGCGGCCTGCCCGGTGGCCTCGAAAACCCGCTCGGTGCGCGGGCGCTCTATCTCTACAAAGGCGGGCGCGACACGCTCTACCGCATCCACGGCACCCCCTCGCCCTGGACCGTCGGCCATGCCACCTCGTCGGGCTGCATCCGCATGTTCAATCAAGATTCGATGCATCTTTACGAGCGCACCCCCAAGGGCACCAAGGTGATCGTGCTAACCAAGGGCCAATCCGGTCAGGGCACCGTGCCGCCGGGCACCGCCCTGCCCGCCACGGCAGCGCTTGAGGCGCCCGCCGCCCCGGCCAGCGCCACCTGAGCCTTCGGCGCGCGGCGCGCGGCGCACGGTGGATCGCATTCGCGTGAAGCCGGCGCCGCCGCGCCAAACGCTTAAGCTCCGGTTAAGGCCGGTCACGTCTCTGGCCCGCAAGGACGGGGGTATCCCCGCCGGAAAGGAGACCACATGAGCCATAACCTCACCCGCCGTGCCGCCCTTGGCGGCGCGCTCGCCACCGCCTCAGTACTTGCCACGCCCGCGCTGCTGCACGCCGGGACGCGCAACAATATCTCGAGCTTCGTGCGTCAGGACTGGCGCGACCATTTCGACGATCTGGGCAAAGCCACCATCGTCGCCGACACCGCGTCGCGCGCGCTGCACTTCTGGAACAGCGACGGCAGCGAATACCGGGTCTATCCCACCTCGGTGCCGATCTCGGAAGAGCTGACCAAACGCGGCTATACCTCCATCGTGCGCAAGAAGGTCGGCCCGTCGTGGACGCCCACCGCCTCGCAGATGGAGCGCTACCCCGACTGGAAGCCCATCGGCCCCGGCCCCGACAACCCGCTGGGCACCCACGCGATGTATCTCAGCTGGCCCGCCTATATCATCCACGGCACCCATGACACGCGGAAGATCGGGCGCCCGTCCTCGGACGGCTGCATCGGGCTTTACAACGAGAAGATCGCCGAGCTTTTCCAGCTCTGCCCAGTCGGCACGCAGGTGCGGGTGATCTGAAGGCTCATCTAAGTCTCGTTCCTTGCACGTCTTGTTCCCCTCGCGTGCGGACCCGCCGGAGGGCTCTTTGCGCCTCCGGCGGGGATATTTTTGCCAAGAGGAAGCCCCGGGGCGCCTACTGGATTGAACGGATCCCGCGATAGGCCGGGCCGAAGGTGCTGTAGACCTCGTCGAACGCGGGCACCAGCGCGGCCACCGGCTCGATCACCTCGGCGGTGGCGGGCGGGCGGATCACCTCCTCGGGGGCGGCGCCAGTGGCGGCGATGAGCCCCAGCCGCGCGGCACCGAGCGCTGCGCCGAACTCGCCCGACGCGGGCAGATGCAGCGGCGTGTCCAGCACCGTCGCGATGAGCCGCAGCCAGTAGCGTGAGCGGCTGCCGCCGCCGATCGCCAGCAGCTGCGACAGATCCGCGCCAGCGCTGCGCAGCGCCTCGGCGCTGTCGCGCAGGCCGAAGGCCACGCCTTCGAGCACCGCGCGGGTCATCTCGTCGCGCCCGGTTTCCGCGCCAAGCCCGGTGAAGGCGCCGCGGATCACCGCATCATTGTGCGGCGTACGCTCGCCCGAGAGATACGGCAAAAAGCGCACCCGGCCCGGCGGCTGCAGTGTGACGCCCAAAGGCGCGGTCAGCTCGGCAGGCCGCAGCCCGGCGATGCGCGACAGCCAGTTGAGACTGTCGGTGCAGGAGAGCATCACCCCCATCTGGTACCAGCGCCCCGGCACCGCGTGGCAAAAGCTGTGCAGCGCGCTTTCGGGGCGCGGATGGCAGCCATCCCGCGCCGCCAGCAACACGCCGGACGTGCCCAGCGAGACAAAGCCCTGCCCTTCGCCAAGCGCGCCGGTACCGCAGGCGGCGGCGGCATTGTCGCCCGCGCCGCCCGCCACGGTGACCGGGCCGGACAGGCCCCAGCTTGCCGCGATGTCTTTGCGCAGATCGCCCGCCGGGTCCGAGCCCTCGACCAGCCTCGGCATCTGGTCGCGGCGCATGTGACCGGCGGCCAGCAGCGCCTCGGACCAGTCGCGCCCGGCGATATCCAGCCACGAGGTACCGGCGCTGTCAGACATATCCGCCACATGTTCGCCGGTCAGATAGAGGGTGAGAAACGCCGCTGGCAGCAGCACCTTGGCGATCCTGGCGAAGACCTCGGGCTCATGGCGCTGCACCCAGCACAGCTTCGGCGCGGTGAAGCCGGGAAAGACGATATTGCCCGAGATCGCGCGAAATTCGGACCGCGCGTCAAGCTCTGCCGCCTCGGCATGGGCGCGGGTGTCGTTCCATAAGATGCAGGGCCGCAGCACCTGATCCTCGGCATCCAGCAGCACCGCCCCATGCATGTGCCCCGCAACGCCAATGCCGCGCAGCGACGGCCACGCGGGCTCGGCGCGCAGGTCGGAGACGGCGCCTTCCAGCGCCGCGATCCAGCTGGCCGGGTCCTGCTCGGACCAGCCGGGATGGGGATGCTGCGCCTCATAGTGGCGCTCGGCGCTTGCCAGCGGCGCGCCCGCCTCATCCACCAGCAGCGCGCGCAGCCCCGAGGTCCCGAGGTCGATCCCGAGATAGGCCATTCGCTCAGTCCTCGGGCTGGGTTGCGAGATAGGTTTCCAGCGCCACCTGCGCGCCATCCGACCAGATCAGCCCCAGCCAGCGTGCAAAGGCCGCGCCGAAAACGTCATTGCCGGCGATCTCGCCATAGACCGCGCGCTGGCTCAGCCAGGCCTCGGGCCTATCGCGCGCCTCTGCGGCGAGCGCGGTCAGCGCGCTCCAGTTCGGGTCATTGGGCTCGATCACCGTGCCGTCCTCGAAGGTGCCAAAGCAGTAGCGGCACCAGAGCGCGCTTTCGAGCGCCAGACCCTCGACCGAAGCGCCCTTGCGCAGACCGTCGGCGATCGAGGGCACGATGAACTTCGGCTGCCGGTTCGACCCGTCGAGGCAGAGACGGCGGATGGTGTCCTTCACCGCGGTATTGCCAAAGCGCTCTTCGATGAGCTCAAGATAGGCCGGCGGGGTGAACTCGGGCACCGGCTGCACATGCGGCAGGATCTCCTCCTGCTCGACCTTGCGCAGGAAGGCGCTGACCAGCGGGTGACGCATGGCGTCATCGGCAAACTCGCAGCCCATGAGCGCCCCGGCGTAGGCGATGATGGCATGGCCGCCGTTGAGGATGCGGATTTTCATCCGCTCGTAGGAATGCACGTGATCGGTGAAGGTGACGCCCACTTCCTCGAGCCGCGGGCGGCCTTGCGGGAAATTGTCCTCGAGCACCCATTGCCGGAACGGCTCGCAGGTCACCGGCACTGGATCGTCGAGGCCGAACTCCCGCGCCAGCGCCCGCTCGCCCGCGCCCGTCGCCGGGGTGATGCGGTCGACCATGGCGTTGGGAAAGGCGACGTTGGCCTCGATCCATTGCGCGAACTCCGGGTCGGAAAGCCGCGCGGTTCCGGCCACCGCGTCGCGGGTGACCTCGCCATTGCCGGGGATATTGTCGCAGCTCATCACCGTGAAGGGCGGCAGCCCCCCGGCCTTGCGCGCCTTGAGGGCGGCGACAATGGCCCCAAAGACCGTCTTGGGCGTGTCCGGCGCGGCGCCATCGGCGACAATGTCGGGATGGGTGGGATCGAAGGTGCCGGTGGTGGCATCGACGTAATAGCCGCCCTCGGTCACGGTCAGCGAGATGATCCGCGCGGCCGGATCCGCCATGCGCGCGATCAGCGGGCCGTTGTCGGGCGCGACCTCCACGAAATCCACCATGGCGCCGATGATACGCGGACGCGGCCCCGAGGGATCAAGCTCGATCACCGTGGAAAGATAATCCTGCGCCGCCAGCGCCTCGCGCATCTTGCCATCGGGCGCACGCACCCCCGCGCCGCAGATCGCCCAGTCATGATCCAGCCCCTTGGCAAACAGATCGTCGAGATAGACCGCCTGATGCGCGCGGTGAAAATTCCCGAGCCCGACATGGACGATCCCTGCCGACAGGGCGCTGCGGTCATAGCCGGGCACGGTGATGCGCTTATCGAGCGCGCCGAGCGTGTTGGTCTGGAGTTTCATCAAAGCCTCCGTCAGCTCATCCATTGTCCGCCGTCCACGTTGTAGGTCTGGGCGACGATGTAATTGGCCTCGTCCGAGGCGAGGAAGACGGCCATGCCGGTCAGATCCTCGGCCCGTCCCATGCGGCCGTAAGGCACCGCCTCGCCGACCTCGCGTTTCTTCTGGCCGAGCGGCTTGTTTTCATATTTGGCGAAGAAGGCGTCGACCCCGTCCCAATGCTCGCCATCCACCACGCCGGGGGCGATGGCGTTGACGTTGATGCCGTGTTCGATGAGGTTCAGCGCCGCCGATTGCGTCAGGCTGATCACCGCCGCCTTGGAGGCGCAGTAGACCGCCACCAAGGGCTCGCCCCGGCGTCCGGCCTGACTGGCCATATTGATGATCTTCCCGCCACCCCCGCGTTCGATCATATGTTTCGCCGCCGCCTGCATCGTAAAGAGCACCCCCGCGACGTTGATGTCGAAGACCCGCGCGTAATCCTCGCGGGTGATCTCGGTCAGCGGCGCGGCGGTAAAGAGCGCGGCGTTGTTGATCAGGATGTCGATCCGCCCGAGCCGCGCCACGCTCTCGGCGACGGCGCTGTCGATGCTGGCCTGATCGGTGACATCCATATGCACCGCCACGGCACCATCCCCCAGCGCCGCGGCGGTGGCTTCGGCGCGGGCGAGGTCGATGTCGGCAATCGCCACTTTCGCGCCCTCGCGCAGATAGGCTTCGGCAAATGCCGCCCCGATGCCCCGCGCCGCCCCGGTGATCAGGGCGCATTTGCCCTGCAGCCGCATGCTCATATCCGCAGCCCCTGCGCGTCGAAACGGTGCAGCTTGCTCTCGTCCGGGGTCAGGAAGATCGTATCGCCATGGCGCACCGGCATCTCGCCGTCCACACGCACGGTCAGCGGCTCATCGCCCAGCCCGTGATCATGCACATGCAGGAAGGTGTCGGACCCGAGGTGCTCGGCCACGCCCACCCGGCCCTGCCACAGCCCGCTCTCGGTCGAGGCCGCCAGATGCTCGGGCCGAATACCGATGGTCGCCACGCCGTGTTTGTCGGCCTCGGCGCCGCGGATCAGGTTCATCTTCGGCGAGCCGATGAAGCCCGCGACGAACTCATTCTGCGGCGTGTGGTACAGATCCAGCGGCGAGCCCACCTGCTCGATATTGCCCGCGCGCAGCACCACGATCTTGTCGGCCATGGTCATCGCCTCGACCTGATCGTGCGTCACATAGATCATCGTCGTTTTCAGCGCGTTGTGCAGCTCGGAGATCTCCAGCCGCATGTTCACCCGCAGCGCCGCGTCGAGGTTCGACAGCGGCTCGTCGAAGAGGAACGCCGAAGGCTCGCGCACGATGGCGCGCCCGATGGCGACCCGCTGCCGCTGGCCGCCCGAAAGCTGCCCCGGACGCCGGTCGAGATAATCCGTCAGGTTGAGCGATTTCGCCGCCGCCTCGATGCGGCGGTTCTGCTCGTCCTGCGGCATCCCCGCCATCTTCATCGGAAAGGCGATGTTCTTGCGCACCGACATATGCGGATAAAGCGCGTAGCTCTGGAACACCATCGCCAAC